>JABSQW010000508.1 GCA_013215605.1 Myxococcales bacterium
GAGGACATGGCGAACGCCGGCAGCCAGGACGCCGTCATCCGCTTTCTCGAGGAAACGGCCCGAGAGCTCTCACTCGGCTGATCGGCGCGAGCGAGAGCGGTGGATCGGTGCCGGGTTCGAGAGAACGTCCCAGGGGAGAGGCTTCGAAGATGCGAGATCTGAAGGATCGTGTGGCGGTCATCACGGGCGCTGCGAGCGGCATCGGCCTCGGTGTTGCCCGGCGCCTGCTGGGCGAAGGCATGAGCGTGGTACTCGCCGACGTCGAGCCCGAGAGCCTCGACCGCGAGGTGACGCGCCTCTCCAAAACGGGGGGCGACGTGCTGGGCGTGGAGTGCGACGTGCGCGACCCCGACGCCGTGGCGGCCCTGCGCGACAAGACGCTCTCGCACTTCGGCGGCGTGTACGTCGTGATGAACAACGCCGGCGTCGCCCCGGCCGGTCCGATGCTCGACACCACACCGGCCGACTGGCGCTGGATCGTCGACGTCAACCTGCTCGGCGTGGCCTACGGCGTCACCACTTTCGGGCCGGTGCTACGCGACGCCGGCGAAGGCCACATCATCAACACGGCCTCGGAGGCCGGCCTCGTCACGAGCTCGGTGCTCGGCATGTACAGCGCTACGAAGCACGCGGTGGTCGGGTTGACGGAATCGCTCTACCGCGAGCTCGAGGGCAGTGGCGTGAGCGTGCACTGCCTGTGCCCCAACCTCGTGCGCACCAGGATCTTCGAATCCGAGCGCAATCGCGACGACGGCGCCGAGGCGACCCCGTCGCAGACGGCGACTATCGCGCCGCTGCGCGAAGCCATCGCCGCGATGGGCATCTCGCCCGACGACGTCGCGAGCGACATCGTCGACGCGATGCGCAATGACCGCTTCTGGATCTTCACGCACGACATCACGCCGGACGCTGCGGCCGTGCGATTCGGCGACATCGAGGCGAGGCGCAGCCCGAGCAACCCCTACGAAGGCATCGAGGGCCTCGACGAGCTGAGCGACATCGGCTGACCCGGCTGGCGAGCTACTCGATACCGTAGATCCTGGCCGGCGTGTCGTGGAGAACCTTTGCCAGGGTCTCGTCGGGGAGCTTGCCGAGCGCCATCTCCGCGTACTCGCGGGGGCGCTGCGCCGAACTCGTCGGCCCCGGGTACTGGCAGGTCGGATGCGGGAAGTCCGTCTCCCACATCATGTTGTCGGGGAATTGCTCGAGGGCGGTCTGGATGCCCACGTTCTCGAACCAGAAGCAGCCGTAGATCTGGCGCCGGAAGTACTCGCTCGGGAGCAGATCGTATTCCGGGTGCTCCTTCGTGACCTGTCCGTTGATCCACTGCCAATCGAACGCCTCGATGGTGGACTGCAGCCAACCGGCTCCGCTCTCGACGGACACGAAGTCGAGTTTCGGGAAGCGATGGCAGACGCCGCCGAAGATGAGCTGGGCGATGCAGGTCTGGTTCGCCATGAAGGTCAGCGCGCCCGCCCTCGAGAAGTTCGCCCGGATGCCCATCTCGCCCGGGTCGTTCATCAGATCGGAGAGGTCGCCGCCGCCGATGTGGAAGCTGATCGAGAGGCCCGCGTCCTGAGCGGCGGCCCACACGGGATCCCAGTGCTTGTGCGCGACCACGGGCTGGCCGAAGTCCTGCGGCTGGCCGGCTCCCAGGACGGCCTTGTGGCCCTTCGCGGCACTGCGCTCGATCTCCTTGACGGTCGCGTCGACATCCCAGAACGGCGTCGCCATGACGGGGATCAGGCGCTTGGGATCTTCGCTGCACCATTCGAGAAGAAAGTCGTTGTAGGCGCGAACGCACTCGAGCATGAGCTCGGGCTCCTTCAATCGCAGGAACCCCCCCGAGCCGAAGCCGCCGAAATTGGGGTAGAGGATCTGGGCGTAGATGCCCTCTTCGTCCATCAGACCGAGGCGGGCCTTGGCGTCGTGGGAGCTGGCCGGAATGTCGTCGTAGCCGGTGGGGACATCGGGGAACGTCCCGTCGAAGCCCGCCATGGTGTAGAAGCCGGGGCCGCCGCACATCTCGTCGCCGATCATCCAGAAGTCGCGCCCGTCGAGCTTCTGGATGTGGGGGACGAGGTCACCCCATTTGCTCGCCACCCGCGAGGTCCAGACGTCCGCGGGCTCGGTGATGTGGGTGTCCGTGTCGATGACCTTGAAGCGATCGAAGAGGTCGGCCGCCATGTTTTTTCTCCTTGGGGTGCGTGGCTCGGGCTCACCGCCAGCGTCTCGGGACCCTATTGAACCTATACCAGATCATACCCCCGAGCGAAGTCGGGTTCTTCCGGCTCGCGGAAGCGACGGAATACTCCTAGATCCCCGCGACCTCAGTCGCGCAGCACCTCCCCGGGACGCGCCCCGGTGTGCTCGTCGTCGGCAAGGATCTGCTCGCCGTTGCAGAATGTCGCCTTGTAGCCGCTGGCGCGCTGGACGAAGCGGCCCGCACCGCCCGGGAAGTCGTGAACGTACTCGGGCATGTGTTCGCGCACGGCGCCGCTGTCGATCACGTTGACATCGGCGCGCAGTCCCGGCTCGAGGCGGCCGCGGTCGTCGGCGCCGATGAGGCGGGCGGGCGCCGAGGTCATGCGGCGGACCGCCTCGCCGAGGGAGAAGAGCTTCTGCTCCTTCACCCAGTGGGAGAGGACGAACGAACACCAGCCGGAGTCCATCACCTGACCCACGTGGGCGCCGGCGTCGCCGAGACCGGGCAGGACGAAGCCGTCGTCGCGGCCGAGGAGTGTCGCGAGAGCCTTCATGTTCGGGTTGAACATGCGGGCCTCGAAGAGCGCCAGTCCCTTCGACTCGCGCGCGAAGCGCAGGAAGGTCTCGGCCGGCGTCTCGTCGGCTTCGTCGGCGAGGGTCTGCAGACAGACGTCGGGGCCGAAGCCGTAGTCGGGCGTATCGCCGTCGCCGAGCCAGAAGAGCTCGGGCGGGGCGAAAGCGTGGAACAACGGGCTGGCATCCCCGACGAGCTCCGCGACGAACGCCGGCTCGTCGATCGCCCGCAGGCGTTCGCCGAAGGGCATCGCGGCGAGTCGCTTCCAGCCCTTGCCGAGGAAGGGAAGGGTGTTGACCAGACCAAAGAGGAAGCCGCTGGTGCGCGGGATGACGACGGCGTTGATGTCGTGGCCGTCGGCGCGCATCTCGGCGACGAACTCGGCGGTGCGCCGGCCGGAGGTGTCGGAGCGACCGGCGGTGAGGCTGAACAGCACGCGGTCGCCGGTAGCCTCGGCCTCTTCGCGCAGGAGATTCATCTCTCCCTCGAAGTCCCCGGAGAGGTTCAGGACGTTCTGCATGAGGCCGCCGCCGGCGGCCTTCACGGCCTGGGCGATGCGCACGAGCTCGGTGTGGCTCGCGTGCGTGCCCGGGACGTCGCGACCGTCGGGCAGCACGTGGCCGATGATGCGCGACGTCGAGAAGCCCCGCGCGCCGGCCTCGAGGGAGGCGCCGACCACCTCGGCCATCGCCTCGATATCGGCCTCGCTGGGCTGCTCGTCGACGGCCCGCTCGCCCATCGCGTAGAAGCGCACGGCACAGTGACCCACCAACCCCGCGACGTTGATGGCGGGATCCAACCCTTCGAGGGCGTCGAGGTATTCGCCATAGCTCTCCCAGCTCCAGGGCAGGCCGGTGAGGATGGCGTTGCGAGGGATGTCCTCGACCGTCTCCATCATGCCGGCCAGGAGCTCGTGATCGGGCGGGCGGCAGGGCGCGAACGTGACGCCGCAGTTTCCGAGCAGCGCCGTGGTCACGCCGTGCCACGACAGCGGTGTTAGGTAGGGGTCCCAGCCGATCTGCGCGTCGAGGTGCGTGTGGATGTCGACGAAGCCCGGCGTGACCACCAGGCCGCGCGCGTCGATCTCGCGGCGCCCCGGTGCCATGTTCGGGCCGACGCCGGTGATTCGCCCGTCGTCGATGGCGACATCGGCCGCGAAGGGCTCGCGCCCGGTTCCGTCCACCACCCGTCCGCCCCGAATTACGACCTCGTGTGCCATGGCTCGTCTCCCGTTCGAAGAATCCCGTGGCTCCATCATATCGCCGCAGGGGGGCCGCGCGCTGGCGAGCCGGACCGGGACGTTCGTGCAGCCCAGCGGCGCGCTCGACCGCTGGATTCGGCGGGATCCGATGGAGCTCCTCGGCGACGCATGGATCTGGGCCGGGGGCGAAGAGCGGCAGGACGCGGAGCGCGATCCACGACGCGCTCGAGAACTGACCCGGCCGAGCCTGAGCTACCTTCAACGAGGGTGCCGGGTCCCGTCGGAGCGTTCTTTGGCAAGCAGTCCCTTCCAGTCGGCGCTCGAGGCCGCGCTGTCGCCTCTCGAGTTCGCCGCTCGGGACGACTTCGCAAACATCGACAAACTCCGGGACCTCGAGAAGGTGGTAGTCGGCGCGCTCGAACGCGCGTGCGTCCTCGCGATTCCGAAGGACGTGCGCAGGGATCTCGCCGCCGTGGCGAAGCCCTTCGCGAAGCCTCTCCCAGGCGACACGCGGCGGCGCGAGGTCGAGCGCGCGCGCCAGCGTCTTCGCACGCTCTCCGAGGATGCCTTCGGGGCCTCCGCTCTCGCCCGGTCGTGCTCGGTGTTGCCCGGCATCGGCCCGCGCCGCTCCGAGACGCTCGCCCAGCGCGGTCTGCGCAGCGTCTCCGACCTGCTCTTCCACCTGCCCCTTCGCTACGACGACCGCCGTTCGCTCTCGAAGATCGCGGACCTCGAAGTGGGGCGGCGCGTGAGCTTCGTCGCCACGGTGAAGGCATCCCGATTCAGCGGGCGCCCCGGCTTCCGGAGCTGGGGCGGGCGCACTTTCGAGGCCGTGGTCGACGACGAGACCGGCAGCGTCACCCTCAAGTGGTTCCGCGGTGGCGAGGCGATCGCGAAGCTGGCCGCAGTCGACCGGAGCTTCCTCGTGACCGGCACCGTGAAGCGCTACCGCTTCTCCCTCGAGCTCCAGCACCCCGACATCGAGCCGGTCCGCGATGGAGAAGCGGATCCCCCGGGCCGCATCGTTCCCGATTATTCGATTCCCGACGGCATGAACCCGCGTTCCGTGCGGCGCCTCATCGACTTCGCGGTATCCCACTATGCGGACCTGGTATCGGGGTACCTGCCCGAGACCACGGCGTCGCGGCTGGGTCTGCCGGACCCCGCGGAGGCTCTGCGCCGCCTGCACGCCCCGTCGCCCGACGGCGATCTCACCGCCCTCCTCGAGGGCCGCGATCCGGCCCGCACGCGGCTCGTCCTCGAGGAGCTCTATCTCCTCGAGGTGGGACTCGCGTTGCGCCGGGCGCAGCGATCGGAGGATCGCGGCATTCCCATTGCACCCGACGGTCCGCGTATGGCGACCGCCGAGTCGAAGCTGCCCTTCGCCCTCACGCGCGCCCAGAGACGCGCGTGGGGAGAGATTCTGGGCGATCTCGGCCGCGCGGCGCCGATGAACCGCCTGCTCGAGGGCGATGTCGGGAGCGGAAAGACGGCGGTGGCCTTCCTGGCGGCGGTCGCCGTCGCGGACGCCGGAGCGCAGACCGCGCTGATGGCACCCACCGAGCTGCTGGCGGAGCAGCACGAGCGCACGTTGTCACGCCTGGCCGACCAGGCGGGCGAGCACCAGGGTCTGCGCATCGCGCTGCTGACGTCGTCGCTTCCGCGCGCCGAGGCCAACGCGGTCCGCCGCGACCTCGCAGCCGGGCGGATCGGCGTCGTAGTCGGTACCCACGCCCTCGTGCAGGCCGCGGTGGCGTTCCAGCGCCTCGCGCTCGTGATCACCGACGAGCAGCACCGCTTCGGCGTGAAGCAGCGCGCGGCCCTGGCCGCGAAGGCCGGCGCCAGCGACGAGCGCGACTGCCTCCCGCACACGCTCGTCATGACGGCGACACCGATCCCGCGCACGCTCGCCCTCACGGTGCACGGGGATCTCGATCTCTCGGTGATCGACGAGCTGCCGCCCGGGCGCAGTCCGGTCAAGACGCTGCTCGTGCGATCGGGTGAAGGGCGCCGCGTGGTCGAACTCATGCGCGCCACGGTCGATCGTGGCGAGCAGGTGTACGTCGTGTATCCGCTCATCGAGGCGTCGGAGAAGCTCGACCTGCGCGCCGCGGCGGATTCCGCCGAGGTCATCGCTCGCGCGTTTCCAGACGTCCAGGTGGCACTCGTCCACGGCCGCCTCGCGCGTCCCGAGAGGGCCGAGGCCATGGCGCGCTTCGAGCGCGGCGAGACCCACGTGCTCGTCTCGACCACGGTGATCGAGGTGGGAGTCGACGTCCCTGGAGCCACACTGATGGTGATCGAGCACGCCGAGCGATTCGGTCTCGCGCAGCTCCACCAGCTGCGCGGGCGCGTCGGTCGCGGCGAGCGACCCGGCTTGTGTGTGCTCGTAGCTCGCGGCAGCACGGAAGACAGCGAGGCGCGGCTGCGCGCGCTCCTCGAGACCACCGACGGCTTCGAGATCGCCGAGGCCGACCTGCGCATCCGCGGTCCCGGCGAGTTCCTCGGCACGCGCCAACACGGGCGCCTCCCCGACCTGCGCATCGCCGATCTGCTGCGCGACGCGCGCCACATCGTCACCGCGCGCGAGGCCGCACAGGAGACGTTGTCCCGCGATCCGGAGCTGCGCCGCTCGCGGGGCCTGTTGCGCGCGGTGAAGGAGCGCTGGGGGGATCGCCTCGCGCTGGTAGACGTCGGGTGAACCCCGAATGCTAGTTCGCATTGCCGCGCCGGTTTTCCTGGCGCTGGGGTTCGCGCTCTACGCGCCGAGCCTCGGCGTCCCGTTCGTGTGGGACGACAGTTCGGCGATCGCGAAGAACCCGAACGTCCGCGTGCTCTGGCCGCTCAGTGAGGCGATGTCGGCGCCCCCGACGGCGCCCGTGGCGGGGCGGCCCACCACCAGCCTGACGTTGGCGCTCAGCTACGCGGCCGGCGGCATGAGCCCCGCGAGCTTCCGCGTCGGCAATCTCGCGGTCCACATCCTCACGGGCCTCGCGCTCTTCGGCGTGGTGCGCAGAAGCCTGGCCTCGCCGAGGCTGCCGGCGCGGAGCGCGGGCGAGATCGACGCCCTGGCCTTCGCGTGCGCGCTCCTGTGGCTCGTGCACCCGCTCGGCTCGGAGGTCATCGGCTACGTGACGCAGCGCAGCGATGCGCTCATGAGCCTTTTTCTCCTGCTCACCCTGTACGCGTCGATGCGCGCGCAGTCGGCCCCCTCGCCGGCGTGGGCGAGGCGCTGGCAGCTCGCGGCAGTCGCCGCCTGCGCGCTCGGAATGGGGAGCAAGGAGGTGATGGTGGTGGCGCCGGTCGTGGTGCTCGTCCACGACCAGGTGCTCTTCGCGGGTACGTTTGGAGCGGCCCTGCGCAACCGGCCCGCTCTCTACGCCGGGCTCGCCGCAACCTGGGCGCTGCTGGCGATCCTCGTGCTCACCGGTCCCGACTACCAGACGATGCGGATGGGCTTCTCGCTCGGCGTCTCCCCCATCGACTATCTGCTCGCTCAGGGGATCATCATCAGCCACTACCTGCGGCTCGTGGTGTGGCCGGTCCAGCAGATCCTCGACTACGGCGACTACGCGCCGGTCACGCTCGCCGAGTCGGCGCTGCCGTCGCTCTGGGTCGCGGCGTGCTTCGTCGCCAGCGTCTTCGCGTACGCGAGCGGCTGGCGACGGGACCTGCGCGCGCGCATGGCCATCGGCTTCCTCGGGCTGTGCTTCTTCGCGATCCTGAGCCCGACCTCGAGCGTGGTGCCGGTGGTGGGGGAGGTCGGCGCGGAGCGGCGCATGCACCTGCCCCTCGCGGCACCGCTCCTGATGATCGTCCTCGGCGGGACCTCGCTGCTCCGCGAACGGATCGGCCGAGCGGGCCTCGTGGCCGGCGTCGCGATCAGTGTGCTCGCACTGTCCGCCGCAACGGTCACCCGCATGCGCGACTACCGGACGACGATCGACCTCTGGACCACGGTCGTCGAGCGTGTTCCCCGCAACCCGCGCGGCTTCCTCGTGCTCGGAAACGCGCTTCGCGATGCGGGTCGCAGAGCCGAGGCGATCGCGCACTTCCGGCAGGCGCTTCGACTCAAGCCCGACTACATCGAGGCGCAGAACAATCTCGGGAGTGCGCTCTACGCCGCGGGCGAGTTCGACGAGGCGGTGGCCCTGTTCGAAGTCAGTGTCGAAGCGATGCCGGGGCTCCCCTATCTGCACCACAACCTCGGCAGGGCGCTCGTCAAGGTCGGACGCTTCGAAGCGGCGATCGAAGCCCTGCGCCACGAGATGTCGCTGCAGCCGGTCTACACGCCGGCGATGCGCGACGTGGCGTGGATTCTCGCCACGCACCCGCGCGCCGCGCTGCGCGATTCGAGCGAGGCCGTGCGCATCGCGCGGCGGGCCGCCGAACTCAGCGACGCCGGCGGCGACGCCGCCGTGCTCGACGCCCTCGCGGCGGCGTACGCGTCGGCGGGGCGCTTCGAAGACGCGGTGGCGACCACGGAGCGAGCCCTGGCGCGCCTTGCCCCGAGCGGGCGGGAGGCCGTCGCGGTGCGCGCGCGCCTGGCCCTCTACCGAGCCGAGCGCGTCTTCGAAGCGGACGCTGGGACGGCCGGCGCGCCGCTGTGGTTGGGGCCGCTGCACTGAGGTCGGCTCGACGACCTCGCGCGCGGCCTACGCTTCGGCGGCCGGACTCCGAGCCGCTCGGGGTCGCCGGCACACCGCCAGCAGATCGAGACAGTCGTCTGCCGGCGGCCCGATCGGGAAGTCGCGCCAGGTGACGTCTGGCAGCCCGCCGGTGCGACGCCCGAGCCAGCGGACGAGCACGGCGAGCTTCGCGAAGAGGAAGTGGACGACCGCCTTCGGCAAGCGCTCGCGCAGGCGCAGAGGGTCGAGGCGCAGGATCGCGGCGACCCGGCGGTTGCGCCCGTCGAACCAGGCGCGCACGGGGGGCGA
>JABSQW010000051.1 GCA_013215605.1 Myxococcales bacterium
GACGACCGTTCGGTGATCGGCGAAATCGGCGTCGGGAGCGTCGATCGGACCGAATTGAAACGTCGCGATCACCCTCGATCGGTTCGACGCGGGTGAGTAGATACCGGGCTGATAGTGGTCCCAGTCGCTCGCCTGGTGATAGTTGTAGATCTTGGACAGGGCGACGCGCAGGTATCCCGCGCGACCGAATGCGCGAGGGAACGTCGGCAGCGGCGGTTCGATCTTCGTCCAGTCCGTAGCGTTGTTGATCACGCCCGTCGTGGTGGGTCGAAGTCCGGTAAAGATCGCGGTACGCGACGGATTGCAGATCGGCGCGGACGCGTGCGCGTTCGTGAACGCCGCGCCGCGTGCGGCGAGCCGATCGATGTGCGGAGTCTGCGCCTGCGGATGCCCGCCGAGATACCCCGCCCAGTCGTTCAGGTCATCGATGAGGATGAACAGAACATCGGGGTGCGGGGTTGCAGCTTTTCCCGGCGACGAAGCGGATGACGCGATCGGTAGCACGACGAGCGCGATCAAGAGAGCTGTGACGCGCGCCATCTACCCAGTATATCTTTCCCGTCGATCTCTCCGCTCGGCTCCTTTTGTCGCCAGAAGTCATCAGCCGTCTCGGCGACTCCCGGACGAACGCAGCGAGCCCGCGTCGACCGCGTACGCGAGGAATTCCATCAGGGGGGCGGCCCGCCTGCAGGAGCGTGCGAGCTGGTTCGAAAAGCCCGGTGCGCCGGCTTCCTTCTGGGTGAAGTCCGTGCTCTGCGTGAAGTTCCTGTTCTTCAGGTCTTCCGCGAGGGGGTGCTCGGGATCGTAACCGCGCGGAGTGCGCTTGAGCGCGTCGTCGTACTCGTCGAGGCCGCCGCGCAGGCGCTTCCAGCGCTCCGGCTGATCGACGATCGCGTCGCGGATCCGCTTCAGCGACTCCGCGGGGGGGTTCCACATGCCGGCCGACGCATAGACGGCGCCGGGCTCGATGTGGAGGTAGATCTCGGGGGCCACGACGCCTTTGCCGCGGATGTGCCGGAAGCTGATCCCGGCGTTGGAGTGGTAGGGACGCTTGTCCTTCGTGAAGCGCGTATCGCGGTAGACGCGGAGCAGCGACCCCCCGTTCGGCCGGGAGTCGGCGACCAGTTGGGGGTCGATCGTTGCGAGCTTCGGCGCGAAGGCCTCGATGAACGCGCACAGCGGCTCGCGCACTTCCTCGATGTAGCGCTCCTTGTTCGCGTTGAACCAGTCGCGGTCGTTGTTCCTGGCGAGCTCACCGAGGAAACGGAACGTCTTGGAAGTGATGCGGTTCATGGGAACCTCGTGGGGCGTGAAGCGGAGAATACGCGAAGGGCAGCCGCCGGGTTATGCTGCGGACCTCATTCGCAGCGGAGGAGCGACATGTCAGCGTCAACCGGCATGAGCACACCGTGGCCCGTGGACCGCGTCATCCCCCGGACGGACTGGGTTCCGCCGGATGCGATGGCGGTCATCTCCGCGGACGATCACCTGATGGAGCCGGATCTGTGGATCGAGCACATGGCGCCTGCCGACCGGGACCGCGCACCGCGGATCACGCGGGATGCTGCGGGTTTCCACCTCAGCATCGACGGTCAGTCGTGCGACACGCCGGGATTCAACAGCCTCATCGTCGAAGGCAGGGAGGGGATGGGCAGCCTGGATGCCCGGCTGGCCGACATGGACGCGGAAGGCGTGCACGCGAGCATCGTGTATGCCGGCCGCTGCATGGGATTGTTCGGCCAGGTCCAGGACAAGGAGTTTCTCTCCCGCTGCCTCGACGCCTACAACGAGTGGCTCGCGGCCTGGCAGCTCGGCGCTCCCGGGCGCGTGTACGGTGTGCCCGTGCTGCCGACCCTGCACCGCCCCGAGGCGACGGCGGACTCCCTCGCGAAGCTCCGCGACCTCGGCTTCATCGGCGTACAGCTGCCCTGCTACCCCAAGGACGTGCGCTACAACGCGTCGGCCATGGAGCCGCTGTGGGATGCGCTCGAGGCGAGTGGACTGCCGCTGTCGTTTCACGTGGGTGCGAGCAGCAGCATGCGGGGCCGCGGAGCGCTCGGGACGTCGTTGACCGTGGCCCTCCAGCCGTTTCGCGAGCTCTGGTGCCTGCTCGTGTTCTCGGGAATCCTGGATCGACATCCCGAGTTGAAGGTGGTCTTTACCGAGGGTGGCATCAGCTGGGTGCCCGCCGCGCTCTTCGATGCCGACAAGCAGTACAAGGCGTACGAGACGGAGATGAGACCGAAGCTGGGCCATCTCCCGAGCTACTACTGGCACCGACAGTGTTACGCGACGTTCATCGAGGACCCGGCCGGAGTCGTGCTGGCGGATGAGATCGGGCTCGACCACATGCTGTGGTCGATCGACTATCCACATCCCGAGGGCAACCTCGGCTCGAGCGGCCGGGTGATGCGCTCCCTGTTCGAGAAGCTCGGCGACGATCGCGCGCTGCGTGTCGTCGGCACGAACGCGGCCGACGTCTGGGGACTCGACGCCCAGGCGATCCGCGCCGCCGCCACCCCGTAGCGAACGCCGGCACCAGAGCCTCATCAATCCCGGCCGACGGNGAACCCGCCGTTTCAACGCCACTACGNATCCCACGTCGTCGNGGTGAGCCTCGATGGGGCGTCGGCAATTCGGGCTATGGTTACCGCATGCGGAGCTTCGACGACTACTCGACGTCCTACGAGCACATCGCGATGCGGCGCGAAGACGGCATCCTCGAGCTCACGCTCCACAGCCAGGGCGACTCGCTCCACTGGGGGAGCCGCCCGCACACCGAGCTCGGTTACTGCTTCGCCGACATCGGCGCGGACCCGGACAACAAGGTGATCATCCTGACGGGAGCCGGCGACGAGTTCATCGCGCGATTGGACAAGAGCTGGGTGCGTGAGATGACACCGAAGCTCTGGGCCGAGATCCATGCCCACGGGCGGCGTCTGCTGATGAACCTGCTCGAGGTCGAGGTTCCGATGATCGCTGCCGTCAACGGCCCGGCGAAGGTCCACGCGGAGCTCGCGCTGCTGTGCGACATCGTGCTGGCCAGCGAACACGCCGTCTTCAAGGACGCCCCGCACTTCCGCTACGGCACCGTCCCCGGGGACGGCGTCCACCTGATCTGGCCACTGCTGCTCGGGATGAATCGCGGTCGTCACTTCCTGCTGATGGGGAAGCAGTTCGACGCCCAGGAGGCGCTCGACCTCGGGCTCGTCGCCGAGGTGCTGCCCCGCGACCAGTTGACCGCCCGGGCCTGGGAGGTCGCGCGCGATCTCGCGAAACGCCCGGCCATCACGCTCCGCTACACCCGCCTCGCGATCACCCAGCTCCTCAAGCAGGTCCTGCAGGAAAACCTCTCCTACGGGCTGGCCCTCGAGGGCCTCGGAGCCTGGAACGAGTGGCCGTCGGAGTAGGACCTCCCGCGGTTCGCACCCGAACGTTGCGCGCCGAGCGGTCTGCGAGCGAGCTTCAGATCTGCGAATACGGCGAGCCGGGTCGATCGACGCCGGCGCCGTGGCCCTCGTCGATCCAGCCAAACTCGAGCAGGATCTCCTGGCTGTAACAGACGCGGCCGGTCACGCGGTCGAGCGGCGCCGTCGCGAGCAGCTCAGCCGCGCGCTCGATCATCTCCGGCGATTCGGTGGGAAAGGAACTGTCGAACCTGTCGACGTGGAAGGCCGTGCCCGGCGTCGGCACCACCGCCGAGGGGGCGAGCGCCACCACGCAAATGCCGCTCGGGAAGACCTCCTCGGCGAGCCCCTGGGTGAAGCGCTCGAGGGCGGCCTTCGCGGTGCCGTAGAGCACGCCTCCCCGCACCGCGGGCTCACCCGAGTAGGGGCCGCGCCCTGGTCCGCCCGATGCCCCACTCGTGATGTTCACGATCACGCCGCTGCTGCGCTCCTGCATCTCCGGCAGCACCGCGCGACTCAGGAAGAACGGACCGTGCACGTTTACCGCGAAGGAACGCTCCCACTTGTCGGGCCGGAAATCGGCGATCTCCGAGAAGTACGTGAGCGCCGCGTTGTTGATCAAAACGTCGATGGGGCCCAACGCATCCCGCGCTTCCGCCACGAGGCGCTCGCAGTCCGACGCGACGCCGACGTCCGCCCGGATTCCCACGGCCTCTCCGC
>JABSQW010000509.1 GCA_013215605.1 Myxococcales bacterium
CCCCTGTTTTGGAGAGGGGGGGTCTCCAAAACTTTTGGAGGTATTTTGTTTTGGAGACCCCCCCCTCCAAAACAAATCTCGAAAAACTTTTGGAGATTTGGATTTTCTCACGCGAGCGCAGCGAGCCAGAAATTTTTTGCACTTTTTACTCGGAAGAAAAAAAATTGTCTAACGAAAATACGGTCCACCCCCCATATTTACGGTGTTCAGAATTCTTTGCATTTTTTGTATCCACTTTAAATGACGAAATTCTGTCGAAAAGTTTTGGAGAAAAATGTTGTGGCCCCCCCCTAGTTTTGGAGAGGGGCCTTCTCCAAAACTATCCAAAACTTTTTTGGGGGGGGGCCACAAAAGGGGTGCCCAGTTATGTATTGGTTGAGAACAACGAAAAATTCACAAAAATCCAAAAAATCAATTATATGATCTGGTGTGCTGGTGATTTTGAAATCACTCACAGAAAAATCGAGGCAGATTTCATGTTGGTAAAATGTGTTCCATAAATTTGTAAATTTTGTAACTCGTGGTGATTAGAGTCGCATTGAGGGTAGCTTTCGATCGCGCATGAGTTTATTCATCCATCTCGAAAGCGTTAAAACATTGGCGCGGTATTACGTATTGGTTGAGATCAACAAAAAATTCAAAAAAATCCAAAAAATCAATTATATGATCTGGTGTGCTGGTGATTTTGAAATCACTCACAGAAAAATCGAGGCAGATGTCATGCTGGTAAAATGTGTTTTATAAATTGTGAAATTTTGTAAATCGTGGTGGTTAGATGCGCATCGAGAGTAGCTCGACAGTATTCAATTTACCAGTCTCCTGACAGGAAGATGGTGGCTTTTGTCTAGATGAATGACGGATGTTGGTGGCTTTTGCCTTAAAACTTTTCTAATTAGACTAAAAGTTCTAGTTTTTTCCAATTTAAAAAAAAAGATTTTTTATTTTGATATGGACCAAAAAAAAATGATGCAAGAATTAGTGAAAAAAAATGAAAACCAACATTCCTTTGATCAAAATACAAAAGATCTTTTCTTTTAAGTTGGAAAAAAAAATAGAATTTTCAGTCTAATTAGAAATGTTTGAAAGTGAAAAGAAATATTACTTTTTTTTACAAAAGTTTTAAAAATCAAAAAAAATTGAATTTTCAGTATAATTAGAAATTTTTAAACAGTGAAATGTTTGGGCGCACCATCTCTTGTTTTTAAAGTCAAAATAAATATCTGTTGTGTATAGTTTCATGATGCCAGTATGCACAAACAATCCATCTAATAAGTAGATATTTTCGATATTATAAATATTTTGTTTCTCGTAGTTTAATGATGACCGTATGCACAAAAAATCCGTCTAATATAGAGTAATTTCTATAGATTATAATATCTAGAATATCTCTTTATTAAACGGATTTTTTGTGCATACTGGCATCATGAAACTATCAGAAAAAAAATCATTTGACTTTAAAAAGTTTCTATTTAGACTGAAAATTCTATTTTTTCCAACTCCAAATTCCAATAGTTCATATATATATTTGGATAGGTTTTCAATAGTGTGACAAAAACCAAAAGACCATCAAAAAACATGAAAATTATTGATTTTCAATGAAAGGTGTGTTTTTTGTTGATTTAATTATGTTAAAAACAAATGGTTTGATATGAAAACAATACAAATCCGATTTTAAATGTTCCTAATGATGAAGAAACACTGTAGA
>JABSQW010000510.1 GCA_013215605.1 Myxococcales bacterium
GACGGGAACGGCGCTCTACTGGGACCGATACCTGAAGGTCGACGGCCGCTGGACGATCAAGGACACGACGTACGAGCGCATCTACGAGATCAACCGGGTGCTCGACCAGGACCTCGAGCTGGCGTCGCACTATCTCGGCGTTCACGGGGCGGAAGTGCCCGCGGACTGAAGGGCGATCAGGCGACCAGTACGCTCTTCACGGGTCCGCGCTTCCGGTAGTCGCGGTCCCAGCGGGTGATGTTCGGATACCCACTGATGGCGTCGACCTTTCCGAAGCGGGCGAACTGGAGCGCCGCCGCCAGCGTTCCGTCGGCGATGCACGGTGAATCACCCGCGAGGAACGATCGTCCGTCGGCGAGGCGGGCGTCGAGTACGCCCAGCGCGAACGGCAGCGCGGCGCGGGAGTGCGCCGCGACTTCGGGGTTCGGGGGCATGCCGAGTGGCGAGTTCGTCGCGTGGACGATCAGCGCGATCGGGAGGAGCACGCCGAAATCGGCGATGCGATCGAGCTCGCGCACCCGGGCGCGATCGGGCGCGTGCGTGCCGATCATCGGCGGTTTCGGGTGGATCTCCTCGAGAAATTCGATGATCGAAGCCGACTCGGTGAGGAACGAGCCGTCGTCGAGTTCGAGGACCGGAAGCTTGCCGAGCGGGTTCCGCGCGAGGTGTTCGGGCGATTTCTGCTCGCCTTCGAGGAGGTTGACGAGAACCTGCTCGTGGGGGATCGCATGCCCTGCTGCTTCCTTCTCGGCGAGGTAGAGGCGGACGCGGGTCGGGTTGGGCGCGACGATGAAGAAGTAGAGCTTCACGTGGGGGGACTCCTGGGCCGTCACCGTGGTTCGTGTGCGCTAGCTCGGAGCGCGCCGACCTCGAACCGCAAAGACTACCACGCGGGAATTCCCGGTTTCGTGGCGATTCGCGACGTAGGAATTCGGGATCCCGATGCTGTCTCTCGGCGTGGGCGTTCTCCTCCGCCGCGCGACGGAGTCGGTGCGAGGCTGACGCCCACGTCTCGAACGAGTTTCGGCCTGTTTGGAGGATGCCAACGCGCGTGGTAACCAGTCGAGATGCCGGGGGGTGTGATGAGCGAAGCGCGTCGGGTGCTCGCCGATGTGTTCGGCCACGTCGACTTTCGTTCCCAGCAGTCCGAAGTCGTCTCGGCCGTGGTCGGAGGCGGCGACGTCCTGGTGTTGCTGCCCACGGGGTCTGGAAAGTCGCTCTGCTATCAGGTGCCGGCGTTGGTCGCGAACCGCCGAGGCGCCGGTACCACGGTCGTGGTGTCGCCGCTGATTGCCCTGATGCACGATCAAGTGACGGCATTGAAGGGGCGTGGCGTGGCCGCATCCGCTCTGCACAGTAATCAGGTCGCGGCGGAGCAGCGGGAAACGGTGAGGTCGTTCTCGAGGGGTGAGCTCGCGCTGCTCTACGTATCGCCCGAGCGGGCCGCCAAGGAGAGCTTTCGCAGGATGCTCGCGCTCGTGCGAATCGCGCTCGTGGCCATCGACGAGGCCCACTGTGTCAGTCAGTGGGGGCACGACTTTCGGCCCGACTACCTGCGTCTCCAGGAGCTTCGCGAGGTCGTGGACGCTCCAATGGTCGCGCTCACCGCAACCGCGACGCCCATCGTGATGCAGGAGATCGAGAGATTCCTGATGCTCCGCGAGCCCAAGGTGATCCGCGGAGACTTCAACCGTCCGAATCTGCGCTTCGGCGTCGAGCACTTGCGCACACAGAGCAGCCGCCTCGCGGCCCTCGAGGCCGAGCTCGATCTCGCGGGCCTGCGCGATCGGCAAGGAGACGGTCGGGCCATCGTCTACTGCAGCACGCGCAAGACCACGGAGACCGTCGCGAAGGCGTTGAGGAGTAATGGGTTTCCGGTGGGCCACTACCACGCCGGGCGCACCCGTCTCGCGCGCGAGCGCGCCCAGATCTCGTTCGAAGCTGGCCGCACCCGGATCCTCGTGGCCACCAACGCCTTCGGCATGGGGATCGACCTTCCCGACGTTCGGGTGATCGTCCACTTCCAGTCTCCTGGCAGCGTCGAGGCCTACTATCAGGAGGCGGGGCGCGCGGGGCGAGACGGCGACCCCGCGCGCTGCACGCTCTTCTTCGGTCCCGGCGACCTCGCCACTCAGCGACGACTCGCAGCCGCCAGCTCCGGGAGCGCCGCGCTCGCGAAGCGACGCGACGCCGCGATTGCCGCAGTGGCCGCGTACGCGAACGGCCTCGAGTGTCGGCAGCGCGCGATCAGCGCGCACTTCACCGGAGACACCGATCATCCGGCGTGCGGACGCTGCGACTGCTGCGCCGACAGCGGCGCTGTAGCCGCGCGGCGCGAGGCCTCGAAGCCGGCGGCAGTGGTGATCGAAGCGCTCGCGGCGGAGCACCAGCAGA
>JABSQW010000511.1 GCA_013215605.1 Myxococcales bacterium
ATCGCGCTCGGCACCGTAGAAGACGGGGTGGTTCTTCCGCAGCTCGTCGAAGACCGGGTACGGGTCGTCGATGGCGCTCAGCTCCTGGGGATCGAATTCCATTCGGTCAGCTCCTCGTCATCTCGGAAGACGGGGCACGAACTCCCTATCTATTAGAGCGTCTCACTGCTTCACCGCTCCGCAGCCAGATGTTCGAAGAGGGCTGCGTTGACGGCGTCCGGGGCTTCGAGTCCCAATGCGTGCCCGGCACCCGGAATCGAGACGAGGCGCGCATCCGGAATGGCAGCCGCGACGGCCTCGGCGTCCGGGGTCAACAGATCGTCGCCCGCCGCGAGCACGAGGGTGGGCACCGCGAGCTTCGCAAGCGCCCCGCTGCGGGTTCCCGACCAGTCTCGCATGCCTGCGGCGACGCGCGGCAGGGTCGCGGGAGCCACCCGCGCGAGGGTCGCGGCCAGGCCGCGGACGGTGCGCGCGCGCGCAGTCTCGTCTTCGAGGTACGGCGCCGAGAAGAGCCACGGAAGCAGCGCGCGGGCGAGCAACTCCGGGCCGGACTCGGCGGCGATCTGTGCCCACGCGTCCGCGACGGCGAGCAAGCGGCCGTTGGCCTCGGCAAAGGGAGCGATCAGGGTGAGCGAGCGGACCACTGTGGGGTGCGCGAGGGCGAGTTCCATCGCGACCGCGGCGCCGAGACTCGTCCCCACGACGTGGGCGGGGCCCGCGAGCACCGCGGCCGCGTCGTCGGCCGCCTGGGCAACGGAATACACCTCCTGCTCGGGCGCATCGGACAGGCCGACACCGCGCGGGTTGAGCGCCATCACGCGGTGAGTCCCTGCGAGTGCGGGGATCTGCCGCGTGAAGGCCGACACGTCCGTGCCGAAGCCGGGCAGGAGCAGCACGACGTCCCCCTCTTCCTCACCTGCACGAAGCACCTCGAGCGCGACCCCGTCGGCGACCTCGACCAGCGCCTCGCGAGCCTGCGCGTAGGCGTCGACGTCCTGTCGCGTGACGCGGCCGCCGGGTCCCGTTCCCGGAACCTTTCGCGCGTCGATTCCGAGATCGCGAGCGCGCTTGCGCGCAGCCGGCGCGATCGGCACGCGGTCGCCTGCCGCGCGCGCCGGCCGGTCGACTGGCGTCCGCGGCGCGGCCGACGGCAGCACCCGCGCCGGCTCGACCGCGGGCGCGAGGTCGTGGGTTTGCCGGAACGCTTCGACGTCGAAGGCTTCGTCGAGCGAGTCCACGATCGCGGCAAGGAGTGTTCCGCAGGGCACGGTCGTCTGGGGGTCGACGTAGATGTGCCGCAGCACCCCCGACGCGGTGGCTTCGATCTCCACCTCGGCCTTTTCGGACTCGATCACGAGCAGCAGATCGCCCCGTTCGACGCGGCCGTGCAACTCGACGTGCCACGCTACGACGGTGCCTTCCTCCATCGTGATGCCGAGCTTGGGCATCCCAACCGCGGTCGCCAACGGTGTTCCCTCCCGACCTCTGGCGCCTGGCGGGCGCGCGGCGCTCAAGCGAGTTCGCGCACGGTTTCGACGACGCGCTCACGACTCGGCACGAACGCCTTCTCGAGGACACCGCTGAAGGGCACCGGCGTGTGGGGCGCGGTGACGCGCCGCACGGGGGTGTTGAGGAAATCGAAACCGCGCTCGACGCACAGCGCGGCCACGTCGCTGGCGATTCCGCAGCGCGGCGTCGACTCGTCGACGACCACGAGGCTGCCGGTCTTCTCGAGGGTCGCGAGGATCGCCTCCTCGTCGAGCGGGGCGAGCGAGCGCAGGTCGAGCACCTCTGCGCTGGTTCCCTCCGCCTGCAGGAGTTCCGCGGCTTCGAGCGCGATCTTGACCGTCGCCCCCATGCCGACCAGCGAGACGTCGCTGCCCTCGCGCACCACGTTCGCCTTGCCAATGGGGATCTCGTAATCGCCCTCTGGCACCTCGCACACGTCGAAGAGCACCAGCTTGGGCTCGCAGAAGATCACC
>JABSQW010000512.1 GCA_013215605.1 Myxococcales bacterium
GCACGCGATGAACCTCCCCGCAGACGACGCAACCCTGGCCGAAGCCCTCGAGAGTGCCAACCTGCCCGCGCTGCTGCCCGCGATCGTGCAGCTGACGGGCGACGCGAGCCTGCTGCAGCGCTTCCCGGCCCCGAGCCCTGGGATGATGGGTGCCGTGGACGGCAATTTCTCGCCGGAGGACCAGGCCGCCATCCGCGCGCTGGCCTTCGAGGTGCTCAAGACCTACCGCGACGGCGATGCGAATCTGCCTCCGCTCCCGTCCAAAGAGCAGCTCCACGAAATAATGAACTGGTGCGCGGGCGAGTCGCTACCGCCCGAGTACGTGCCGCTCGCCATCGAAGAGGCGGCCCTCGAGGAGCCGGATCCGAGGCGCTTCGAGTGGGGGCAGCGCCCCGACCCGGCCGTGCTGCGCGACTTCCACGTGGTGATCATCGGAGCCGGCTTCGGGGGCGTCTGCGCCGCCGTACGGCTCGAGCAGGCCGGCATTGCCTACACGATTTGCGAGAAGAACGACTCGGTTGGCGGTACCTGGTACGAGAACAGCTACCCCGACCTGCGAGTCGACGTTCCCAACCACTTCTACTCCTATTCCTTCGAGCCGAACCCCGACTGGTCGAACTACTTCTCACGCCGCGATGAGCTCGAGGCCTACATCGGCGCGTGCGCGCGCAAGCACGGCATCCTCGAACGGGTGAGGCTCGGTACCGAGGTCGTCGAGGCGACCTACGACGAGCCGAGCGCGCAGTGGCGCGTGCGTATCCGGGGCGAGGACGGCAGCGAGGAGGTCCTCACCGCCAATGCCGTCATCAGCGCCGTGGGGATGCTCAACCGTCCGCAGTTTCCGTCGATCGACGGCGTGGATTCCTTCGAGGGGCCGTGCTTCCACTCGTCGCGCTGGCAGCACGATGTCGAGTTCGAGGGCAAGCGGGTCGGAGTGATCGGAACCGGGGCGAGCGCGATGCAGTTCGTCCCCAGGCTGGCGGAAAATGTCTCGAAGCTGACGGTCTTCCAGCGCGCTGCGCACTGGGCGACGTTCAACGCGAGCTATCGCGCCACGATCAGCGACGAGTTCAAGTGGCTGCTGCGCCACGTTCCCTATTACCACGGCTGGTACCGCTTCCTGCTGTTCTGGGCCGGCTCCGACCGCGTGTTTCCGGTCTTTCGCATCGATCCCGACTGGGAACACCCGGATCGCTCGATCGGGATGGCCAACGACATGTTCCGGACCGCGGCGATCACGTACATCAAGGCACAGCTCGCCAACGATCCCGAGTTGATCGACAAGTGCATTCCCGACTACCCGCCCCTGGGCAAGCGCCCGCTGCTCGACAACGGCTGGTACAAGACCCTCACACGCGACAACGTCGAGCTCGTCACCGACGGCATTCGCGAGGTGACCCCGGACGCCGTCATCACGGCCGACGGCACGAAGCACCCGCTCGATGTACTGGTGCTCGCGACCGGCTTTCACGCGGGCAAGTTCCTGTGGCCGATGCAGATCATCGGTCGCGGCGGCGTCGTCCTCCAGGATCGCTGGGAGGGGGGCGAGAACCCGCGTGCCTACCTCGGCATCACGATGCCCGACTTTCCCAACCTGTTCTGCATGTACGGACCGAACACCAATCCGGTGGTGGGAAGCGTGATCTTCATGTTGGAGTGCCAGACCAACTACATCATGGGCTGCCTGCGCGCGCTGATCGAGAACGGCCACCGGTCGCTGGAGTGCCGCGAGGGCGTACACGACGAGTACAACGAGCGCCTCGATGCGGAGATGGAGAAGATGGTCTGGCGTCATCCGAATGTGCGGAGCTACTACAACAACAGCGCCGGCCGCGTGATTACCAACGTACCCTGGACGATGTACGCCTACTGGAACATGACCCGAACTCCCGATCTCGCGGAGTTCCATGTCCGCTGAACACCGTGACCTTGCGTCGAGGCACAGGTTTCGAGAGCGGGAAGCAGCGGGGACACAGCGTTGAGCGGACGTCTCGAGGGCAAGGTCGCGATCATCACCGGCGCCGCGCGCGGGCAGGGTGAGGCCGAGGCGAGGCTCTTCGCCGCAGAAGGCGCGCGGGTGGTCGTGGCGGATGTCCTCGACGACGCAGGGCGCGCCGTGGCCGAATCGATCGGCGACGCCGCGAGCTTCGAACACCTCGACGTGAGCTCCGAGGCGGACTGGGCGCGGGTCGTGCGCGCCGCCGTCGACCACGCGGGCCCTCTCACCACCCTCGTGAACAACGCCGGAGTCGTCGGTTACTCGGCCTTCGAGGAAACGAGCCTCGACGACTACATGCGTGTCATCCAGGTCAACCAGGTCGGCACCTTCCTCGGGATGCGCACGGCGATTCCAGAGCTCTCCGCCTCCGGCGGGGGCTCGATCGTGAACGTGGCGTCCATCGAGGGTCTGCGGGGCAGCAACGGCCTCGTCGCCTACGGCTCCTCGAAATGGGCGATCCGCGGACTCAGCAAGATCGGCGCCGTCGAGCTCGCTCGCCGGGGCATTCGGGTCAACACGCTGATCCCGGGCTCTGTCGACACGCTGATGGCCAAGCCGCCGGACGGGATCGAGATCGATTTCGAGGCGCTGCTCGCCAATCTGCCGATTCCTCGACCGGGCCGCGCCGATGAGCTCGCCCAGGCCGCCCTCTACCTCGCGTCCGACGAGAGCAGTTACGTGAGCGGATCGGAGCTCGTGGTCGACGGCGCCTGGACCGCGGGATCGCTCACGCCCGGGATGCCGGGCCACGACGTCTGACCGCTGCATACTACTTTCGCAATGCCGCGGCAGAGCCTTCGGCTTCGGCATCGAACGGCGCGCGAAGTTCGCGATCACGCCCGCGTCGAGGTTCATGGCGAAATGCGGCGCAACGCCCCGGGGTCCGTCCGCAAGTGGGATGTGTGGACCGCGAACCGTCACGACTCTGTAGACTCGGTTGGAGTCGGCGCTTCGCAGACCGGGCAGGAAGGAGAGCGACATGCGATTCGGAGTCATGGTCGGGGGGCACACCAGCCGCATCAGTCTCGAGGGGTTCGTCGAGGTGGCGCGAGACCTCGAGTCCCGCGGGTTCGACACGATGTGGATTCCGCACGTATTCGGGCACGACGCCATCAGCCTCGCTGCGGTGGTCGGACGCGAGACCGAGCGCATCGAGCTGGGGACCGCCGTCGTGCCCACGTATCCCCGCCATCCAACGTCGATCGCCCAGCAGGCGATCACCACCGGAGCGGCTTGCGGGGGCCGCTTCACCCTCGGCATCGGGCTCTCCCACCCGCCGGTGATCGAGCGGATGATCGGGCTCTCGTATTCGCGGCGCGCGAAGCACATGCGGGAGTACATGGCGGTGCTGGGTCCGTTGCTCCGCGGCGAGCCGGCGAAGTTCGAAGGGGAGGAGTACCGCGTCGAGATGACGGTCGACGTGCCGGACGCCCAGCCCGTGCCCGTGATCATCGCTGCGCTCGGCGAGCGCATGCTGGAGATTGCGGGGCGCGAAGCCGCGGGGACGATCCTCTGGATGGGGGGCTTCGGCGCCATCGAGCACCACATCGTTCCAAAGCTGCGTGCCGCGGCGCAGGAGGTGGGGAAGCCCGAGCCGCGGGTCGTGGCCGGAATGCACATCGTGCTGACGTCGAACGCCGCTGCCGCAAACGAACACGTGGCCCGGATGCTGGAATCGTATCGTCTGATGCCGAGCTACAAGGCGATGATCGAGCGGGAAGGCTCCGCAGAGCCGGGCGATTTCTCGATCGTGGGCGACGAGAAGGTACTGGACGCCGGGATCGAGCGGCTCCGAAGCATCGGTGTGACCGACTTCGACGCGAACATCCTCGCGTTCGAGGAGGGGAGCCGAGAGCGCACGCTCGACTATCTCGAGAGCCGGCTGTAGCGCTTCGACGCATGCAGCGGTTCGACCGAGCCGGGAGCGAGCCCGGATGAAGTACGACGAATACGACCTCAACGATCTGAGCATCTCGCGCGAAGAGCGCGACGCCGCGCTGCGCTGGCTGCGCGACAACGATCCCGTGCACTGGGACGCGAAGAACGGCTTCTGGATCCTGACGCGTCACGCCGACGTGCGCCGTCTCGCCAAGGATGCGGAGCGCTTCACCAACGGCCCCGGCGGGCCGTGGCATTCCTTCGAGACCGGTGGCGGCTCGATCGAGAATCTCGACGGAAAGCTCCACATTCGCACGCGCAACCTGGTGAGTCGCGGCTTCACGCCGCGCATGGTGAGCGACTTCGAAAGGCGTGCGGGTCGGTACATCGATGAAGCCATCGACGCCGTCGAAGGGCAGGGCCGCTGCGATCTGGTCGCGGACCTCGCCGTCCCGGTGCCGTCGCGAGTCATAGCCGACATGATCGGGATCGCCGACGCCGACCTCGGCGCATTCTCCCACTGGTGCGATGAGATCACAGAAGGGATCGGTGCGGAACCGGGCTCCGAACGCGAGCAGCGCTCGATGGAATCAGCGGGACAGCTGTACAAGCACCTTTCGGATGTGATTGCAAAGCGCCGCGTCGCGCCGGGCGAGGACATCCTGTCGACGTTGATGCAGGCGCGCGAGGAAGGGGCGTTCGGCGGCGACGCCGGCCTCGCCACCGAAGAGCTGCTCCAGTTCGCGATGCTGCTCGTCATGGGCGGCAACGAAACGACGCGAAATGCGATCTCCGGCGGAATGCTCGCGCTCTTCGAGCATCCCGCCGAGCTCGAACGGCTGCGCGCCGACCGCTCGCTGATGCCCACGGCCGTCGACGAGATCCTCCGCTTCACGACCGTCGTCCGCGCGCTGAGGCGCTGGGTCGCAACCGACACCGAGTTCGAGGGCGAGACGCTGCACGAGGGCCAGTCGGTCGTGATGAGCTACACCTCGGCCAACCGCGACGAGCGCGTCTTCGACGACCCCTACGCGTTCAAGATCGATCGAACCCCCAACGACCACCTCACCTTCGGCTTCGGCGCCCACTACTGCCTCGGCGCGAACCTCGCCAGGATGGAGATCGCCGTCGTGCTCGACCGCCTCCTCGATCGGCTGCCCGATCTACGTCTGGC
>JABSQW010000513.1 GCA_013215605.1 Myxococcales bacterium
CGAGATCCTGAAGTCCGAGGACATCGCGCTCATCATCACCGACCAGGTGCTGCCGAAGATGAGCGGAGTCGAGTTTCTCGAGCGCGCCATCGAGCAGGATCCGCGCCCCATCCGAATGATGCTCACCGGCTACGCGGACATTGGCTCGCTGCAGCGCGCGATCAACGAGGGCCGCATCTACCGCTACATCACGAAGCCGTGGGAGCCCACCGAGCTGCGCCTCAACGTGAAGCGCGCCCTCGAGTCGCTCGAGCTCGCCACCGAGAACGTGCAGCTCGCCGCGGCCCTCGCCGATGCGAACGAGAGGTTGCGCGCCGAGAACCTCGTGCTGCGACGCGAGGTGGAGCGCCGCTACGCGTTCGACCAGATCCTCGGGGAGAGCCCCGCGATGAACCGCGTTTTCGAGGTGATGGAGAAAGTCGCCGAGACCGATGCGTCGGTGTTGATCACCGGCGAGACGGGCACGGGCAAGGACCTCGTCGCTCGCGCGATCCACTACGCGGGCCCTCGCAAGGAGCACCGCTTCGTGGCGCAGAACTGCGCGGCGCTCCCCGATACCCTGCTCGAGAGCGAGTTGTTTGGCCACAAGCGCGGCGCGTTCACGGGCGCCCACGCCGACAAGGACGGACTGTTCGAGGTCGCTCACCGCGGCACGATCTTCCTCGACGAGGTCGGCGAGACGCATCCCGGCATGCAGGTGCGGCTGCTGCGCGTGCTGCAGGACGGCGAAATCCGTCCGCTCGGCTCGTCGGAGACGCGCACGGTCGACGTGCGCGTGCTGGCGGCCACCAATCGCAACCTGCGCCAGGACGTCGAGGAATCGCGCTTTCGCGAAGATCTCTACTACCGGCTGCGCGTCGTCGAGATCGCGCTGCCGCCGCTGCGCGAGCGCCGCGAGGACATTCCCGCTCTCGCCCACCACTTTCTCGACGAAGCCAACCGCAAGATGGGGCGCCTCCTCAAGGGCTTCACTCACGCCGCCATGGACCGGCTCGTCGCCTACCAGTGGAACGGCAACGTTCGCGAGCTCGAGAACGAGATCGAGCGCACCGTCGCGCTGTCGGGCGACGCCGACACGATCTCCGTCGAGATGCTCTCCGAGCACATCCGCGGCGGGCCGCTGCGGACGGCGGGCGGGCCCCAGGAGCTGCCGAACGTTTCGCTCAACGTGGCGGTGGACGATCTGAAGCGTCGCATGATCGTCGCGGCGATCGAAGAGAAGGGCAGCAAGACGCGCGCAGCGGAGAAGCTCGGGATTCCCCGGCAGTCGCTGCAGAAGATGATGAAGCGGCTCGATCTCGAGATCTGAAGACCCGAAAGCAACGGGAGTCCCCCATGGCAGCCACCGAGGTCATCCACACTGCGGCGTTCGACTCGCCGATCGGCTCGATCCGCGTCGCCACCGCGAAGCGCGGTCTCGTGTACGTCGAGCTCCCGCACGCGAATGGTCGCGGGCTCGCCGGCTGGCTGCGTCGCTACGCGCCGGGGGCCGAATGCCGCGAGGGTTTCGCACCGAACAAGCGGGCCGTCGTGCAGATCGTCGAGTTCCTCAAGGCCAAGCGCCTGAGCTTCGATCTCCCCCTCGAGCTGCGCGGCACCGACTTCCAGCTCGCGGTGTGGAACGCGCTGCGCGACATCCCGTACGGCGAGACGCGCACCTACGGCGACATCTCCGCCGCCGTGGGCAACCCCAACGCCAACCGCGCCGTCGGCAACGCCAACGGCTCGAACCCCGTCGCCCTGGTCGTCCCCTGCCACCGCGTCGTCGCGTCGGGGGGAAAGCTCGGCGGCTACGGGGGCGGCGCCACGCTGAAGAAGCGCCTCCTCGCCATGGAGAAGGCGACGACCACGCTCGAACCCCGCCTGCTCTGAAAGACCAACCTCGCGACCGACGTCGCCAGGTTTCGCTAGATCTGGTCGAGGGCCTGCGCGAGGTCGGCGATCAGGTCTTCGGGGTCTTCGATGCCGCAGCTGTAGCGGACGAGGCCATCGGTGATGCCGAGGGCCAGGCGGTCTTCGCGGGGGAGGTCCCAGAAGGACATCAGGACGGGCATCTCGATGAGGGCCTCGACGCCGCCGAGGCTCGGGGCAATGTAGGGGATGCGGTTGGCGTCGACGAAGCGGATGGCGCCGTCGAGGTCGGTGTCGACTTCGAAGGTCACCACGCCGCCGAAGCCGCTCATCAGGCGCGACGCGACGGCGTGATCGGGGTGGCTCTCGAGGCCCGGGTACCAGACGCGCGCGATGCGCGGGTGCTCCTCGAGCCACTCCGCGATGCGCTGGGCGTTCTGGTTGTGGCGCTCCATGCGCAGGCCGAGGGTCTTGAGGCCGCGCAGCAGGAGGAAGGCGGAGTTGGCGTCGGTGATGCCGCCGAGCACGCCCACGGCCTCGCGGATCGGCGAGATGATCTCCTTCGAGCCGATCGCGGCGCCGGCGAGGATGTCGTTGTGACCGCCGAGGTACTTGGTGGCGCTGTGGATCACGAGGTCGGCGCCGTCTTCGAGCGCGCGGTGGTTGACGGGACTCGCGAACGTCGAGTCGATCACGACCTTCACGCCGTGCTCTCGCGCGACGCGCACGGTCTCGGGCACGTCGATCACGCGCAGGTACGGGTTCGTCGGCGACTCGGTGAAGAAGATCGCCGTATCGTCTTGAATCGCGTCTTCGAACTTCTTCACGTCGGCGGGCTCGATGACGGTGGTCTCGACGCCGAGCTTCGTCAGGTACTGGCGGATGAACTGCCGCGTGCGGCGATAGCAGTCGCTGGTGACGATCAGGTGCGAGTCGCGCGGCAGCAGCGCGAGGAATGTCGTCGTCGCAGCGCACATGCCGGACGCGAACAGCACCGTCTCTTCACCGCCCTCGAGATCGCAGAGCTTGCGCTCGACGGCCTTCCAGGTGGGGTTGCCGTAGCGCCCGTACTCCTCGCGCACGAGCTTGCCTTCCGCGTAGTCGCGCAGCTCGGCCGAGTCGCGGAACCAGAAGGTCGACGTCTGATAGATCGGAGTGGTGACGGCCGCGGTGGCCTGGTGGTCCCGCTCACCACCGTGAACGGCCTGGGTGGAGGGTCCGCGGCCCTCCGGCGGGTCGGGCCGGGAGCGCTTGCTCATGGCGGGTCTCTCGTTCGCAGGGGCACTTAGCAATCGGGTGTGGACTTCGCGCGGCGTGAGCCGAGTCGAAGAGACCCAGTGGGCGGACCCGAAATACGTGTCCGAGGGCTTGCAAGCGCCGGAAATCGCCCAGAATTTTCGATCCATGGAAAAGATATAGAAACACGGTTTGATTCGCCAATACGCGACGGGTCACAGGGAGTCAGCGTTGGGAGAGCTACGCTGACACGATGGGAAGCCTCCCGGTCGCAGAGTTCGCCACGCTCGACGCCGTCGCCCAGGCCGAGCTCGTCCGCAACGGGGAGGTTTCTCCCAAAGAGCTGATCGACGTCTCCATCGCGCGCGTCGAAGCCCACGACGCCGCGCTCAACGCTGTCGTGATTCGGCAGTTCGATCGCGCACGCGGGCAGGCGGTATCCGCCGAGCTGCCGGACGGCCCGTTTCGCGGCGTGCCGATGCTCTTGAAAGACATCGGCGCCTACCTCGATGGCGATCCCCACTACGCGGGCATGGCGCTCCTCAAGCGTGTCGACTGGCGGGAGCAGGGCGAGAGCACGTTCGCGGGTCGACTTCGCCGCGCGGGCTTCGTGTCGATCGGACGCACGAACACCCCGGAGCTCGCGCTCTCGGTCACCACGGAGCCCGAATCGTTCGGCGCGACGCACAATCCCTGGAACCTCGCACACTCGCCGGGCGGTTCGAGCGGGGGCGCGGGAGCCGCTGTGGCCGCGGGCTACGTCGCGGTGGGGCACAGCAGCGACGGCGGCGGCTCGATCCGCATTCCCGCCAGTCACTGCGGGCTGATTGGACTCAAGCCCACGCGCGGACGCTGCTCGTTCGGTCCGAGCATCGGCGAGCGCTGGGGGGGATTCTCGAACGAGGGCTTCGTCACGCGAAGCGTGCGCGACACCGCTGCGCTGCTCGACGTCGTGAGTGGCGACGCGACGGGCGACCCCTACAGCGCGCCGCCGCTACCGCGTCCGCTCTCGGCCGAGGTCGGCGCGGATCCCGGAAAGCTGAGGGTCGGCGTCATGCGCGCGCTGCCGGGCCGTCGCGAGCTCCACGCCGACGCCCTCGCGGCCGTCGACACGGCCGCAAAGCTTCTCGAAGACCTCGGACACCACGTCGAGGAATCGCACCCGAAGGCCCTCGATGATCCCGATGCGGGCAAGGGCTTCGTGGTCGTCGTCACGAGCAGTGTTGCCGCCGCGCTCGAGTCGTGGAGCGAGAAGACCGGCGAGCTGTTCGGACCGAAGTCCGTCGAGCCCTTGACGTGGGCCGTGGCCGAGATCGGTCGCACGCACACGGCCGCGCAGTACATCGAAGCCGTGACCTTCAATCACGCCCACTCGCGCCGCGTCGCCGCGTGGTGGGACGAGGGCTACGATCTCCTGCTGACACCGACGAGCGGCGAACCGCCGCCCGAGCTCGGCGAGTTCGAGCCGACGACCGACAACCCGCTGCAGGGCTTCGTGCGCGCCATGCCGTTCTCGGCATTCACGTCGCCGTTCAACGTGACCGGTCAGCCGGCGGTGTCGCTGCCCGTGCACTGGAACGCAGCCGGCCTGCCCCTCGGCGCGCAGCTCGTCGCGGCGCGCGGCCGCGAAGATCTACTCGTGCGCGTTGCCGCGCAGGTCGAGGACACGGGCTGCTGGCAGGGCCGCCGCCCACCGCTTTCGGATTCCTGACGGCGCTCTACTTGTTCTCGAACGACCACACGCCGTCCCAGTCGTCGCGCTCGTCGACGCGCAGCGTCGCGATCCGTTCGAGCAGGGCGAGGCTCGGTCCGTCGGCGTTCGCGGACGCGGCCAGGGCAGCGCGGAGTGCGCTCTCGGCCTCGTCCCACTTGCCGTCGCGGTAGGCGGCGAGGCCCGCCGCGTAGGCGTCAAAGCGCGTCAGCTCGTCGCCCTCGGCGCTGCGCTGGCCCACCACTTCTGCGATGTGCACGGTGCTCCGCTTCCCCTTGACGCGGATGGTGTCGATCTCCCGTGTGAGGAATCCCGCCGGCAGTCGCGCGATGAGATCGGCGCTCGCGAGGATGCTGACGCCATAGAACTTCGTCAGGCCCTCGAGGCGCGAGCACAGGTTCACGCCGTCGCCGGTCACCGTGTAGTCGAAGCGCCGCTCGCTTCCGAGGTTACCCACCACCACTTCCCCGGAATGAATGCCGATGCCGACGCGCAGGCTTTCGACACCCGGCAGGTCGCGCTGCTCGGCGCGCAGCCGTGCGATCTCCAGCTGCATCGCGATGGCGGATTCGCACGTGCGCCGCGGGTGATCGTCGACGGGCAGGGGCGCGCCCCAGAACGCCACGATCGCGTCGCCGATGTACTTGTCGAGCGTGCCGCG
>JABSQW010000514.1 GCA_013215605.1 Myxococcales bacterium
GATCGACTGCGACTTCTACGCGTTCTCGGGCCACAAGCTCTTCGCGCCGAGCGGCATCGGCGTTCTCTACGGAAAGCTCGCGCACCTCGAGGCGATGCCGCCGTTCATGGGTGGCGGCGAAATGATCGCGAGCGTGACCTTCGAGAAGACCACCTACGCCGAGGTGCCGCGCAAGTTCGAGGCCGGCACGCCCGACATCGCCGGCGTGATCGGCCTCGGTGCTGCCATCGACTACATCGAAGAGCTCGGCATGGACCGCATCGAGGTGTGGGAGGCGGAGCTCCTCGAGTACGCGACACGCCGCCTCGAGGCACTGCCGCAGGTTCGGCTCGTCGGCACGGCGGAGCACAAGGCCGCCGTGCTGTCCTTCGTCGTTTCGGGCGTTCATCCCCACGACGTGGGAACCATTCTCGACCAGGAGGGGATCGCGGTTCGCTCGGGGCATCACTGTGCGCAGCCCGTGATGGACCGCTTCGGCGTCCCCGCCACTACGCGCGCGTCGCTGGCGTTCTACAACACAAAAGAAGATGTTGATGCCCTCGTCCGCGGCATCGAGAAGGTGCTGGAGATATTCGGCTGATGGACGATCTGCGAGAGCTCTACCAGGCGACGATCCTCGACCACAACAAGTCGCCACGGAACTTCGGCGCCAAGCCCGAGTGCAGCCACCGCGCCGACGGCTACAATCCGATCTGCGGCGACAAGCTCACGGTGTTCCTCGCGCTCGGCGATGGCGACCGCGTAGAGGACGTGAGCTTCGAGGGTGTGGGCTGCGCGATCTCGACAGCCTCCGCCTCGCTGATGACCGAGTTCGTGAAGGGGAAGACCGCGGCGGAGGTCGAGAAGGATTTCAAGAGCTTTCACGAGCTCGTGACGGGCCCTCCTGCGGAAACTCTCGACGTCCCCGGACTTGGAAAACTCGCGGTATTCTCGGGCGTTCGCGAATATCCCATGCGCGTGAAGTGCGCGACGCTCTGCTGGCACACCCTGCGTGCAGCACTCGAGGGCGACGAGCAACCCGCCAAGACCGAGTGAGCAAAGGTATGTCTGAACCGTCCGACATCGAGACCCAGACTGGAACTCCGAGCCCCTTCGGGGCCGACCTGGGCCCCGAAGCCTTAGCGGCCCGGGAGCGCATGGAACGCGACATCGTCACGGTGATCCAGACGGTTTACGATCCCGAGATTCCGGTGGACATCTACGCGCTCGGTCTCATCTACGAGATCGACATCCGAGATGCGGGGGTGGTCTACGTGAAGATGACGCTCACGTCTCCCATGTGCCCGGTGGCCGAAACGCTGCCGCCCGAGGTCGAGACGAAGGTGCGCGGTGTGGTGGGCGTCGAGCGCGTGGAGCTCGATCTGGTCTGGGATCCGCCTTGGAGCCCCGAGATGATGTCCGAGTCGGCGAAACTCGAGCTGGGATTCTGACCATCCGAGCGTTTCCGTATGTCGCCGTGACCCTCGCGGCCGGTGGCGCGCTGATCGTCCGATACGCTTCGAAGCACGCGGGCATCCTCTACGACGACGCGTGGATCTACTTTCGCTACGCGGACAATCTGTTCGGGGGCTGCGCGCTCGCGTACAACTGCGCCGACGGACCCATCGAGGGGTTCACGTCGCCCCTCTACCTGGCCCTGCTCGCGCTCGTGGCGCCTCTCGGAATCGAATGGCCGGCGGCGAGTCGCGCGATCGGAGCAGCGTGTCTCACACTCACCTTCGGCGC
>JABSQW010000515.1 GCA_013215605.1 Myxococcales bacterium
ACATCTTCAATGGTGATGTCGATGGCAGCTGCGCTTTTTTGCAGCCGCGCCGGGCGGAGCCTTGGACCGCGCATCTCGCCACCGGTGTAAAGCGCGATATCGACCTGCTGTCGCGAGTTGAAGCAGCGCCAGGCGACCGGTAGATTCGGAGCCCCGTATTGGGGACTTCGCCCGGTCACCCGTCGCTAGTCGACAGAATGTCTATTGATCGGATGCCGCGGAAACGCAGCTTGAACTTCCCATCATACTCGCGAGCGCGGTCAGCGCTGCCGCCGTGGCTTGGGGGCATCGGCCAGGGGCGAGCGTTCGAAGAAGATGCGCTCCGGGCGCGCCAGCGCGAGGGCGAGGTTGTCGATGAAGTCGTGGCGGTTGTAAATTTTTCGCTCGAGGATGGAGAGGCTCTCCAGGTTCGGCTCGACCCAGGCCGGAGCCCGACCCGCCAGGAAGGCGGCGCGGAACATGCCGCGCCTCGGTCGCTTGCGCGGCTGCTGCTTGATGAGGGTCTCGATCTCTTGTCCGACGAGAACGAGCGCCCAGTTGTGGGCCGGCCAATCGCCCTCGAGATTCGTCCGTGCGAGGTAGGAGTCGGTCAGCCCCAGGGTGTGCACGTTTCTCCGATCGAAGTTCTTGTAGAGCTTCCAGCAGAGATAGCTCGAGATCACACCTCGATAGCGGATCACATCGCGGTCGCCGAGGGCGCGTCGATAGCGCGGCAGGAGTTCGATGGACTCACCGCCTTGCCACGGATCGAGGTCCGGAATCACGGAGTGCGCCCGGTGAGTCTGGGCGTCGGTGATCTTGTCCACCGTTTCGGCCACGACGCCATCGCGCAGGGGGTGTCGGTCGAGCTGACGGGGATAGGCGCTCAGGGTGATCGCCGCGATGGCGGCACTCACCGCGACAGCGACGGCGTTGCGTCTCCCCGGGCTCCAGCGCTCCAGAACCCGCTCGGTCAGTCCGCCGAGTGCGCAGGTGCCCACCACGAAGGGAAAGATCAGGTAGCGGAAGTGACGAGCGTCGCCTCCGATCTTGATGACGAAGAGCGCGATCAGCGCGGCCATGACCAGGAGCACGCCGCGCTCCGGGATCTGCCAGGGCGTCGCCTCCGACGTGGCCGCCCGGCGGATGGCGACGAGCCACGCGATCAGCGCAGCGAGTCCGGTGATCAGGGGCAGGGGGTAGGTGAGTGCGGTGTCGAGCAGGTAGGGCCACCCCTGGGACGGCCAGAAGGCGTTCTTCAGGTAGAAGGTGTTCGGCAGCCACTCCGCGTAGTACCAGGTGCGGAAGATGGCCAGCCCCCCCAGCGCCGCAAGGCTGATCCCGATCACGCGCCAGGGGATCTCGCGCGTGCGCGCCCAGCGCCACAGGATGCAGCCGGCCAGCGGGATGACCAGCTCGTGTCGAATCAGCGGGGCCAGGGCGACGGGGACGTCGATCCAGCTCGGTCGCGAACGCACCACGTATTGCGCGATACAGACCGAGGCGACGATCACCAGGGGCGACTCCGTTCCCGAGGTGAAATAGCAGAGCAGGCCGTAGTTGAAGGCGAGGCTCACCAGCGGAAAGTTGACGATGGGCGCGGTGCGGGGTGACAGGCGCCGGTTGAGGTCGACCGTCAGCGCCCAGAACACGACGAAGCAGGCGACGCCCACTACGCGGATGATCAGCCAGTAGCCGATTTCGCTGCTGCGGGCCGCGATGAGCAGCAGGATCCACAGGGGACTGGAGTATCCCTCGACATACTCCCCTGCGTTGTAGACGAGGCCGAGGCCCAGGAAGAGGAGGTTGTCGACATAGCGGAAGTACACGAACGCGTCGTCCAGGAGCCAGGCGTACTGCACCACCAGCAGGCAGCCCGCCAGCAGGCACAGCCACTCGAAGGGGCTCGGCTGGAAGCCCGCGTCGCGAGCGTCGCGCCCGCCCTGCGGCTGCGCGTTCCCGCCTGATCGTCGATTCATGTCGACTGCCCACCATCGGCGGTCCCGGTAACGGGGCGCTCGATCACGAGCCGTCCGGTGTCGGGCGGTACGGGCGTGCGGGTCGGTGCTGCGCCCCCCAACCAGTGCACGACGACGTGAGTCGCGCGCGCGCCGACGGGGACGCCGAAACGCAGGGGCACGAGGGTCTGGGAGAACGCCGAACTCGTCGCGGAGCCATAGCGCCGCGCCACCACGCGCCCGTCGTCGTAGTGGGCGCGAACGATGGCGCCAATGGGCGGCGCTGCATCGGACCGCAGGTCGACTTCCAGCACACGGTTGCGCGTCGCCCGGACGTTGCGCAGCAGATGGCGGCGGTGGCCCGCCAGCACCACGTCGAGGCGCCCGTCCCCATCGAAGTCCGCGGCGGTTGCAGCGGTGACGGCCTCCGGGACCAGAGAATCGTCGAGAGGCACGAGGTCGAAGTAGCGACCCCGGCAGTTGACCCAGAGCAAGGTGCGTTCTCCGAAGCTCACCGCGTCCTCGAAGCCATCGGCGTCGAAGTCCGCCAACACGGCACCGCGGGTTCCTCGCAGCTCATCGAGCCTCAGGGATTCCGTGACGTCGGTAAAGCGCGGACCGTCGCGGCGGAACAAGTGTTGGGACCCATCGTGCCCGTAGGCGATCACCCAGAGATCGAGGTCGCCGTCGGCGTCGAAGTCGGCAAAGCGCAGGGCCGTCAAGCGACGCCGAAACGCCGCCGCCAGGCCTCCCGGTGACGCGTCGCGCGGCAACCGCAGGCCCAGCTTCCGCCCGTCGACGTGACGCATGCGCGCGCCCTGTCCGCGGCGCGGGCGGGCGAGCCTCAGGTGATCGCGGCCGAGGTAGAAGAGATCCTCGGCGCCGTCGTCACCAAAGTCCATCCACGCCTGCACCTCGCCTTCCCGCTTGGCCAGACGCAGCCGTTGAGCGATCTCGCGGAACGCTCCGGTTTCGGTGTTCCTCTTGAGCAGGCTGTTGGGGCCGCCCTTGTTGCCGATGGAAAGCTCGAGGCTTCCGTCTCCATCGGCGTCCAGCCACTCCACGCGTCGCCCGCGTCCGTAGCCCGGGGGCACGAACCCGGCGGGTGCGAGTTGGTACTCGAAGGGACCCTTCGCCCGGAAGTAGCGATCGCGCTTGGCTGGCAGCGGCGGCACGAGTGCGCCCATCAGGCCCCCGCGCGTGACGAAGATCTCGGGATGGGCGTCCCCTTCGACGTCCAACCAGGCGATGCCGTGGGGGTCGGGTTTCCAGATCTCCACGCCGCCACCGCTGACCCGCAGACTCCGGGGACCTACGTGCAGCGGCGGAGGAGGGCCGGGCTCCGGGCTGCTGACCTTCAACGTCAAGCGGCCTTCGAGCAGGGACTGCAGGGAAAGGGATCGCTGCTCGGGACCCTCGAGGGTGACCTGGAGGTGGGTGTCGTCGCGCCTCGTCATCTCGGCATCCGCGAGTCCCTCCACGGCGAGAATCTTGGGAATCGCCTCGATCTCGAGGGTCACCGTCCGATCCGGTGCGTGGACGAAGATGCGCCAGCTTCCCGTGCGATCGAGATCGTGCCACACGTGCACACCCGCACTCCCGCTCTGGCGGAGGGCCGCTTCCAGCGCGGTGGTGTCGGCCCATGGGTTGGGGAGTTCGAAGTTCTCGGCCAACTTGGAGGGCGCGCCCGTGGCGTCCAGCGCCGGCTGGAAGCGGCCGCCTCGGTTCTCGAGCAGCTCCAGGGGGCCGCGGTGGTGCCAGTGGACCAGCAGATCGGGGTCGCCGTCGAGGTCCGCATCGGTCGCCAGCACATCGAAGGCTTCGTGGGGCCGCGTCACGTCGGCGAAGGCGTCGACCGACTCGAACCAGTCCATTGCTCGAGTGGGTGGACACGATGCGTCGGCCGGAAGCTCGGAGGCGTCGACGCACGCGGCCAGCAGCAGACCGAGCGCACCCATGGCGGCGATCCACGAGCGCCTCGCAGTCATTCGACGCCTGTCGGGGTGAACGGTAGGCTGATCCCCATGGGCAAGCGGCTCTCGCGAGCGCGCGTGGTGGACTGTGTGCTGGCCGTCGTCGCCCTCGCGCTGCCGCAGACGGGCGAGGGGGCGGAAGCCGCTTCCAAGGCGTTCAGCCGGCCGAACGTCCTGTGGATCGTGTGGGACACCGTCCGCGCGGATCGGCTCGGTCTGTATGGTCACGACGCGCCCACCACCCCGAACCTCGAGCGTTGGGCCCGCAAGGCGCGCGTCTACGACTGCCTGTCGGTGGGGGGCTGGACGCCACCCTCCCACGCTTCGATGTTCACCGGGTTGTTCCCCAGTGAACACGGCGTCAATGGACTCTTCTCGAAGCTTCCCGATGGCCTGGAGACCGTGGCCGAGCGCTATCGCTCCGCGGGCTACCAGACCTATCTCTACAGCGCGAACCCCCTCGTGTCCGCTTCCACGGGTCTGGCCCGGGGCTTCGCGACCGTGGAGCACCCCTTCGACGAGGCACTGCGCGAGCGGGCCGCCACCTTGGTGAAGCCCAAGCTCTCCGGCGGCGGAGAGCAGGCCGTCGACCAGGTCGGCGCGCAATGGGCTGTCGGTGCCAGCGGGCAGCTCGGTAACGAGCGCTTCCTTTCCTTCGTGGACGCTCGCGATTCCGGCCGCCCCTTCCTGGCCTTCCTCAATTACGTCGAGGCGCACCGCCCGCGCATTCCGTCGCGGCGGATGCGCGAGCGCTTCCTGTCGCCCGCGGACGTCGCCCACTCCTACCGATTCGATCAGCGCCAGGAGCGGTTCCAGGCGGTCTCTCTGGGGCTCGGCGAACCCTTCTCCGAGCGGGAGCGCCGGATCATCCGAGGCCTCTACGACGCCTCCATCGCGGAGCTCGACGAGTTGCTCGGCCAACTGCTCACGGCGCTCGAGATGCGGGGGCTGCTGGGTGACCTCGTCATCGTCCTGGTCAGCGATCACGGCGAGCAACTCGGGGATCACGGGAGCTATCTCCACCAGTACAGCCTATACGAGCCCATCGTCCGCGTCCCTCTCGTGATCTGGTGGGCGGGCCGGTTGCCGTCGGGGCGTGAGGCGCACCCCGTGTCGAGTATCGACCTCCACGCCACCCTGCTGGAGCTGGCAGGGCTGCCAGCCACCGGGCACCACGACACCGCGAGTCTGCTGGCGGCCTCCCGCCCCCGGCTGCTGTTCGCGCAGTACGTGAGCCCCTATGCGTTGACCCTCGCCAAGTTCGAGCGGAAGTTTCCCGACTGGAACTCGGCTCCTTTTCGGCGCCGACTGAGCGCGGTTCAGCGCGGACCCCTCAAGCTCCTGCACGGCGAGTCCAACGGGTCGGTCTTGTACGACCTCAAAACCGATCCCGGCGAATTGGAGGATGCCGGCGTCCTTCTGCCCGAAGCCAAGCGGGACCTCAGCGTCGAGTTGTACGCGTTCGGCTCGCGCAAGGGAACGGTTCACACCGGGAACAAACGCCAGTTGGACGATTCCGAGCGGCAACGACTGGAGACCCTGGGGTATGTGGTCGACTGAACGCAGCCCATGCATCGGTTGAACGCTTCTCACGCATCCACGACGGGATGCGAAGCTGTTCACAAGGCGATCCGGTTCGGCTCATTCGATGCGAATCATCCAATCTTCCGGCTCTCCATTGGCAGCGCTCTATGGGTCTACTGGGAGCAGACGGGGGAAGCCGGCACGAAGGGCCGCGAAAGCGCGGGTCGCATGACACGAGCGGCGTCCAACGAGCCGCTGCAGCGGACCTCCCACCGAGCCTCTCACGCAGATCGGCGACTGTCGGGCGTAGCGACCTGGCGGCTTGGAGTTCCTGCTCGCAACATGCGACAACGCCGCTGTCGGCCGCGGGAGTGTTCGGGCCGAAGCCGTCCGAACAGCCTGGGGTATGTTCCGCGGGTCGATAACTGGTTAGACGGCCGATGACAGCCATCCGCGCCTATCCCGAGTTTGGAATCTGCGTCGGCAGCCTGGTGCTCTGCACGGCCGGGTTCGCATACCTCGGGCACGACGGGTGGCCCGGCGCCCTGCATGAATGTGTTGCCACCTCGACCTGCTACTGCGAGGCGGGCAGAGCGGGGTGGATCGCGCAGCCTGCCAATACCTGGTCGAGCCTTGCCTTCATTGCGGCCGGGCTTGCCATAGCTTGGCACGCGGGCTGGGCGCGCTCGACCGCGCGCTCAGCTCCAGGCAATCCCCTCGCTTCCACCCACTTCTATCCGGGCCTGCTGGCGCTCTCCGTTTGCTTCCTCGGTCCAGGTGCAATGTTCTTCCACGCCTCACTGACCGATTGGGGTGGCATCCTCGACATCGCGTCCATGTATCTTTTTCTCAACTTCTGGCTGCTCTACAACCTCAAGCGGCTCTACGGGTGGTCTGATTCGGCGTTTCTCATGGCATACGTGCTGGCCACGGTGACTCTCACAAGTGCGCGGTTGCTATCGCCCGCGTACGGTGTCCCAGTGTTCGTCGTCGTCGCGACTGTCGCTCTCCTCACAGAGTGGGTTGCCGCACGGCCCGCGGATCCGGGAGAAACGGCCTCTCCCCCGCGAATCGAACGGGATCGACGCTGGCTCTGGGTTGCTCTCGGATCTCTCGCCATCGCTCGCGCGGCGGAGACCTTCATGCCGTGCAACCCCTCGTCGCTGATCCAGGGTCATGCGGTCCTTCACCTCTTCCACGCACTCCTGGGCGCGAGCGCATACGTCTACCTCAGATCGGAACAGACGCATGAGACCGGCACCACCCTTCATCCGGGCGCCTAACAATACGTTGCAGCGGACCACCAACAGCTCGGTTCAATTGACCTTGCGTGCCGCCTGGTGGCATCCTGTTTCGGCGGGGTCGGATCCGGTCAGCGCTGTTGCTGGCGGCTGAACGCAAATCCATCAGCCAGCGGGAGTTCTCGAATTGATGCTTCTTCTCAAGAATCTCCTGTTTACCTTCGTCGCGCCGGGAACCGTTGCCGTGTTTGTGCCTCTGTTCATCGCCGTCAAACTGTCGCCAGCCACCGGCGGAGCCCGTGCCATCGCGTTGATTCTGTTTGGGCTCGGCGCTTTGATCTATACCTGGTGCGTGTGGGACTTCGCCTCTTATGGAAGGGGCACTCCCGCGCCCATAGACGCCCCCAAGCGGCTCGTGATTCGGGGCTCTACCGCTTCACCCGAAATCCCATGTACCTCGGCGTCCTGACAGTGGTTCTGGGTTGGGCCGCGTTCTTTCAAACCGCGACCCTTGCGCTCTACGCGGTCTTCCTGTTCGGCTGCTTTCACACGTTCATCCGTCTCTACGAAGAACCCTTTCTCACGCGTGAGTTCGGCAACGAGTATTCGGAGTACACCGCAGCAGTCGGCCGTTGGCTGCCCAAGCTTCCGCAGGAGCCCGCTGCCTAACACATCGCCGCAGCGGATCGGCTGACTCCTTCGGTATCTTGGCACTCGCGTGGCGAACCGGATGAAGGGACCGCCCCGCCGAAGCGCTTCGCCGCTCGCCTCCGGGCGTCCAAGGGACCGGGGATCCGGCGCCACGATCGCCGGTACGGCCAGAAGGGCGTTCGAGACACCGACCCGAACGTCGAGCGAAGCCACCAGAATCACCGCAACGGTTCCAAAGGGAGATGCCACGATGTAGGATTCCACCGCGTCGACCACGGGGGTCGACGGCACGGCCTGCAAAGAAGTCGGCAACGGCAGGCCTTCGGCGGTCGGGTAGTCGGGGCGTCGCGCCCCCCTGGGAGTCCTGGAGTGAGAGCCGCAAAGCTAATCGTGATCGTCTTCCTGGTTTACGTAGGGATCGTCATCTCGTTCGAGTCGTTGATCGGGTATTTCCAACCCGGGGGGGAATCTACGCTCGTCATTGCCACCGCAGCTGAGGGCGGATCCCCGAAAGACAGAGTCTTGGCTCGCCTCGAGAGTAATGGCGCGCTCTACGTGGCTGCCAACCACTGGCCCAGAGCCTGGTACAACCGGGCGTTGGAAAACCCGAATGTGCAAGTCACTTTGGATGGTGAGAAGGGAAACTATCGCGCAGTACCTGTCACCAGGGAAGAGCATGATCGCGTCAACGGCGAGAACAGCCTTGGCATGAGTTTCCGAATTCTGACCGGATTTCCGCCAAGGTACTTTCTCCGGCTGGATCCCCGCTAGGCGCTTTCGCAGCTCTGTCTCTCAGCGGCAGCATCGTGGCTGCCTGCATGGCTATCCCATCGGTCCGATACCGCCTAATAAGGCGCTTCGGCTGACCGACTACAGCGGCAATCCAATGGGGCGTGGTATCCTGCGTCCGTGTCGGGCGGTCAGGCAGCCGGGGCGCCGTGTCTCGCCTGCAGCTGCGCGCCAGTCCGTCAGTGGCGGCCGGTCGAGATCATGAAGAAGCCACTCTCAATCTGGGTCGTGATCGTCATCAGCTTGTTGAGATGTTTCCGCACAGTGGGAATTTTTCGTACCTGATTGCTGTCGCGGGCACAGAACTGTCGCCTTTCGACGAGGGGTTCGTCTCGGGAGTCGGCTTCGATCCAGACTCGTTTGGCACCGCCGATGTGTGGCACTTCTTGCGCCGGTCACTCTAACGAGCGTCCTTTCGGCACTGACGGTTGCCTTTGTCTGGAATAGGAAGCGCCGCGCATCTCTGATCAGGCTCGGACTGATGCTCATTTTCAGCCTTCCTACGGTAGAGGGCCTCCTCCTCGGTCTGTTCCTCCTGCTATTGATGTTCACTCGAGGTGCACGCGAATACTTTCAGCGGTACG
>JABSQW010000516.1 GCA_013215605.1 Myxococcales bacterium
AACGTCTCGACGTTGTTGATGAGCGTCGGGAGACCGAACAAGCCCTTCTGCCCCGGGAAGGGCGGCTTGTTGCGCGGCTCGCCGCGGCGGTCCTCCATGCACTCGAGCAGCGCTGTCTCCTCGCCGAGGATGTAACCACCGGGCGACACGAACACATCGATGTCGAACGAGAAGTCGCTGCCGAAGACCGCGTCACCGAGCGCGCCGCGGGAACGCGCGTCGTCGAGGGCCGCCTCCAGGCGGACCCGTTCGGACTCGTACTCGTGGCGGATGAACACGGTGCCGCGCGTGGCTCCGACAACGCGCGCCGCCAGGAGCATTCCTTCGATCACGAGGTGCGGAAGATCGTGCAGTACCTCGCGGTCTTTGAACGTACCGGGCTCGCTCTCGTCCGCGTTGCAGATCACGGTCTTTGGAGTCGCTGGCTCGGCGGCCACGAGTCGCCATTTCCGGGCGGTGGGAAATCCCGCACCCCCCATGCCTCGGAGTCCGGAAGCTTCGAGGACGGATAGCGGATCGGCCGGCTCGCCGGCGAGGAGCGAACGGATGGCGCCGTAGCGCTCGTCGGGGCTCGAATACGCATCCGCCGACCACTCTTTCACGGGCCGCGCTTGCGCGCCGGAAGCACCAAGCGCCTTCGCGACGTCCTCCGGGTCATCGAGTCGCACGACGCGGTGGCCGACGCAGCCGGCCGGCGCCGCATCACAGCGACCGAGGCACGAGACCTCGCGCAACTCCACGCCGGCGGCGGCGAGCGCGCCTCGCAACGCACTCCTGGCCTCGGTCGTTCCCGCCAGCCGGCACGCCACGTCGCGACACACGGCGAGCTCCAGACCCGCTGGCGGGGTGCGCCGGAAGTGGCTGTAGAACGTCGAGACACTCTCGATGCGGTGGAGCGGCACCGACAGCCGCGCAGCGAGCTCGCGGAGGTCACGTTCGGGTAACCAGCCCTGGCGAGCCTGCATTTCCGTCAATTCTCGAAGGATACCGTTCACGCGTTCCCCGCGGGTGAAGCGTACCACGCCCGATTCCTCCCCGAAGTCCACGGGGGCCGCCGTCGCGAGCGAGCCCGCGGCAACGAGGCCCGAACCGGATGGTCTCGCGCCACGACCGTGGCCCGCGGTTTTTTCAACACATTGGGCGACCCCGCACCACACCCCTTCCGGATGACCTTCCCAGAAGAGGAGGAGTGCGAGTGCGTAAGACGACATTCGGAGCGATGATTCTGTGGCTGTTGCTGCTGGCTGACGTTGCGCACTCGGTCACGATTTCGATCGGCAGCGCCGACGAACCGGAACTCGTTATCCAGGAGCCTTCCCCCAACGACTTGAACTTCCTCCTCGCCGACCTCGACGGCGACGGTGTCGTCGGCGGCACCGACTTCATCCTGCTGCGCGGCTGCTACCTCGGTGCACAGCTGGACGTTTGCGGTGTCGCGGACTTCGACGGCGACTCCAGCATCGGAGAGAGCGACGTGGCCTTCTTCCGTGCTGCCTTCAGCGGAGTACCCGTGAGCTCGATCCCGGAGCCCGGGACGCTTCTCCTCGCCGGGGCCGGCTTGGTCGCCCTCAGCGGGTTCCGCTTGCGCGTCTGAGCACCCCGCCTCGCGTCACGGGCCGATCACGACGCTCCACTTCTTGCGCTCGAGACGCGCTGCGACTCCGCTCCGACCGCCGTGCAGGGCTTCCTGTCGAGCGAGTTCGGCCGTGAGTGCGCGCACCTGCTCACCCTGGTGGGGCGACACGACGTAGAAGGGATTGCTCTGGCCGTTGACCCACGTGAGGTGCACCGCGGCGAGGGCGATCAGCGCAGCGAGCAGCGGCCGCGGGGCACCGCTCGGCCAGCGCGTCCGCCACGCCAGCCGCGCGCTCCACAGAAGCAGCATCAGAAAGCACACCCGCTGCACCCAGAACAAGCGCGCCCCTCGGCC
>JABSQW010000517.1 GCA_013215605.1 Myxococcales bacterium
CGGTGCTGACCGAAAGATCGAAGATCAAACGAAGGACGATGGAACGAAGGAAGAAGGAGTACCTGGCCAGCAAGGCCGCCTAGGAAGAGAACGAAAACCGTCTCTTAGCCGAAAGCATCTCTGGTCCAAAATGTTTCGACGGCGTACAAGCTATTCCCGAACCCTCCACCCTTCAGTTGCTGGGGGTCGGCGGTATTCTGCTGCTCAGGTTCGCGCGGCGACATGGGGGCCGATTAGCTCGTTCGAAAACGCAACCGGACAGCCGATCGGCAGTCTGATGATCGGTTTTGCCGCTTACTGGCCCCAATCCGACCCCCATCTCGCCTCTACTTGACATTATGTCTCTAAGCGGTTGCAAAATGCGGCTTTGAACTTCCTATCGGCGAAGCCCGTTCCCCGCGGTCTCCGCCTTCTGTGCTACTTGCAACCGAATGACGCCCTGGTCCCGCCGCAGATTCCTGCAGACTTCCCTCGCGGCCGCGGGGGCCGGCGTCCTGGGCGGCCTCGCGTGCCGACGCCCCGCCGCGATCGAGTCCGGAACGCACGGAGCGCGCCTCGACAGGCTCCTCCGCCGCTACGTCGAATCCGACACGCTGCCGGGCGCAGCCGCCTCGATCGGCCTCGCCACCGAGCCCGCCCACTTCCTCTCCGCCGGCACGATCGCCCGCGACAGCGACGACCTCGTCACCCCCGATTCGCTCTTCCGGATCATGTCGATGTCGAAGCCCATCACGGGCATCGCCGTGATGATGCTGATCGAGGACGGCGCGATCGGGCTGGACCAGCTCCTCGCCGACTTCGTTCCGGGCTTCGCACGAGCGCGCGTCCTCTCGGACCCTGCCAACGCGCTGACCAGTCGCCCCGCCCGGACGCCGATCACGATCCGTCATCTGCTCACGCATACCAGCGGACTCGGCTACTTCAGCCGCATTGACGGGCCACTGCGCGACGCCTACATCGAGCTCGGTCTGCTGCCGGTTCGGACGGGCGGTCAATCCCTTCCGAACGTCCCCCCGTTCACCTACGCGCCGAACCTGAAGGCGTTCGCAGACCGCCTCGCCACGCTTCCGCTGCTCGCGGATCCGGGGACGCGCTGGATCTACTCGATGAGTCCGGATCTGCTCGGGCGGGTGATCGAAGTCGCATCGGGAACGTCGTTCGAGGCGTTTCTCCAGGCGCGCCTCTTTGCTCCCCTCGGCATGACGAGCACGTTCTTCACGGTGCCGAAGAGCGAGGCGCATCGGCTGACTTCGCTCTACACGCTCCGGGAGGGCAGGGCGAAGGTTCTCACGGACCCGGGCCCCACGAGCATCTGTCTCGATCCGCCCCCCTTCCCGTTCGGGGGGGCGGGTTTGATCGCGAGCCCGCGCGACTACGATCGTTTCTTGCGCATGCTTGCAGGAGAAGGGGCGACCCTCGGGACCCGCATCCTGCGTCGGCCGACCGCCCGCCTCGCGATGAGCAATCTGCTCCCGCCGGACGTGGACATGCGCGGCGCGCTCGTCTCGAGCCAGGGGTTCGGCGCGCTCGGCTCTGTCGCGCTCCGGACCCAGCCCAATGGCAAGGGGCCGGGGACCTTCGGGTGGTCGGGTGGTGCGGGGACGACCGCCTTCGTGGATCCCGCACGCGGCCTCCGCGTGGCGGGCTACGCGCAGTACATCCCGGCGCGGGAACTGCCGTTTCGGGACGCGATCGTCGAGGCCGTTCGCGCCGGCGCGTGACCCGAGGGAGCACGAGGGGCGCGCGCCCCGGCTGTGATCAGGGCCTGCCCCATCGCCGCCAGGGCTCGAAGCCCGCCGTCAATCCGACGTCGAAGCGGTGGGCTTCTTCGCCTCGAACACCAACCCGGCGTAGCCCTCGTCGGCCTGGAAGTGCGGCATGACTTCTTTCGCGAAGCGCTTCAGGGAAGACACCACCTCTTCGTGGGCGAGTCCACCCTGTCCCACCTCCATCAACAGGTAGTCGATTCCGAAATACTCCCGCGCCCAGCGAATGCGGTCGACCAGTGTCTCTGGGGAACCAATCAGTACCAGTCGCTGCTCGTCGAGAACCTCCGAAGTGACCCCAGCGAAGAGTTTCCGCGTGCCGCCCTGGTGATGCGCGTAAGCCACGGAGTCGTGGGGACTTCGCTCGTCGATGCTGCCGAAAAAATCCAGGTAGTCGAGAACCCGGCTTCCCGCGGTGCGGTGCGCTTCTACGTCGCTCTCCCCGCAGAACATCTGGTATACGCCCGCCACCTCGCGTGTGGCAGGCTCGACCCCGGTCTCCTGGAGGGTCTTTCGGTAGAGAGCGATGCCATCGCGGATGCCCTCGCGGTTGGGAACGAAGCAGGCGGTTGCCAGGTGGAAGCCCATACGCGCGGTCCAGACGTAGCTCTCGGGGGTCAGTACCGCCGAGGCATAGATGGGTGGGTGCGGGCTCTGCAGGGGCGGTGGAAAGAACTCGTAATCCTCGAGCTTCCAGAAGCGCCCTTCATGAGAGAAGGGCCCCTTTGAGGTCCAGGCCCGCCGGATGATCTCCGCCGCCTCGTGGTAGCGGGCGTGGCTCTCGTCCTCATCGATCCCGAAGACGTCGAGCGCGTAGCGGAGGAAACCGCGTCCCACCCCATACTCGAGGCGTCCCCCAGACAGTACGTCCAGTGTTGCGTACTCCTCGGCGAGGCGGATTGGATGGTGGATGGGCAGGAGCGAGACACCGGTGCCCAGGCGAATGCGCTGCGTGCGTGCGGCCGCCGCCGTGGCCATCACAGCGGGCGCGCCGAAGGAATAGGCGGAGTAGTGATGCTCCCCGAACCACGCCGAGTCGAAACCCAATTCCTCCTCGAGGACGATCTGGTCGAGGAGTTGTCCGTAGTATGTGTCGGGTGTGCCGTGAACGGAGGCGTGGTAATCGGTGTTGTAGAGGATTCCGAATTTCATCGAGGAGGCCGCTCCTTATTAATCGCCCCGCGCGGCCTCACTTCCGTTGCGGAGAGTTTCAGAGAAGTGCGGTGAGGGATGGAGTCTTTTTCCCCGTCGTAGGCGTTCGGGAGCGCGCTGGCGGATAGGAAGTTCCAACGCTCTTTGTTGCGTCTGAGAAGATTCACTATGTCCCATAGTGCCGTATTGGGAGCGGACTGGCGCCCGTAGGGCTCGAAGACGCCTGCGTTGCGATCGGAAGCTCGGCCTACGTGCTGGCTTCGATCATCTCGAAGCGCCCCACTCGCTAGTTGCACCTGCGTTCCGGGAGACGCAGCAGCAGGAGCAGCAGCGCCGCACCCAAGATCGCCCCGATGCAGATACGCAGCCCGGGCACGTAGCTGCCGAAGTGGTCGTAGCACCACG
>JABSQW010000518.1 GCA_013215605.1 Myxococcales bacterium
CGAGGCGCAGAATCTGGATCTGATGACTCTCGAACAGGTACGCCTGCTCTCGAATCTCGAGACCGATTCGTACAAGCTTCTGCAGATCGTTCTGACCGGACAGCCCGAGCTGCTTCGCAAGCTCGCGGACCCGCGACTGCGGCAGCTGCGACAGCGCATCGCCGTCGAGCACCACATCGCTCCGCTCCGCGCGGGTGAGGTGCTCGCGTACCTCCGCCACCGCATCGAGGTGGCGGGTGGCCGCTACGGGCATGTCTTCGCAGAGGGCTGCGAGAACGCCTTCGTCGAGTATTCGAAGGGCAGTCCGCGGCGCCTCAATCTGCTCGCGGATCGCTCTCTGCTCGCCGCCTACTCTGCGGGTATACGCCCCGTGCCTCCGAGTCTCGTCGAGCAGAAGGCCGTGGAGATGCTCTCGGCAGAACGCCAGCCAGCTCCCGCGGCGGCACCCAGCGCGATGGTCGCCTAGTCGCGATCCGGGCTTCGCCTGGATCGGGACCCTGATGGCAAGCGCCGAAAGGCGCGCGCAGCGAGCCAGCGGCGAGCGAAGTCAGGTCGATCCGGGCTTCGCCTGGATCGGGACCCTGATGGCAAGCGCCGAAAGACGCGCGCAGCGAGCCAGCGGCGAGCGAAGTCAGGTCGATCCGGGCTTCGCCTGGATCGGGACCCTGATGGCAAGCGCCGAAAGGCGCGCGCAGCGAGCCAGCGGCGAGCGAAGCCAGGTCGATCCGGGCTTCGCCTGGATCGGGACCCTGAAGACCTAGCTCGCTCCCGTGCCGCGTAGAACGGCCGGTAGCGTCTTCAGCAGCAGTTTCAGGTCGTTGACGAGGGACCAGCTGTCGATGTACTCGACGTCGAGCTTCACCCATTCCTCGAAGCCGATCGTGTTGCGACCGCTCACCTGCCAGATACACGTGAGGCCCGGGCGCATCGACAGCCGCCGCCGCTGCACCGTCTCGTACTGCGCGACCTCGACGGGAATGGGCGGCCGCGGCCCTACGAGGCTCATCTCGCCGCGCAGGACATTCCACAGCTGTGGAATCTCGTCGATGCTCCAGCGGCGCAGCATCCGTCCGACGAACGTGACACGGGGGTCGTCCTCGATCTTGAAGACCGGCCCGTCCATCTCGTTGAGCTCCATGAGCTCGAGCTTGCGCGTCTCGGCGTCCGCGCACATGGTGCGCAGCTTCAGCATCTCGAACGAGCGACCGTACAGACCGCAGCGTCGCTGGCGGAAGATGACGGAGCCCGACGACGTGAGGCGGATTGCGATCGCAGCCACTGCGAGGATCGGCGTGGTTGCGGCCAGTAGGACGGCGGCACCGGCCACGTCGATGGCTCGTTTGACAGCCAAGCTCACGCGACCGTGGGCGACGGGGGCGAAGCTGAGGCCCGGAATCCCCTCGAACCTTGTCATTTTCGGCGCCGGCAGAACGTCACCGAAGATGTCGGAGAGCAGCGTAAAGGGAATACCGGTGTCGGCGCAGACGGCCGCGGGCGCGTCCATCGACGGCAGCATCGAGCGCGGGCAGGCGACGATGACCTCACTGATCACGTGCTCCCGAACCAGCTTCAGGAAGTCGATCAGCTTGAAGATCGGCTCGCCTGCGAGCTCGGAATCGTACGGAGTGTCTCCGTCGTCCACGAAGCCAACGATGCGCAGACCCCACTCCGGATGACGGAGGATCGAATTTCGCGCCATCCGGGCGCGGCGGCCGCTGCCGATGATCAAGGTGTTGCGGTAGTTGCGTCCACGTCGCCGCGCGTAGCGAAGCGAAACGAAGACCAGCAATCGAAGCGCGCAGAGCACCGCGAACTGCGACGCGCCGCAGACGAGCGGAAACCACGGCAAGCCGGGCGTCTGCAGTACGACCTGGCCCGCGGTCAGCACGACGACGGAGGCTGCGCCGGCGACGACGAACGGTCCCATCACGCTTTCGAGGGGATGGCGCCGGTTCGACGCGTAGTGGCCGAGCGACTCGAGGACCACGGGCCAGCAGAAGGAGGCTGCGAATCCGACGATCATCAGGGCGAACGCGTCCATCCCTGCGGAGACTTCCGAGGCGCCGATTCCCGGCCATGCCGCCAGTACCGAGAACACCAGCGCGGCGAGGAAGACGTCGGCGAAGACGTTCAGTGCGTGGAATCTTCCGGCATGATCTCGCAGCATCCGCTGGCTCCGTGGTGATCGGCAACATTGATCGCTAAGTATTTGAATTTTTTAACGTTAATCGAATTTTCAGGAATGCTGGAAGCCGTGGCTCTCGGCTCTTTGGCTATTCATTATATTCGTTAATTGGATCTGAAAGGAGTTTTTAAGCATACAATTTAATTTTTTTTAAAAATACAATATTTTCCACACAAATAAGTATCCAAATACACATTAATAACAGTCAACGATGCGCCTTTGGAGGTGAACCGATGGGAGAAATGAGCTGCGCGCTGCGCCGCTCGGAGGAGGAGCAGAAGGAGCGCGAGGCGCCCTTCGTGCCGTTCAGGAGAACGGTGCCG
>JABSQW010000052.1 GCA_013215605.1 Myxococcales bacterium
GCGGCGATCTCGGAGGTCTGGAGAATCGTCCATGCGGGAACTCCTTCACCAGCGCACTCCCCTGTTCCACGAAGACTTTCCGCTGATTCTCCTGTGGAGCGAGAAGTCCGGGTGCACGACCCTCCTCAAGTGGTTCTTCTACCAGCTGGGTCTACTCGACGACGCGCTGAAGCACAGCGACTGGGTGCACGACTACGAGAATCAGGTGTTCAAGGCACGGGACGACTACCTCCTCGATCTCGATCGGGCGCTCGACAAGCAGGAGAAGCCCGTCGTCAAGCTGGTGCGCGATCCCTATCAGCGCGCGCTGAGTTCGTATCTGAGCCTGACTGAGAAGAAGGACGGTGAGGAGCACTGGTCCATCGAGGTCCGCCGCCACGTCCGCAACTATTTCTACGGCACCGTGGGGGGCCCTACGGATTCTCGTATCGCCAGTACCTCCAGTGGCTACAAGAAACCGGGGTCGACGAGTGCGATGGCCACATCGCACCTCAGCGCTCTCCCCTCGAGGATCACATCTCTGGGGTCCAGATCTTGAAGCTCGAGGAATTCAGCGATCGGATTCGCTCGCTCGAGGCGGCTCACGGTCTCAAGGAGTCCGACCTCGAGGCGATCAGTGAGTCGGCTCATCACGTGAAGAAGGCCACGCTCGAAGGCGCCCGACAGGGCGCTGTGGCGGAGATCCAGATCCCGATGCCTCGACCCGATTGGTATCCAGTTCCGAGCTCGCGGAACTTCTACACCCAAGAGTGCGCGGATCGCGTGCGAAGCATCTTCGAGGTGGACTTCGAGAGTTACGGCTACCCGGAGCTCTCGCTCTAGAGACCCAGTCGCTCGCGCGCCAGTTCCGCGACGCGCTCGGTAGAAAACCGATTCAGCAGCGACTTGCGCGCGCGTGCGAGGTCGGGCTTGTAGCGGCCGCTTGCCGCCTCGCGGAGACCCGCCACGATATCTTCATGGCGGGGCTCGCTCCAGAACTGGCCGGCTTTGTAGGCCCCGAAGTTGCGCTCGAGGACCGCACGGTCGGCGCGGATTGGCAGGTAGTCGAGACCCTCGAGGATGTCGGCAGCACCCGAGTAGGCGCTGCTCACCACCGGGACTCCCAGCAGCAGGGCCTCGGCGATGGTAAGGCCAAAGCCCTCCGAGCGGTGGGGTGATACGTAGCAGTCCAGGGACTTGATGAGTTCGAGCCGCTCCGTCGAGGAAATCGTCTTCTCGATGATCAGGATCCTCGGGTCCGCATCCAGCTGAGCCCGCAGGTAGCGGTATTCAAAGCTACCGATGAATTCGGAGTTGATCTTCAGAACGAGTTGTACGTCCTGCCTTCCCTCGAAGGCCTCCTCGAAGGCAGCGACCAGGCCGCGAGGGTTCTTGCGCTGCATGGCGCTCCGGGGATCGAAGAGGTACCCGATCGCGAAGGCGTCGGGATCGATTCCAAACTTGTCGCGAGCCGGCTCGATATCGGCGTAGCGTGCGGCTTCGAACGATGGCGGGATGACTTCCACGGGGACCTTCGACCACGGAACGATGGCATTCGCCGAGTACTGGCTCAAAGTCCACAGCTCGTCGAAGAAACGCGAGCGCTCACCCCGTGATTTGGGGAGATCCTCGGTCTCCCAGGCCCAGTAGCCGATACGCCGATCGGCCCCCAGCACGGTCACCGGCAGGAACTCGAGCGCTTCCTCGCAAGCGTCGGCGTTGGAAACGAGGATCAGCGCGTTGGTACCGGCCTGGCTCCAGCCAAAGGGCATCGCGAAGGAATCCTTGGCGAGCCCCGACCCGTCCGACACGAAGGGTTCGGGGATGGAGAGCGCCTGGCAGCGCACTCCGAGCTTTTCGATGATTCGGTAGACCGAGCGCGACGATTCTCCCATTCCCGTTGGGCTGTCGAAATAGCCCACGACCGTCACCTTGTACTCGCTGTGATCGAAGGTGGCCACGTGGTCGTGGATGTCGCGTAGCCACTCATCGGCGTCGTCGCCGTAGCGGCCCCGCGCACGTTCCGCGAGATCGTCCACCAAGCCGTGAGTCTGGCTGGGAACATCGAAGGCCCTGGGGTAGGTGCGCTTGAGAACCTTATCGCCAACGAACGCACTCTCGAGTTGCTGGAGATGCGTGAGTGTCTCACCTGAAACGAGAAGAGAGACGAGTTCTTCGCGCGCCTGATCGTCGATGTACGGGGAGAAGCGGTCGAGGGTAAACAGGCTGAGATCGCAGCCCACCTGCCCGCGGATGTAGGTGTTGTAGAGAAGGTTCGCGAAGAGAAGGTCAGCCTCGCAGGTGTCCGCCACATGGGCGAACCAGTGAACGTCGGCCTCGTCGATGGTGTGCAACTCGTCGAGGTGCTCCACCAGCCACTGCACGAAGTTCTTGCGGCTCTCCGAGTCGTGAATCGTCGCGAACTCCTTCTGGAGATCGCTCCGCTTGAAGTAGATGGAGAGGACTCGGTAGTAGGAGTCTCCCAAGCGCTCGAGCCCGTCCAGTTCTTCGGGGTCGAGTCCTTCCTCGTCGACTCCGTAGTTTCGGCACCAGGAGAGGAAACCCTCGAAGTCGTCCGGGTCGCTGCAGATTTCGGCGAACACCTTTCGCACATCGGCGCGGCGGTCGAGAATCGAAAGGATCCGGCGCGCGAGGGGTTTTTCTTCCCAGTACTCCCAGAAGCCCTCGACGAGACCTCCGAGGTTCTCCTCCTCGACCCCGTTGTGGCGAACCCATTCTCTGAGGCCCGGGTCCGGATGAATCGAAGAAGCTTCGGAAAAGTGCTGGGCGACGTCGGGCCGGCAGTGGAGAAGCCCCACAGCCATGGGAGGGATCGTGCCGCCGGGCATCTTCATCGTTGGCGTCATCAAGAAACGGCAGAAGCCGTCGGGATCCTGCAAGGGACTCGGGAACTCGATGTCTCGCGACAAGCAGTGGCGCAGGACCCAATGCACGCAGCGCGAGACCTCTACACCGTTCGTCAATGTGCTGAACGCGTACGGCCACTTGCGCACCTTGTCGAAGTCGCACTGGCGCAAGCGCTTCCCGTAGTCCTCGCAGAGCCGGGACACGACAGGAAGATCTTTGAGATCGTGGCGATCTTGGTGCTTGGAGAGCTTGTCGGGCAGCTGCGGGCTATAGCCGCTGAAGTGGAAGAAGGCGAGAGGCTTACCATCCACCAGGTAGTCGGCATCCTTGCTCTCGACCCGCCTGTCGTGCAGGTTCCAGTAGGCAACATTGTACGAGGGGTCGCGGAGGATCCACGTGGATTCGACATATCCGGGAATCAAGTTGGCCCATTTCTGATCGACGAAGAGGCCGTTGGGAATGTCGACGATGCATTCCAGGTACAGCTTCTCCATCCACCACTCGAGGAGCGCGTCGACATCCTGGCTGTGGCGCAGGCCGATGAAGCCGAGGTTGTAGGTTCCGCTCTGGACGATCTGCACTTCGGTGGGGTGATAGGCGTCGAAGTACGGCGTTCGCATGTGAGGGGTGAGGACGACGTCGTGATCGTCCAGTGCCGACCAGACTTCCTCCAGCTCCCTGTAGATGACCACATCGGGGTCGATGTAGCAGAGCTTCTCGAATCCGTATTTCTCGAAGAGGTGGGCGAGAACGAAGGGTTTGACGGCAGTGTTGAGCTCGAGAATCGTGTAGTGGTAGCGGAAGGAATCCGACGCGGGCAGAAGGACGTCATCGAACTCCAGCAACTCGAAGGGTTCCTGCTCGGGATCAAAGTACCCGTCGACTTCATCGGCGAGGTACACGAAGAAACGGGAACCCGGGTTGTTTGCCAGGAACGACGTGGCGAGGACACGCGCTGCCGCCAGGTAGTTCTTCGACACCATCGTTACTGCTGCGGTCGCCATCGCCTAGTTCCCCAGAGCCGCACCGCCAGGTTGGAGCCCGGTTCGAGCTCGATCGGCATCAGGATGCATCGGACAGCCCATTTCTCGTTGGATTCGCCTGCGAGACTGTCGCGGCGCAGAGAATAGATGGATTTCCTCACCCCCGCTCGCCGGCGCAAACACCGTAGCGACACGCGGCATCCCCGGTCCTCCGCTTCGCTCCGGCCGGCGGATGCCTTCGGGCTAACATAAGATCTGGGACGAGCACCGGGGACGGGTCGAGTGGCCGTCGCCCCAGGAAACATGAGAGGATCCGTTCCGAGCGCTCTCTCTCGTGGCCGAGCCCTGACCGCGCCGCCGACGGCGGCCGGGCCACCACGTCCCCCAACCCGCGGCGAATCAAACGGAGAACAGCATGGCAGAGGCGTACATCATCGACGCAATCCGAACCCCGGTGGGCAAGCGGGGCGGCAGCCTGAGCGCGGCGCATCCCGCCGACCTCGGTGGCAGTGTCCTCCAGGCGCTCGTCGAGCGCACGCGGATCGACCCCGCCGCCGTCGACGACGTCATCTACGGCTGCTGCGACACCATCGGACCCCAGGCCGGCGACATCGCGCGCACCTGCTGGCTCGCGGCGGGTCTCCCCGACTCCGTGCCCGGCACCACCGTCGACCGCCAGTGCGGCTCCGCTCAGCAGGCCGTGCACTTCGCCGCACAGGCCGTGATGAGCGGCACGAGCGACATCGTGATGGCCGGCGGCGTCCAGAACATGAGCATGATCCCGATTTCCTCGGCGATGACCGTCGCCGAGCCGCTGGGATTCACCGACCCGTTCTCCGGCTCGAAGGGCTGGGTCGAGCGCTACGGAACCGTCGAGGTGTCGCAGTTCAACTCGGCCGAGATGATCGCGGAGAAGTGGGACTGCTCGCGCGAAGCCATGGAGGAGTTCGCCCTCGCGAGTCACGACCGCGCCCTCCACGCCATCGATGAGGGCTACTTCACGGACCAGATCCTTCCCTACGGCGATCTCTCCACCGACGAGGGCCCGCGCCGTGGCACGTCGCTCGAGAAGATGGCCTCGCTGAAGACACTCCAAGAAGGCGGACGGCTGACCGCCGCCGTGTCGAGCCAGATCTCCGACGCTGCGGCGTGTCTCATGATCGCTTCAGAGCAGGCGGTGAAGGATCACGGTCTTTCGCCGCGGGCGCGCATCCACCACCTGTCGGTGCGCGGAGCCGATCCGATCTGGATGCTCACCGCGCCGATCCCGGCCACCGAGCACGCGATGAAGAAGACGGGCATGTCGCTGGACGACATCGACCTCGTCGAGATCAACGAGGCGTTTGCGCCAGTCGTTCTCGCGTGGCTGAAAGAGACGGGGTACGACCACGCCAAGACGAACGTGAACGGGGGCGCCATCGCCCTCGGTCATCCGATCGGCGCCACGGGCGCACGTCTCATGACCACGCTGCTGGCTGAGCTCGAGCGAACGGGTAAGCGCTACGGACTCCAGACCATGTGCGAAGGCGGGGGCCAGGCGAACGTCACCATCATCGAGCGCCTGTAAACGCAGCGGGCTCGCGTCGGTTTTCGAGGAGACAAGAGATGGGCAAGCTGTGTGAAGGACGCGTCGTCATCGTCACGGGCGCGGGACGCGGGATCGGTCGCGAGCACGCGCTCGAGTTCGCGCGTCAGGGCGCGAAGTTGGTCGTCAACGATCTCGGCGCCGAGATCGATGGAACCGGCGGTGGCTCGGGGCCGGCGGGGGAGGTGGTCGAGGAGATCCGCGCCCTGGGCGGCGAGGCGATCGCCAACGGAGCCGACGTCGCCGATTTCCAGGCATCCGGGGAGCTCGTGAAGACCACGATCGAAACCTTCGGCGGGCTCGACGTCGTGGTCAACAACGCCGGCTTCCTGCGCGACCGCATGTTCGTGAGCACCTCGGAAGAAGAGTGGGACGCCGTCATCCGCGTGCACTTGAAGGGTCACTTCTGCATCTCGCGCCACGCCGCCGGTTGGTGGCGCGAGGAGTCGAAGGCCGGGCGCCAGCCGAACGCCCGCATCATCAACACGAGCTCCGGCGCGGGTCTGCAGGGCAGCATCGGCCAGAGCAGCTACTCCGCCGCCAAGGCGGGGATCGCCACACTGACCCTCAACCAGGCGGCCGAGATGGGGCGCTACGGTGTAACGGCCAACTCCATCGCGCCGTCGGCACGCACGCGCATGACCGAGGAGATCTTTGCCGAGACCATGGCGAAGCCCGAAGACGGCGCCTTCGACGCGGCCGCCCCGGAGAACATCTCTCCCATCGTCGTGTGGCTCGGGAGCGTCGAATCGCAGGACGTTACCGGTCACTGCTTCGAGGTGGAGGGCGGCAAGCTCTCCATCGCCGACGGCTGGCGGGACGGCCCGCAGGTCGACGAGGGCAAGCGCTGGAACCCGGCGGATCTGGGCAATGCCGTACGAGACCTCATCGCCAAGAGCGTGTCGCCCAAGAAGGTGCACGGAAGCTGATCCGGTGGACTTCTCTTTCAACGATGAGCAGCAGGAGCTCCGCGCGATGGCGCGCGCGTTTCTCGAAGAGGTGTCGTCGGGCGACCAGGTGCGCGAGGCCATGGCGAGCGAGCGCGGCTACGACGAAGGCGTCTGGAAGCGCGTCGCCACGGAGCTCGGCTGGCCCGCTCTGCTGGTGCCCGAAGAGTACGAAGGCCTCGGCCTCACGACCGTCGAGCTCGTGGCGCTGCTCGAAGAGATGGGCCGCGCGCTGCTCTGCTCGCCGTTCTTCTCGACGGTGTGCCTGGGAGTGAACGCGCTGCTCGTCGCCGCTGGCGACGAGCAGAAGGCCGCGCTGCTGCCGCGCATTGCCGCCGGAGAAACCACGGCCACGCTGGCCCTCACCGAAGCGGCCGGGAGCTGGGACGCCTCGGGTATCGCCACGCAGGCCCGCAGCGACGCCGGCGACGTCGTTCTGAACGGCGTGAAGACCTACGTGCCCGATGGTCACACCGCCGATCTCCTGTTGGTGGTCGCGCGCGACGAGGGGACGCAGGGCGAGGCTGGAATCGCCCTCTTCGCCGTGCCCGCCGACACGCCGGGCGTCGAGCGCCGCTGGCTGCCGACCATGGACCAGACGCGCAAGCAGGCCGAGGTGACCCTCGCCGATGTGCGTCTGCCCGGCTCGGCGCGCCTCGGCGGTGCGGGCGCGTCGCGCGAGGGCTGGGCGGCCGTCGAGCACATCCTCGATCTCGCCGCGGTGGCGGTTGCCGCGGAGCAGGTGGGCGGCGCGCAGAAGTGCCTCGATCTCTCGGTCGACTACGCGAAGGAGCGCGTCCAGTTCGGTCGCCCCATCGGCTCGTTTCAGGCCATCAAACACAAGTGCGCGGACATGATGGTGCGTGTCGAGTCGGCGCGGTCGGCGGCGTACTACGCGGCCTGCCTTGCGGCGGAGGGAAGCCCGGAGCTCCCCGAACACGCGGCGGCCGCCAAGGCGTATTGCTCGGAGGCGTACTGGCAGTGTGCCGCCGAGGGGATTCAGATCCACGGCGGTGTCGGCTTCACCTGGGAATACGACGTGCACTTGTATTTCAAGCGTGCGAAGTCGTCCGAAGCCTTCCTCGGCAGCCCCTCGCTGCACCGCGAGAAGGTCGCGCAGCGCATCGGTCTCTGAGCGCCGGCGCGATCCCGGGCTTGCCATCGCAGCCCACGAGGCCGCTCACGAGGTCTTCGACCACGTCACCGGCGCTCCCACCTCGAGCGTCCCCTGCGCCGCAACCGAAGCGTAGACGCCGAGGTTGCCCGAAGCGGCGCTCACGAGAACTCGCATGATCGCCGGGTCCTTCGGGAGATCGTCGAAGCCGTGGGTGGTCATGACGCAGCGCGGGCACTCCATTGCGACCTCGATCCGCGCGTCGCCGATCTCGAGGTGGCCCCCCACCCAGTCGTTCTCGGGGAAGGGGGTGGCGCTGGCGACGGGCTCGATCAGAACGTTGGGTCGGAAGCGCCGCACGTCGAATCGCGAGCGGGTCGCGACGGACTGCAGGTGCGCGAGGGACGTCGTGGTCATGATGAGCAGCGGAAACGCGTCGAAGTACGTGCCGGGCGGCGACTCGTACTCGAAGATCTCCGGTGGAAATTTTCCGAGCTCCGGCAACGCTTCGCCGGGCTCGCGTGCGAAGGTCGCTCGAAGCTCCTTCTCGAAATCGGGGTCGTCGGGGGCGCCGCGCCGGTAGTGGTCGAGGGCATCGGCGGGGAGCAGCGGCCACAGGCTCACCTTCTGCCCGAGGCTCTTCGAGAGCTGCTCGTTGGCGTCGGCATCATTCGAGAGGAATCGATCTCCCTCGGGCGTACGGATCTCGGCGGCGGGTGCGGGACTCGAACCGACGTCTTCCAGGTAGCGCGCGGAGCATCGCATCAGCTCCGGAATCTTCTTGCCGCCGCGAATCCCGCCGCGGGTCTCGTCGCGGATTGCCCAGGCGCGGTCGCCGGGAATGCCCTGCGGGCCGAGCGGTGCGCGGGTGAGCGTCTCGCCCAGCATGCTCTTCACGGGGTAGCGGTGGATCGATCGGATGACGCCAACGTTCACGAGTGTTCGCCTCTCGGGACTACCGACGATTCTTCAGATGAAGCTGCGTTCGCGCGGTTCGAACGGAGTCTCTTCGACGATGGAATATGTGATCATCACCCCCCAGGCTCGTCCCGTGTAGTGGATCGCGAGGTAGGCGGCGCCAACCGTCAGGAAGGGCAGGACGTACGAGTCGTCGGTGGAAGCCATGACGAGCGCAAACAGGATGTAGCCGGCGAGCGCGAGGGGAGTCCAAAGCGTGGCGATCGGGTGCTTTTGGATGTTCCGCCTGGTGTAGGCGAGTCGATACGCCGCCATGGAGTGGGGAGGCTGCAGTGGACATAGGGGATTCGGCGGCCTCGAATCTGCTCACGAACGCGCGGAAGCGTATCGATCGCTTCTTGTCCTCAGAGTACTACGGCGTTGCAGCCCGAGCCAACGCAGACGGGCCGTCCATCGAAGCGCCGGCGAACAGATTGCGCGCGAAGCCTTGGTTCCGCACTTGACGGGGGGGGTCGCGCGGCCTGAATATCGATTCGAATCTCACAAGCGAGGATCAGCATGGGACGCAAATACCAGGTGATTTCGGGCGACGGGCACGTGGAGACGCCGCCGGAGACGTTCGTGAAGTACGTGCCCAAGCAATGGGTCGATCGGGCTCCGAGGCTGATCAAGCTGCCCAAGGGAGGCGAGGGCTGGCTCATCGAAGGCATGCCACTGCTCCAGAACGGCCAGAACATCACGGGCGGTGGGCCGGTCCAGATGGGCGGCGCCTCGTACTACAACGACGACGGCAGCCCGGCGGAAGGAGCCGGTGACGCGAACCAGCGCCTGCGCGAGCAGGATCTCGACGGCGTGGATGCCGAGATCCTCTTTCCACCGGTGTTCGCGTCGCGCTTCATCGAGGCCATCTCCGACCGCGACGTCTACTGCTCGATGGTCCGCGCCTACAACAGCTTCCTCGCGTACGACTACTGCTCCGTCGCTCCCGATCGGTTGATCGGAAACGCCACCCTGCCGGTCACCGGCATCGACGACGCCCTCGCGGAACTCGAGTTCGCCCACGAAGCCGGGCTGCGATCCATCTGCTTCTACCAGTTCCCCAACGGCGGCGGCACTCCCAAGCCGGAAGACGATCGCTTCTGGGAGCGCTGCCTGGAGCTGGGCATGGCGATCTCGCCGCACTTCGGCTTCGGCCAGGCTCAAGCCCCCTACCCGGGAAAGCCGGGAACGGACACCTCGGGCGTCGGCTTCGCTTCCGCTCTCGCCCAGCGAGTCGGCAACCACCACCCGGTCTACTGCATCGCGCAGCTGATCACGTCGGGCGTCTTCGATCGCTTCCCCGACATCAAGTTCTACTTTGCCGAGAGCAACATCGCCTGGCTGCCATGGGCGATGTTCACGCTGGACGACAACCTGAAGCTGTTCGGTCCCTCGTACGGCATCACGATGAAGATGAAGCCGAGCGAGTACATCGAGAAGCACTGTTACTTCGGCATCGTGCGCGACCCGATCGGTCTCGCGTACCACGAGATGATTCCGATGGACAACGTGATGTTCGGCAGCGACTTCCCGCACTCGGTGGGCTCGTATCCGAAGTCCCAGGAGTTCATCGATGAGGCGTTCGCCGTCCTCGGCCCCGAGATCAAGCGCAAGATCCTGCTCGAGACTCCCGCGGCGTATTACGGGCTCGATCTCGATGCCGACATCACCGAGACGCCGGCCGCCTGATTCCACATCTCGAGCGAAGCGCGGGGGTCGGCATGCAGGCGGGAATCATCACGGGGCGGCATCAGCTCGAGATGCTGGAATTCCCCGAGCCCGATCCGTCGCCCGAGGGCGGCATCGTGGTCGACATCCGTTTCTGCGGCGTCTGTGGCACCGACGTACACGCCTACCAGTACGGTGGCCCGTATCCGAAGGCGCTGTGCGGCCACGAGTGGGCGGGAACGGTGAGCAAGATCGCGCGCGGCGTCAGCCGCGTGCGCGAGGGCGACCGCGTCTGCGTCTCGATCCTGCCGCCCTGCGGCGAGTGCGTGCAGTGCCGCTCGGGTCACCAGGAGTGGTGCACCCCCGCGATGAACTCTCTCGGCGGGCTCGACCCCTGCGGCTCGGTGCACGGAGGCTTTGCCGAGTCCATTGCGGTGAGCGCCGCCCGGGTCGCGCACGTGCCCGACGGCCTGAGTGACGAGGCCGCCGCTCAGGTGGAGCCGGCCACCGTCGCGTACCACGGTGTGCGGCGGAGCGGGCTGCGTCTCGGCGATTTCAGCGTGGTGCAGGGCGCGGGGCCCATCGGGCTGTTCACCCTGCAGTGGGCGAAGGCAGCCGGTGCCGGCGAGATCGTCGTGGTCGAGGGAGTCCCCGCCCGTCAGGAACTCGCGCGCCAACTCGGTGCGACGCAGGTCTGCAGCCCCGGCGAAGAAGCGATGGCCGTCGTCATGGAACGCACCGGGGGGCTCGGCGCCGATGTCGTCTTCGAATGCGTGGGTCGCCCCGAGACCATCCAGACCGCCGTCGACTTCGCGCGACGCGGCGCGTCCCTCATGATCATCGGCCTCTCCCACCAGGACGCCCTCATCCGCCCCGGGATCTGGCTCGTGAAGGAGGTCGCCGCCGACTGTTCGATCGCCTACCACCACGCGGAATTCGAACGCGCCATGGCCATGATGCTGGACGGGCGGGTGCTCGCGGAGCCGCTGCACACACGGACGGTGGGGCTGAGCGCGCTCGAAAAGGCGATGGGCGATCTCGCCGAGGCAAGAACGCCCGACGTGAAGATCCTGCTGGATCCGCGGGCGTCCTAGCGATCGGCTCTTTCGCTAGCGGGCTCGCCGCCCGGTCGGGTTCACCGGCTACTTCGGCACGGCCATGCCCCGCTGAACGGCCGGGCGTTCGCCGATGCGATCGATCCACGCCACCACGTGTTCGCGCTCCATCAGCGCCGGGAACTTCAGGTTCTGGACGATGCTGAGCCACGGGTAGTGCATGATGTCGGCGATGGAGTAGGGACCGGCGAGAAATGCGCGCCCGTCCCCCAAGATGGACTCGAGTGCGCCGAGCAGGCGAGTCGCCTCCTTGGAGAAGATCTCGATCATCTCCTGGTTCTTCTCGCCTTCCTTGCGCAGCGCCTGACCGAGGCGTCCGAGTGCGGGGCCGAGGTTCGCCGCCTGGAAGAACGAGTACTGGATGGCGAGCATGCGCTCGCGCGCGTCCTTCGAGAGGATGCGTCCGTCGCCGTCGTAGCGTTCCGCGAGGTGCAGAAGGATGGCACCGCTCTCCCAGATGACCTGTCCGTCGTCGTCGATCACGGGGATCTTGTTGTTGGGATTGAGCGCGAGGAATTCGGGCTCGAACTGCGCTCCGTCGAGGGTCAGGGCTTCGACGCGGTACTCGAGTCCGAGCTCTTCCAGTGCGATCGAGGCCTTGCGGCCGTTGGGGGCGCTTGCGGTGTAGAGGGTGATCAACGCAGTTCCTCCGAGGGTGTGTGGACGCGGTCGCATTGTCGGGTATCGCAGGTCCCCGGCAAGCGTACCGCCCAGCCCCGATCCCGACAGCGTACGCCGGGTGAACGCGGCGGGACCGTTCTTCCTGTTCGGT
>JABSQW010000519.1 GCA_013215605.1 Myxococcales bacterium
ATCTTCTCCGATTCGAACATCAGGTAGCCGCGATAGAGCTCCTCGCGGACCGCGACGCGATCTCCGCGCGTGAGGTCGCCCTCCGCGCGGAACAGACTGTCGGGACGCAGTCCCTCGCCGAGTTCCGCTTCGAACGTATCGAGGTGACCCGCATCGAACTCGAGGTCGTAAGCGAGGGTGGCCGACCAGGCTTCCGTCGCGCGGAGGTCGAGGCGCGTGCGCAGGCGCGTGACGCTCGCGATGGCGCGCGCTTCGCCCACGACGTCGAAGGCCGGGCAGTCGGCAAAGCCGGCCGGCGCTGGGCAGAAGGCGGCAGCGAAATCGTCGGCGTTCGTCCCCTTCGAGGAGGTGAAGATCTCGCGCACCGAGCCCGAAAAGTCGAGGCGGGCGCCGCCGCGGCTCCAGAGCTCGGTAGCGATCGCCGCCGGTGCCCACCCGGCGGCAGCCGTACAGACGAGGAGTGAGAACGCTGCGGGGCCGAATCCGCTGCGCCGACACCGCACGACCTCACGCGCTCGTGTTTCGCTCATCTGCCTCGACGCGGCCATCGTGCAGGCGAACGATCCGCCGCGCTTTCTCCATCACGAGCGGATCGTGGGTCGAGAACAGGAACGTCACGCCCCGCTCTGCGTTGAGCCGCTCCATCAGCTCGAGGAGCCGGGTCGCGGTGCCGGAATCGAGGTTCGCGGTGGGCTCGTCCGCGAGCACCACGCGCGGCCGGCTCGCGATTGCACGCGCCACCGCCACACGCTGTTGCTGTCCGCCGCTCATTTCGAGCGGCCGCTTGTCCCCCAGGTCGGCGAGCTCGACTTCCTCGAGGAGCTCGTCGGCGCGCTCGCGGCGCTCGTTCGCCGAGGCGCCCTGGAGCTGCATCACGAAATCGATGTTCTCTCGGGCCGTCAGCACCGGAATCAGGTTGTAGGCCTGGAACACGAAGCCGAGCTTGTGGAGACGCAGCTGTGAGAGCTCCGTGGGCGAGAGGCCGCCCAGGTACTCCCCGTCGAGCAGGACCTCACCGGCCGTTGGCTCATCGAGAGCACCGAGTAGGTTGAGCAACGTGGTCTTTCCCGACCCACTCGGCCCGGCGAGGGCGGCAAACTCCCCTTCTTCCACCACGAGATCGATGGCATCGATCGCGCGGGTCTCGACACCGCGCGTGTCGTAGACCTTGGTCACTCCCCGGGCTTCGAGAATCGGCATCGAACGACTACCCCGTCAAACACGCCGAATGGCGTCTGCTGGTCGAAAACGAACAGCGCGCAGCGCCGGCCACGCGCTCGAAATGAGCGCCGTCACGAGCGCCACGAACGTCGGAATCACGAAGTCGGTTGCGCGCACCACCGGGAGGATCCGCGACCCGACGCCGAAATACGCGAGGCCCTCGCTGAAGGCAGAGAGGTCGATCCCATCGCGGAGTGCGTAGACACTGAGGAGTGAGATGACAAAGCCAGCGTTGACGCCGACGAGGGTGATGAGAACGGATTCGACGACGATCATCACCACGAGACGACTCCGGCTCATCCCGATCGACAGCAGGATTCCGATCTCGCGCATTCGATCGTACACGGCCATCATGAGCACGTTGGCGATACCAAACGCCATCGCGACGAATACCGCGACGTAGACCGCGATCGCCATCTGGTCGAAGACTTCGACGAAGTACACGAGCACCGGCTGGAGGTCCTCCCAGCTCTTGACCTCGGCGTCGCCCGTCTCGCCATCGAGGGCGACGCGGAGCGGCTCGATGTTTGCGCGGCTCGTGGCGAGGACCACCACTTCCGAGACTGCGTCGCCGAGACCAAACAGGCCCTGCGCCTCTTCGAGGCGAATGAAGACGCTTCCGCGGTCGAGCTCCGACGACGGACTCTTGAAGAGTCCGCCCACCCGCAGCGCCTCTCCCGTCAGATCACCGGAGAGCTCCTGCACGGAGAGAACGACCTTGTCCCCCACGCCCACCTTGAGGCGGCTCGCGAGTTCTTCACCGAGGACGATGCGCCGCAGCTCGGCGCCGAGGTACCGGCCATCCGTGATCGACCGCGAGACGAGGGAGATTTGCGACTCGCGGCCGGGTTCGACACCCCATACGCGTACGCCGGCGCTCGCCCGGGGGGAGCTCACGAGCCCCTCACCGCGGATGCGCCGGCTGTAGGCACGAACGTCGACGGCTGCATCGAGAGCCTGAATCACCTGGCGACCGCCGTCTTCGAGCCGAACGGAGATCTCGGGCTTCTCTTCGAAGCCCTGGGCGTGAACCTGGATGTGGCCGAGCTCGGTAATGATCGCCGTCTCCACCATCTGGACGACCATCCCATAGTTGACCGCCATCGTGAGGATCACGCCTGCGACGCCGACCGCCACCGCGGTGACCACGACGAACGAGCGCCGGGGATTGCGCCACACATTGCGCCACGCGAGCCGCAGTGTCAGCACCTCACAACCCCCGGAGCACGTCGACCGGTCGCCCGCGACTCGCCTTGATGGCCGGATAGACCGCCGCCGCCACCGCGACGGCGAAGACGGTGATCGTCGACACGAGGGGGTTCGCGGGCGCGAGCTTCCAGGTCACGACCGGCTCGGCACCGATCAGCTCGAAGGCAGCCATGAGCCCTTCGTCCGTCAAGGGGATGGGGTTGGCCTGCAGGTACAAGACGAACGTCAAACCGGCCACGAGACCGATGGACAGTCCCACGCCTGCGAGCAGGAGCGACTCGACGAAGACCAGCCGAAACAGCGCGCGCGGCCTCAGCCCCAATGCGAGGAGCACTCCGAACTCCCTCTGCCGCTCGAGCACCGACATCAGGATCGTGTTGAAGATGCCGAATGCAACGACCACGACGAGAATGACCAGCATCACGTACATGCCCGCATCGTCGAGGAAGATGAACTGAGCGAGGTCCGGCATGATCTCCTTCCAGGTGTGGACCTCGAGCGACTGGTAGGCGCCGATCCTCGACCGGAGGGTTTCGGCGACCCCGGCCGCCGCCTTCGAATCGGCGGCCAGCACCGCGATCTCGCTGACGCGGTCGCCGTATTCGAAAAATCTCTGTGCGTCCCGCAGGCTGATCACGGCAAGGTTCCGGTCGAGTTCGGGATCGGGGAGCTTCGAGATCCCCACCACCGTGAAGAGGTCGTACGCAGTCTCGAGGGTGTAGGCAGCCGAGTACAAGAGGAGCTCTGCGCCAACTTCGGTGGAGAGGCGCCTCGCGAGACGCCCGCCGAGAACGATCCCGTTCGGTTGGTCCGTCGATACGAAGCTGCCGTGGCGCACGCGTTGGGCGAGCGTCGAAACCGACGACTCGCGGTCCGGATCCACGCCGATGACCGCGACACCGTGCGTGGTTTCATCCGCGGAGAGGAGCGCGAAGCTGTTCACCCGGGGCGCGAAGCCCAGCACCCCCTCCGTCGTTTCGAGAATCTCCTCGACCTGGGCGTCCAAGCGCACGAATTCCTCGAGCGTGCGGTTCTCGAGGTACCGCTCTCCCGACACCGAGAGGTGTCCCGAGTGCACGCGCACACTGTCGTCGATCATCTTCTCGTGGACGCCGTCCGCAAGAGCCACGAAGAAGACGACGACCACCACGGCGAAGACGGTGGCCGCCACGGTGAGCCCGGTGCG
>JABSQW010000520.1 GCA_013215605.1 Myxococcales bacterium
GACCTTCGACGACTGCCACCGCGGCTCCCACGACCTGGCGGCACGACTCGAGTACATGGACTCGCTCGGGATCTGGGCGCAGGTCCTCTACCCGAACGTGGGCGGCTTCGGGAACCAGGCCTTTCAGGCCATCGACGACGCCGAGTTGAAGCTCGCGTGCGTGCGCGCCTACAACGACTTCCTCGTCGAGTGGATCGCACCGGAGTCGCGGCGCTTCGTTCCCGTGATGGCCCTGCCGTTCTGGGACGTCGCGGCCAGCGTCGCGGAGATCGAGCGCTGCGCGGCGCTGGGCCACAGAGGCGTGCTCTTCACCGGCGAGCCCCACAGCCACGGCCTCCCCTACCTCTGCGACCGCTCGTGGGATCCCATCTGGGCGGCCGCGCAGGCGGCCGGGCTGCCCGTGAGCTTTCACATCGGCAGCGGCGACATGAGCGACATCGGGCCGGAGCGTCGCGACGCGGAGGGCTACGCGACGAACTCGGCGCGCGGCGGCAGCGCGCTCTTCCTCGCCAACGGCGGTCACATCCTCGACCTGCTCTTCAGCGGCATCCTGCCCCGCTTCCCGGACCTTCAGTTCGTGTCGGTCGAGAGCGGCGTCGGCTGGGTGCCCTTCGTGCTGCAGTCCGCCGACTACCAGTTTGGTCAGCTCGGCGTGCACCAGGAGCGACCCGAGTTCGAGTTGCTGCCGAGCGAGTACTTTCGGCGTCAGGTGTACGCGTGCTGCTGGTTCGAGAAGCTGAACTCCGACGTGCTCGAGTTCGTGCACGCCGACCGCGTACTCTTCGAAACCGACTTCCCCCACCCGACGAGCATCTACGACGCCGATGTGCACGCCGCGATCGAGAACGGCCTCGCCGGCCTCACCGACGCCGATCGCCGCCGCGTGCTCTGGGACAACACCGCGGCGCTCTACGGAATCGAGGCGCCCTAGCGTTCGCACCCGACCGGGCTGGGGGTGGTACCTTGAGGCGCGATGTCCCCCGCTCCCGAAACGCCGGGCCTCACGCTCGTGTCCGACGCGCCGGAGTCTCCGGCCCCGGCGGCGCCGGCGCGTGTCGCGGGCACCGTGCGGCGCACGTCCCACGTCGATATGCACTGGGATCTGCCGCCCGACAGCGAGCCCTTCGCACCGACGAGTCTGCACCTGCGCGCCTTCGCGCGCGACGCGAGGACGGGCGACACCGGGGCGATCGTCCGACTCGGGGAAGCGCGCGTCGATGCGCGCGTCGACGGCGAGGGAAAGCTCAGCCGAATCACGGCGCATCCCGCCACGGGCGACGCCGACGCCCTGCTCGGAGCGCGCGTGGGCTCGGGCTTCCGGCGCCGCACGGAGAAGGCCTTCCCCGACGAACGCGGAACGCCCCTCGGCCTGCTTCTCGACGACTTGCCCGTCGCCGCGCTGATCGCGGGCTACGCACGGGTGCGACGCGCCATGGCGGGCGGCACCCTGCCGAGCAACCTCGCTCCCATGGCCAGCGCAAAGGACCGCGAGGACCTCTGCTCCGGCTGGCGCGCGGGCGGCACGATGATCAACTCCATCCTCTCGGGCGAGGGGCTCCCCTACCGGCGTGGACCGGTCGCCCCGGAGCCCGCGCCCGGCGACCCCGACGGCTGGCACGAGGAGACGGCGCTGCCCCCGGGCGCCATGCGACGCAGGCGCCGCATCGACCTGCAGCCCGGGGCGACCCCCGATGCGTCGCCGCGCATCAACGCGATGTTCCGCGACACGTGGATGGACCTCCAAGGTCGCGAAGAGGTGCTCCACGAGTATCTCGTGCACGCGTCCCTCACGCGGGACCGCAAGCGCATCGAGACGATCAGCGCCGACCCGCGGGTGCTGCCGTTTGGCGAGTGCCCCGCGGCGGGCAACTTCGTCCGCAAGCTCGTCGACGCGGAGGTCGTGCAGCTGCGGCGAACCGTGCGGGAGAGCCTGGTCAGCACCGAGTCGTGTACCCACCTCAACGATCTACTGCGCGCGCTCGGCGACGTGACGTACCTGCTCGGCCACCTCGACACCGGCTGAAGTCCTCGACGCTTCTCGGCGCCCGGAGCTGATACCCTCGTGGCGACGACTGCAGTCGGACCGGAGGCTCTGGCATGCCGTATTCCGAAGGCCGGACCATCAACGATGCGGACAGCCACCTCATGGAACGGCCGGACTGGCTGGCGCCCTTCGCCACAGCCGACGTACGCGCACGCTTGAAGCCGCTCGACCCCGATCTCGGAGTGCACCGTCCCGCCCACCTGCCTCTCGCCGGCGCCGGCGGGCTCGGTGTCGCGCCAGACCTCGACGACCCGGCTGCACGTGCGAAGGCCCGAGAGAACCTGATGTTGGCGAAGGAGTGGGCCGCCGTCGGGGCCTCCGAGCCGCGCGCGCGCAGCCTCGCGCTCGATTGGCTGGGCTTCGAGCACCAGCTCGTCTTCTCGACCTTCGCAACCCGGCAGTTCGCCGATCACTCGGACCTCGCGCTCTACTACGGCGGCGCCGAAGCGCACAAC
>JABSQW010000521.1 GCA_013215605.1 Myxococcales bacterium
CAGGGTGATCCGACTCGCCTCCACTGGCTTGTACGTCCGACCCTCGAGCTCGACGTCCCGCATCTCGACGTGCCACGCGGTGATCACCCAGCCGGCACCGAGATAGATCGCCGTCAGCCCGCCGCAGCGCCCGACGTGCTTCCAGCCGGGGAACCGCGCGGGCGGGTCGAGCGTCGAGCGCTCGTCCGTCGCATGCACCACCAGCCCCGGCGACACCGTGGGGAGCGAAAAGGTCAGGGCGAGCACGCACACGAGCGTGCGAGAGAGAGAGGGGAACGGACGACCCATGGGGACGATTCGCATGCACGGGAGTATGATGCGGGCGCCGCGAATCCGCCCTGAAGCGCACCGGGCCCGGGAGCTTGCGAGGTCGCCTTGGCCAGCCGTGAACAGATCTTCGACTACCCGCCCGCCGACCACGTCATGCGGGACCTGAGGATCACCTTCGCTCCCGACGGCGAGCTCGACCGAGCCCTGCTCCCCGTCCTGCCGCCGTTCCTGGACGCGAATGGCGCCCTGCGCGTGGGCGTGCTCTCGATCTTCATCGACATCATGGGCGGCGGCGCCGCGATCCGAGCCGTCGATCCCGACTGGATCGCCACGGGCAACCTCGCGGTGCAGGTCCACCGTCCCATCCGCACCGGGGTCGTACGCGGAGAGACGCGCGTCCTGCGCGCGGGCCGGCGCAACGTGGTGATCGCCTTCGACGCCCACGCCGACGGAGACGGTCCCGCATCCGTTGCGACCGCGACGATGACCTTCTCGCGGCTTCCCCGCCGCGACCTTCAGAACTTCGCAAATCGCGAGGACGACCCAGCCCAGGGGCCGCGGAACTTCCCCGTGCTCGGCGAGGGCTTGCAGGTGCCGGTGCTCGAGCGCATCGGCTTCCGCACCCTCGACGCCAAAGCGGGGGTCGTCGAAGTGCCCAGAAGCCCCTACGTGATCAACACCCTGGGCTCGATCCAGGGCGGTGTGGTCGCGATGATCGCCGAGGTCTCCTGCGAAACGATTGCCGCGAGCCAGCTCGACCGGCCCGTCCGCATGGCCGACGTGGCGGTCGACTACCTCGAGCTTGCGCGAGTCGGCCCGGTTCGCACCCGGGCGCGCATCCTGCGACGCAGCGCGGACACCGCCCTCGTGTACACCGAGCTCCGCGACGCCGGCGACGGTGATCGGCTGCTGACGATCGCGACCGCCACGGTGCTCACAGGGAGCGCAGCCTGACGCCCCCCTCCCCCTTCGTTTCCGCCTTTGGAACCCATTGGCCGAGTCGCTCGAGGGCGATGTAGCGGCGCGGCGCGAGGCCCTCGTCGAGGATCTCGAGCGCGGCGGTCTTCCCTCGGAAGGCACCGACGTTCCACAGCCGTCGCCCCGGAAGCTCGGATCCACACCCCGTCGTCGTGAGCACGCGCGCGCCGTCGATCCAGAGCGACACCGCGAGATCACCTTGACCCCGCCCGCCCGCAACCCACAGTTCGAGGACATCGCCTTCGATGGAGAACACTGCGGAGCGGCGACGCGAGGTCGCGAAGCCAGCCTGGCCGGGACCCCGGGTCGAAATCGGCCAGCGGGTGGGGAAGATCGCCGGGTCCACCGGAACGAGGCGATGGGTGCGCTCGTAGTCGAATACGTCGAGCACTTCCGGGGAGATCGACGCCGAGCGCGGAGAGCCCGCAGCCAGCAATGCCCGCGTGACCGCACGACCGGCTTCGCGATCGTTCCCGCGCGCCGTGGCGTAGAAGCGATCGAAGAACCAGGCGTCACACGCGGCGGCGTCGCTGCGTCGCAGCCGCCGGAGAGCGTCTTTGCGCCGCGCGAGGTCCGCGTCGAAGTCCGCGAACGAGACGTCCGCGC
>JABSQW010000522.1 GCA_013215605.1 Myxococcales bacterium
AAGCGTCTCGAAGAACTGCCTCGCCTGGGAGCGCCGCGCGTGGGATTCCGCGTAGTCACTGGTGGCGATCACGTCGAAGCCATCCGGTTCGATCGGCGGGTCGCTGCGGCTTCCGTAGAGACGAAGCGTTTGGACGTCGAGTTCGTGCGGCTCCGGCGGGCGCGGCGAATACGCGATGTCGCCGTCAAAGGAAGCCGTGCGGCCGATGCGCGTCCCCGGCGCCAGGTTCTGGGTGAGCCAGCGTCCTGCGCGATACCGCGGATCCTCGGCGAACTGCATCGTCCCCACGTAGACGACCGAGAGCTGGAGCGTGAACGCGAGCGCACCGCCGTACACGACGACTCCGGCCGGGACGACTCCCAGACCCCGCTTCGACAGCCCGCGCACGACGGCGCCCAACCCCACCGCCGCCGCGACGGCCGCGGCCGGCGCCAACGGTTCGAGGTGGCGCATCATGTCTCCCCCCACCCGGCCGAGCAGAAGCGTGCCGAGCACCAGGTGCCCGAGCACGGCGGCGAAGCCGATCGGACGTCGTCGGGCGAGGACGACCACGCCCAGCCAGGCGGCGATCGCCGCGACGCTGCCAAAGGCGTAGAACGCGACAACGGTCAGGAGGCGGACCGGAAACGCGTAGGCCCCGCCCTGGTGGGACGATGCGGCGTGGATGATTCCCTGGAGGAACGGCCGCCAGTAGACCAGAGCCTCGGCGTTCCCGGCGAGCCAGCCTGCGCTAGCGCCGAGGGCGACGGCGGCGAGGCGGTGAAGTGCACGGCGGCGCCCGGCGGCATCGAACCGCCCCCCTTCGAGCGCGGCGCCCGCCAGCGCGCCGAAGCCGATGGCGCCCGACAGCATCGTCGCACAGGCGAGGCCCGCGCACGCGCCGCCGATCGCGAACCAGGCGCGCCCTTCGGTGCGGGCGGCGTGAACCGCGCATGCGAGTGCCGCCGCCAGGAAACAGGCGGTGAGGACGTCCGGCCGCGCATAGTGGGAATCGAGAACGTGCCCTGGAAAGAAGAGCAGAAGGGATGCCGCGACGAGGCCGACGACCGGTCCGGCGAGCACCACTCCCACGAATCCGACGAACCCCGCTGTCGCGAGGGCGAGCACCACGTTCAGGACGCGGAGCACCACGAGGAGCGAACTCCCATTTTCCCAGCGCCGGACCCCCGGGCCGACGCGATACACCGGGGGCTGTGGGTCGACGCTCTGGATCGCGGCGTTCGCGAGCCAGGCGGTGCGCGGATACAGCGACCCACCCCAGAGAAACTGCAATCCCGACGGCCCGTGGTAGAGCATGGCGGCGCCCGCCACCGCCACGTGCTCGTCGGGATGGATGGGCGGCTCGTAGGGCGAGACCTGCGCGGGAAGTCCCCATCCGATGCCGGTGAGGCGGAGCGCCACGCCGACGATCGCGATCAACACTGCCGCCGCGAGGAACCGCCTGCGTTCAGTCTCCAAGCTGGACTCCGAAACCCGCCGCCCCCCTCTCCTACTGGATGTGAATCCCGCCGTTGGGCGAGATCCACTGGCCAGTGACGTACGAGCTGTCGTTGCTCGCGAGGTACAACGCGGTGGTCGCAATCTCGGTCGCCTCGCCCACGCGGCGCAGCGGGGTGCTCGCGATCATCGGCTCGATCAAGGCCTCGGGAACGGCTTCGAGCATCGGTGTCTGGATGACGCCGGGACAGATCGCGTTCACCCGGATGCCGCGGGGCCCGAGCTCACGGGCGAGCGACCGGGTGAAGCCGAGGACACCGCCCTTCGCCGTCGCGTAGTGGACCACGCCCAGCCCGGCGAGGCCCGCGATGCTCGACAGGTTGATGATCGAGCCCCGCGCGTCTCGCGAGTCCCGCGAGCCCTTCAGCATGATCCTCACCGCCTCGCGCGCGCAGTAGAACGCTCCGTTCAGGTGGATATCGAGCATCCGACGGAAGCCCTCATCCGACATGCCGAGCAGCATCGAGCCCGTCTCGGCGATCCGATCCGAGCCATCGCCGGGGGTGCGATCCACGCCCGCGTTGTTGACGAGGATGTCGCAGCGGCCATAGCGCTCTTCGACCTCGGCAAAGATCGCCGCGATGCGAGGACTGTCGGTGACGTCTCCCGCCACGGCGAGGTGATCGCTGCCCGACAGCCCCTTCAGCGTCGCCTCGGCGGTCGCCAGCTCGAGGTCGTTGATCACGACCTTCGCGCCCTCTTGGGCGAACCCCTCGCAGATCGCCTTGCCGATCCCCGAGCCTCCTCCGGTCACCACCGCTACTCGGTCCTCGAGTCGCATCGCCTCCCCTCCTCCGCCCGAAGCGTCAGCCGCCCGCGCGCTTGAATACGACGAGACTGATCTCCTCGTCGATGTCTTCGAAAGCCACCTCGAGCGGCAGGTCGAACGCGTAGTCGTCGATCGGAACGTCGATGAGGCGCGAGACCATCCGCGGGCCCTCTTCGAGCTCCACCGCCACTACGGGCCACGGCGCGCGCGCCGCGAAGTACGGCAGCAGCGGTGGGTGCGCCACGGTCCACGAGTACAGTCGAGCGCGACCGGACACCGGCCTCCACGTGAGATCCGGCGCGCCACATTCCGTGCAGGAGACTTCGGGCGGAAACTGCGCCGTGTTGCACGCGGCGCAGTACTGCACGACGAGCTCGTGGCGCCGGGTGGCCTCCCAGAAAGGCGCCGCGACATCGGTAATGTCGGGCAGCGGTCGCGCTTCGATCATGCTGTGCTCACTCATGCGAGATCTCCGGGTCGAAGCGCTGCGGCTACTTCGTGAGAAGGAACGAAGACGTCGGAACCACCGGCGCCGCACCGACGAGTGCGACGTCGACGCTGGCCACCTGGCTGGTCGAGCTGCCGCGGATCTGGCGCACGCCCTCGAGAACGTGATTGAAACCGTGCAGGAAGCCCTCGGACATGTTCCCGCCGTGGGTGTTGAGCGGGAGCTTCGCGTTGGCCCCGTCGATGCTCCCGGCCGCCACGAAGTGCCCCGCCTCGCCGCGCTTGCAGAAGCCGTACGACTCGAGGCCATACAACACCACGGGCGTGAACATGTCGTAGAGGAGTGCGACGTCGACATCCTGCGGACCGAGACCCGCCATGCCGTAGAGGTCCCGGGCAGCGGACTTCGCCGGCCATTCGAAGGGGTCGGGCGCGTGGAGATTCGTCATGAGCGAATGGCGCTTCGTACTGGCCTGAGCAACCCCGGCGATCACCGCCGGCGGCTGCTGGAGATCGCGCGCGCGCTCGACCGACGTGACCACCACCGCGCACGCGCCGTCGGTCTCCGGGCAGCACTCGAGGAGGTGGAGAGGCTCCGCGATCATGCGCGAGCTCAACACGTCGTCGATCGTGATCGGATCGCGAAACACGGCGCGCGAATTGCGAGACGCGTGGTCGCGCTGCACCACGGCCACCCGCGCGAAGCAGTCCTCCGGCGCACCACTCTCGTGGAGATAGCGGCGCGCGGTCAGTGCGATCTGCTGCGCGGGCGCCACGAGGCCGTGCGGTAGCTCGAAGGCGCGACGGCCCGTGACGCGCGCGGGCGAGCCCGCCCACGGTCGCTGCATCGAGCCGCGGTGGCGCGCCCGGTAGGCGATGGCCACCTCGCACATGCCCGTCGCCACGGCAACCGCGGCCCAAACGACCGGGCCACAGGCCGCGCCGCCGCCCCCGCCCACGGTGGAGAAGGCGCGCAGGCGCTCGACGCCCAGGCGCTGCGCGACGTCCCAGGGCTCGCCCTTCTGTCCCTCGACCTGGAAGATGCCGTCGACGTCGCCGGTCCCGAGGCCCGCGTCTTCGAGCGCCGCGCGGATCGCTTCGAGCGCGGTGAGCTCCTCACCTCGTCCGATGTGCCGCGCGAACTCGGTCGTGCCGATACCGGCGATGGCGGTGCGACCCGCGATGGAGCTCATCGCGCGGCAGTTCCGTAGCTTCGATGGATTCGCATGCGCTGCATGTTGCACGGAACCCCGACACGACTTCAATGGAAACCGGGAGGACCGGCTCGCTTCGCCGCCTCCGGGGCGGCCGTCGGGATTGGCCACCAGTGTGCGCGGCGCGGGGCCCAGCCGACCCGACCCAGGAGGAGGCCGAGCACCCAGCCAAAGAAGCCACGGGCCGTGCGCTTGCCGCACGGCGCCGGTGCTCAGCGCCCGGTCGGAGATCGCTGGATACGGGGATCTCGGCGCGGGGTTGGAACGTTCGATCCGAGCCCGGCCTGGGGAGGGCCCGCCTCGAATCCCGGGGCATCGTGGATCGGGCGCATCGTTCGCCGTGGCGTCGAGGGGTCCGCTCGGGAACTGGGCGTCGCAACGCCGTTTCCAACGCCGTGATACGCTTCGCGCGGTGTGGCTCGACCGAAAAGACGCGGTACCCGCCGCGATTTTGTTCGCCCTCGCCTTCGCCCTGCACGCCACCACCGCCGGTCTCGCCTCTCGTGCAGCCGATGTGCCGCTCCCCGCGCTGTCGGTCTACTTCGACGGCAACCTCTATCTCGAGATTGCAAAGTCCTTCCCTCTCCCCTACGCGCCGGAGGGACGCGGCTATTTCGGACAAGCGCCGGGCTACCCCGCTCTTGTCTACCTCGCGCGTCTCTCCACCCCGTCTCACTGGCTCGACTGGGGCATGCTCGCGCTGCTGGCGAGCTGGATACCCGCTGCACTGGCAGCAGTCGTTTTCTACGCGCTCTGCCGTGAGCTCGGCCTGCGCCCGTTCTGGCCAAGTGTTGCCTTCGTCGTCGGCAACCCGCGGTGGTGGGCCATCGCGCCGAGCGCCCACCCAGAGAGTCTTGCCGTACTTCTGGTGTTGATGTGTCTCCTCGCCTACCTGCGGGACCACCTCGGCTTGGCCATGCTGTGGCTCGCCCTCGCGGGTCTCGCTCGGTTCCCAGCCCTGCTTCTCGGACTTCCACTCGCGGTCGATGTGCTCCTGATCCGCCGTCGACTCGACTTGCGAACCGTCTTGCTGCTCGGTGTACCGGTCCTGGCGTTTGGCCTGCTGCACCTCTACCTCGCCTGGAGAATCCCCGGCTTTTCGGGTGTCGCGATGAGCCATCAGGTGCACTGGCAAACCGAGATCACCTGGCCGTTCTCAGAGTTGCTGGGGAACGCCTGGCGCTGGGCACATTCAGACAATCGGTTGTACTTCGAGATCACGTACGCGACGCTGGCCTTCTACGTCCTCAGCATCGTCATCGGGCTGCGGTCGCCGGTGCGCAGCGTGCGAATCCTCGCCCATGGCGTGGCCGCCATCGTGCTCTTCCACGCCTCGCTCTCCGGCGCGCCCGCCGCGTGGGATTTCACCCGACTCTGCGTGCTCGCCTGGCCGCTGTCACTCCTGGTGCTATGGCACCGATGGGGCGGTCGCCTTCCAGACACCGCAGCCGCGCTCTTATGTGTCGGACTCGCCGCGTTCGGCCTACGCACGGGTCTGCGCGCGATCCCGGATGCCGTCGCCATGCAGAACCAGCTACAGCCCCACCTGATGGACACGATCCGCCGCCTTCAGTCCGACGAACCGCAATGGTTCGATTTTGGTGGAGGGCCGAGATGACGAGCGGTACCGGCACGGCGCTGAGGTAGCCCTTTCCAGGCTCACCGCGGTGCGGCTCCGTCAAGCTCGCGCAGCGTAGCTTCGAGGGGATCGCGGCGGCGTCTCTCAAGTCCCCCTGTGACGCCGCGCCTGTGCCCGCATCCCCTCGTCCTCGCGCCGCCGCGCCTCGATCACCGCGTCGCGACGCGCGTCGAGAAGGATGCGCTTGGTCGCGCGCAGGGAGCTCGTTTCGTGTGCGGCGAGCTCTGCAGCGCGAACGACGGTGGCGTCGACGAGTTCGGCGTCCTCGACGACGCGGCGCACGAGGCCGGCTTCGAGAAGCACGTCGGCCGGTAGCCAATCCGAGGAGAAGAACCACTCGGCCGCGCGCTGGGGGCCGACGATCAGCGGGAGCAGGTGCGTGCTCCCGGCTTCGGGAACCAGACCGAGCGACGTAAACGGGAACCGCAGCCGGGCGCTGCGCGCCGCGAACACGACGTCGCAGTGGAGGAGCAGCGTCGCGCCGATGCCCACCGCGAGACCGTTCACCGCTGCGAGCAGCGGCTTCTCGAAGCCTCCGAGTGCCTCGAGGAAGCGATCGAAGGCGCGGGCCGCCTGCTCCATCACCTCGCGGCCCGCATCGCCGCTCACCAGGCTCGAGTCGGCGCCGGCCGAGAACGCGCGACCCGCGCCGGTGACGACGAGCGCACCGACGCGGTCGTCGTCGAGCGCGCGGTCGAGGAGATCCGACATCGCGTCGTACTGCGCGACATCGAACGCATTCAGCTTCTCGGGCCGGTTGAGAACACCGATCACCACGCGATCGCGGCGCTCTTCGATCACTCCGCCGACCACGGTGCCCCCCCGCTGTTCACCTCGGCAGGTATCCCTGCTCCTGCATGAGCTCGAAGACCTCGATCAGCGCGTCCTCGCTGTCGACGCAGTGGCCGAATCCGTGCTGGCGCGCCTTGATGCTGCTCACCAGCGCGGGTCGCGGCTGCGCGGACGGATTCGCCCAGATCATGTCGGCGTACTGCCACGAGAGACCGATCAACGCGTCGAGGTCCTCGCAGCGAAGAGCTTCGCGGGCCGCGAGCTTGCGCCACGTATCGACGTGACCGGGCATCTCGCGCACGAGCGAGAGCGGCTGCGGCTCCCCCAACGGCACGTCGAAGTGCGCGGCGATGCGCGGGAACCAGTCGCGCCAGGCCACGACGTCGCCGTTCGTGATGTTGTAGATCTCGCCCGCGCATTCAGGCGTCGCCGCCGCCCACTCGACGGCGCGCGCGAGCAGCCGCGCATCGGTGCACTCGCCGAGGCCGTGCTCGTGACCCGGGTGCACGAGCGGGCGTCCGAGCTCGCGACACAGCACGGCGAAGGCCCCGAGCGTGGCCGCGATGTTCATCGCGCTCCCCACGGCGACGCCGGTCACCACTTGCGGGCGCAGAATCGTCCACGACCAGTCGCGCGCGTCCGAGCGCTCGCGCAGCAGGTCCTCTTGCGCGAAGTAGAAGTTCGCGTGCTCCGCGCGCGCCCTGCGTTCGCGCGCCGGCAGGGGAATGGGGCGGCCGAGGTGGGCGCCGTAGGCCTTCGTACCCTGCAGCAGGGTGACGTGCTCGAGGCATGTGGACTCCACGGCGTCGAGGAGATTCTCGAGCATGCTCCGATTCGTCTCGATGTGGTCCGCTTCGAACCAGCCGCGCACGAGTTCGGGCTTCTCGTACAGGGCGGCGTAGACGAGATGGGTGACGTCGCGGTCGTGGGCGAGTACCCGGCGCACGGATTCACGATCCCGCAGATCGACGGACACGAAGCGCGCCGCCGAGGCGAAGTCGGGCGGGCGCCGCGACAGACCGACGACCTCGAGGTCCGGCTCCTCGCCGCTCGTGCGGCGCTTTGCAAACTGCTCAGCGGCGGCGCGGCCGACGAGACCGAGAGCGCCGGCGATCAGGATCTTGCGGGGGGCCACGATTCGGCCTCTAGAGGTCCATCTCGAACACCGGGGCGTCCCTGCCATTTTCGTACACGCGCAAGACGGCGCTCTCGAGGCGACCTCGCCGACCGAAATCCAACACCACGAAGCCCGCGTGAGCGTGCGCGAAGCGGGTCTCGGCGATGTTCGTCACGGTCGACACCCGGTCCGGGGCACCCGCGCCGCTGACGACGTGCAGGCCAACCGTGCCGCCGCCGTCGAGCACCTGCAGACTGTGGTCGTGACCCGCGGCGTACACCGCGGGCGGGTGCTCGCGCATCACTTCTCCGACCTTGGCGATCCAGTCCGCGTACGCGGGCGCGTCGGTGTTGCCGAGTCCACCCATCCACCACCCGAGTGTGCCAACGATCATGTCCGCGAAGAAGCCGTAGGTGAGACCGCCGTGAGGGCCACCGGTGAGCATCGGGTAGTGGGACGCGACCACCACCCAGTCGTCCTGGTGGGTCGCGAGGATCTTCTCGAGGGCGGCGAGATGTGATTCCTCGGTCTCACCGCGCGGACAGATCTCGCGAAGCGCGGGCGTGAACCACGGTGTCGGGTCGAGCAACACCGCGACGACTCCCTTGCGAAAGCCGCGCGCCGGCTCGAGGCGACGAGCGACGGGTCCCATGCAGCCGTCCTTCGGCAGGAACTCCGCCTTCCCATCCTTCCAACCGTCGACGAACGCTTGCTCGTTGCGAATCGACTGGGCAGTCCGTTTGCTGGGAATCATCCCCCAGTCGTGGTTCCCCGGGACCACGATCTTGCGCGCGCTCGTCGCTTCGAGTTGCTGCCCGAGGATCTTCTCGCCACGCTCTCGGTCGTCGTCCTGCAGGCCGTTGTTGTAGACATTGTCGCCCAGGTAGAGCACGGTGCTCGCGGGCGCCTCCGCGGCAACCCGACCGAGCGCCGCGAGTGTGGGATCGTCCTCGAGATAGAGCCCGGCGTCTCCGATCAACAAGACGCGGTGAACGATTTCGATCGGCGCGACGTCCGAGCCGGCCCCGTCGGCGATATAGGGCGGCCCCTTGGCGTCGTGGATCGGACCGTCGAGACGGTTCGAAATACACCCGACACAGAACAAACCCACCAACACCCACGCGAGTCCTTGCACCGCGACCACGACTTCCCTCCCCCGTGTTCGATCGTCCTTCCTCAACCCGACATCCCTCCAGCCACCTTGAGGTCGATGCCGGTCACGAAGGACGAAGCGTCGCTGGCGAGGTACAGGATCGAGCCGATGACCTCGTCGCAGTCCGCGACGCGCTTCATGAGCGTCGCATCGCCCGCCGCGTCGGCGAAGCCGGGCCGCACCCGGTCGGCCCCCTTCATCATCTCCGACATGAAGGGTCCCGGCGCCAGGGCGTTGACGCGGACGCCCAGGCCCGTCCACTCCGCGGCCATCACCTTCGTGAGGTTGTGGAGCGCCGCCTTGCACGACGTGTAGACGCCGACGGCGGGTCCCCCGTGATACGCCCCCATGGTGGTGATGTTGATGATGCTACCGCCACCGGCGGCGCCCATTCGCGGGGCGACCTTCGCCGCGAGGCGCATCGGGCCCTTGAGGTTCACGTCGTAGACCTTGTCCCAGTACTCGCTCGTACAGTCGGCGAGCATCACCGGGGCGGGGTTGATGCCGGCGTTGTTGATCAGTACGTCGAGCTTTCCAAGCTCCGCGTAGGCACGCTCGACGAGCGCATCGATCTGATCCCAGTCGCCCATATGGCACGCCATGCCGATCAGATCGCCGCCCGATTCCGCCGCGAGATCGCTCGCGACGGCGTCGCAATCGGGCTGCTTGCGGCCCGTGACGATCACCTTTGCCCCCGCCGCCGCGAGGCCCTTGGCCATGGAGCGACCGATGCCCTTCGTGGATCCCGTCACCAGTGCGGTCTTCCCCGTCAGATCGAACAGCGAATTCATGAATTCTCCTCTGCAGCTCGCACGAGGCCCGCGCCGCGCGGCGGAAGCGCGCCTCAGTCGAGATAGAGTCGTCCCTCGCCAACCATCACGCAGGCGCCGCCGATGCGAGCCGACACGACCTCGCCAGCTCGCTTCTCGGCGCGCGCATCCAGCACACTCGGCCGCCCCATCTCGACACCTTGCGCGATCCGCAGGCGAAGCTCGGTATCGGGCCGCGGATCAAAGGTACACAGCATCGCCGCCAGCGCGCAGGTCGCGCTCCCGGTGGCTGGGTCTTCGGGGACGCCGTCGAGCGGTGCGAACATTCGAGCGCGCAGGTCGAAGTCGTCGCCGCTGCGGACATAGACGTACACGAGCGGAGGCAGACCGGCGGTAGCGAGCGCCTCGAAGCCGTCGAGGTCGACCCGCGCGCGCTCTAGCGCGTCTCGGTCTTGCAGCTCGGCGAACAGGAACGGCAGACCCACCGATGCCACCTGCGGCGGGTGCGTCGGCGCGACGACGTCGTCGAGCGACAGCGACACGGCCGTCGCAACCTGTTCCGCGGAGGCGTTTTTGCCGACTGACAGCGGCTCCGGCGCCAGCAGCTCACAGCGCCGGGGCGCTCCCTCGACGACCTCGATGTCGACCGTGACCGGTCCGGCCCGCTCCTCGAAGGTCACCGCGGTGGCGTCGCCGAGTTCCCCGGCGTGGGCCAACACGAAGGCCGTGCCGATGTTGGGGTGGCCGGCGAAGGGCACCTCGTGGCTGGGCGTGAAGATTCGCACCTTTCGCGTGTGCCCCTGCTCGGGCGGGAATACGAAGGTCGTCTCGGCGAAGTTGAACTCGCGGGCAATCCGCTGCATCTGCTCGTCCGTGAGCCCGCTTGCGTGCGGTAGGACGGCGAGCGGATTGCCACCGAAGCGCTGCTCTGTGAATACGTCGCAGATGAAATAACGCACGACTCGACCCGGCTTTCGAGGCGCCACGGTAGCACCACGTGCGCGCTCGCGAGGCCGTGAGATAATGCCGCCACCCCATGGAGCATCCCCCGGAAGCGAACGGCGACGAGCGGGCGGCGGATCGCATCGCCGTCGCGCTGCTCGCCGTGGTGCTCGGCGTGGCGGCGATCCTCTTCGCGGCGACCCTGCTGCCCGCGCACCCGGCCGCCACCGGGGGCCCGCACCCGACCTACGAGACGATGGCCCACGGCGGCCCCGGCGAGACCCGCACGGGTGTGCTGCTCTTGGCGGGCTGGGCGTACGGCGCGGCGAGTCTCCTGTTCTTCGCGCTGTGCTTCGCCTTCGGGCTGCGAAAGCCCGGTGGACTCGGTCCCGTCCGCACGCCGCTGATCGCCGGCGTCGTACTCCACCAGCTCGTCTGGCTGGCGCTGGTGCTCGCCTATGCGTCCTACGCCGGCGACCCGGCGCCGCGGATCGTGCTCGGCTTCCCGATCCCGACGGCGGTGATGCTCTACGGCCTCTGGCCGTTCCCGGTCTACTTCGTGCTCCTCTACCTCTATTTCTTCGATCGCTTCGTCTTCACGGCGGACGATCAGCGGCGGGTCGACGAGCTCGTCGCGCGTTTCGCGCCCGTCGAAGCTCAGCGGGACGAGACTCCCTGATGGAGGACGCGCGTCCGCTCATCGTACTGGCGTGCGTCGCCGCCTACCTGGCCGTGTGCCTCGGGGTGGGGATCTGGGCGCTCCGCCGCACGAAGACGAGCCGCGACTTCTTCGTCGCGGGCCGCAGCCTCGGCGTGTGGGTGACCGCGATCGCGATCTTCTCGAGCACGCTCTCCGGGTTCGCCTTCGTGGGCGGCCCGGGCCTGACCTACCGCCAGGGCATGAGCTCGGTGTGGATGATCTTGAGCTCGGCGACCGGCTACGCGGCCGCGTTCGCGCTGCTCGCCAAGCCGCTTCGCGTGATCGCGGAGCTGCGCGACACGCTCTCGCTGCCCGACGCCGTGGGCGCGCGCTACAGAAGCCCGACCTCACAGCTCCTCATGGGCGTGGCCATCCTGCTCGGTGTGATGGGCTACCTCGGCACCCAGATCCTCGCGATGGCGATAGTGCTCCAGGGAATCCTGGGCGAGGTGGCGTTCATCGGCGAGCCCCACCTCGTGACCTGCGTCATCGCATCGTCCGCGGTGCTCGTCTTCTACTGCGTCACGGGCGGTGTCATCGCATCGGTCTACACGGACGTCTTTCAGGGCGCGATGATGGTGGGGGCGGCGTTCCTGATCGTGCTCACCGCCCAGGCGGCCTTCGACGACGGTTTTACCGGCATGTCGATGACGCTCCTGGCCGACGACCCGGAGGCCATCGGACCGTGGGGCACCCTCGGCGTGCTCGCGAGCATGTCCTTCTTCTTCCTGTTCGCCGTGGGGAATGCCGGGCAGCCCCAGGTGATCACCAAGCTCATGATGTTCCGCCGCATCGCCGACGCGAAACGCATCCTGCCGCTCACCGTGGCGGGCTACACCGTTGCGGCGCTGTTGTGGCTGATCGTCGGCCTCGCCATGCGGGCGCTCGTGCTCGACGGCAGCCACGGCGAGCTGCCATCGGCCGACGTCGCATCGGCGACATTTCTGCAGGCCTTCGCCCATCCGCTGCTCGCCGGTGTCGTGTTCGCGGGGCTCCTCGCAGCGATCATGTCGACGGCCGACGCCTTCCTCAACATCGGCGCGGCGGTCGTCGTCCGCGACGTCCCCCGCGCACTCTTGGGCCGTACCCTGCAAAATGAGCTGTTCGCCGCCCGGGTCGCCACCGTGGCCATCGGAATCCTGGCGGCGGCCTTCGCGCTCTACTCCCATTACTACAACGCGCGGCTGATCGCGCTGCTCGGCGTGTTCGGCGCGGCGACCTTCGCGGCCGCCATCGTGCCGGTGGTGGTGATCGGATTCAACTGGAAGCGCGCCACGGCGCGGGCGGCAAACGTCGCCATGGCGGCGAGCATCGCAATCAACCTCGGCGTCGAGCTCCTCGATCTGCGCCTCCCCTACGCGATCCACGGCGGCGTTCCCGCCCTGCTCGTCTCTCTGGCGCTCTTCCTCGGAATCTCCCTCGCCTCGAGACGACCCGAGATCGACCCCGACATCGAAGCTGCGATGGACCTGTAGGTCGCAGAGGCTCGCTTGCAAAACGCGGGTGACGCGCCGAAGATCCTAGAGACCCTGACTACGCTCCGACCTCCTCCGAGCGAATTCGCGCAAAGGAGCTCCCATGGCCCCGAACGAGACCCCGCTGATCATCGACGCCGACGGACACGTTCTCGAGCATCCGAACGGGATGGTCGAGTACATGCCCTCGAAGTACCGCGACGAGTGTTTCCAGATCGTGGAGCACGACGACGGCCGGGAGTGGCTGCACTACAACGGCGAGCGGCGACCTTCCAACATGATGGCCCTCGCGGGCGCCGGCGGCATGACGCTCGAGGAGCGCGAGCGCTGCCTCAAGGGCGAGTACAAGTACACGGAGATCCGCAACGGCGCGTTCGACCCGGCCGCCCGCCTCGAGGACATGGCGTCCGACAACATCGAGCGCTCGGTGGTCTACCCGACGCAGTTCCTCGGCATCTCCAGCCTCAAGGACTTCGAATTCGCCGACGCCCAGGCCCACGCCTACAACCGCTGGGTCGCCGACTACTGCAGTCATGCCCCCGATCGGCTGTTTGGCATCGCCGCGATTCCCCAGACCGACGTCTCGCGCGCAGTGAAGATGGTCGAGCAGGTGCGCGATCTCGGCCTCGTGGGTGTCTTCCTGCGACCGAATCCGAGCGTCGTTGGCACGCAGCTGTGCGACGCCATGTACGATCCGCTCTGGGCGGCGCTGCAGGACCTCGACCTCGCCGTCGGCTTCCACCCCTTCCTCGCGCCCGACATGCCCGGCGCCATCCGGTCGATGGGTCTGGCGAACTTCGTGGCTCCGGGCGCCAGCGCCAACCCCGGCGGCGACGAGGCGAAGAACGCCGGCACGGATGGCCTGCGCAACATCTTCTTCAGCCAGGCGCTCGGCAACGTGTTCGACATGCAGACCGCGATCACGATGTTGATCTGCGGCGGCGTGCTCGAGCGCTTCCCACGCATGAAGTGCATCTTCCTCGAGGCCAACGGCGGCTGGCTCATCTCGCTCCTCGAGCGCCTCGACCACCACCACGAGATCTTCCGCTGGGAGGTGCCTCAGATGACGATGAAACCTTCCGAGTACTTCAAGCGCCAGTGCTGGATCTCCTTCGACCCCGACGAGTCGACGCTCCGCGCCCACGCCGAGAGCCCGCTCGTGGGCGCCGATCGCATCATCTGGGCGAGCGACTACCCGCATCCGGATGCGAAGATCCCGGGTGTGGTCGCCGAGCTCGAGGAGGCGATGGAAGGTCTGCCGAAGGAGTCGAAGGAGCGGATCTACGGCCTCAATGCCGTCGATCTCTACTCGCTGCCTCCGGCCCACTGACACGACGCGGCGGAGCCCCCCGAAACTCCTGCGCGCTCGATGGCTGCAGCGGACCGCCGATCCGTCCGCTGCTACGTTTCCGTCTCTGCGCACCTCACCTCACCCGAGGCCCCCATGCAGCCCTCTTCGTGCCGACTGGTTCTCTTCGCGATCGCCCTGATCGCCGTCCTTTTCGCGTTTGCGTGTTCGGACACGACCGGCGAAGCCGCACTCGTCGACGCCAACGAAAAGCGCAGCGACGCCGAGTCGCAGGTGGCCGCCGCCGAGGAGCGCGTCCGGGAGCGAAAGCAGGACGTCGCAGAGGCGGAACAGAAGCTGACCGAGGCCGAGCATGAGCTCGCCGCAGCGCGGGTGAACCTGCGCGACGCCGAGTCGGTGGTCGGACAAGCCGCCACCGACGACGTGCTCTTCCGCACCGTCCAGAAGCGGCTGCTCGCAGACCACGACCTCGAAGACGTCGCCGTCGCCGCGCGGGTCCACGACAGC
>JABSQW010000523.1 GCA_013215605.1 Myxococcales bacterium
CCGATGTCGGAGTCGTAGCGCTCGCGCTCCGAAGCGGTGAGTTCGAGGGGGCGATGGGTCTTCGGATCGAAGGCCTTGTCGACGCACAGGACCCGGGCGGCACCGGCCTCGCGCAGCACGTCGACGCTGAAGCTCTTGGTCGTGACGTGGAGGTCATACAGGGGAATCCCGCGAAGGAATCGGTGGGATCGGTTGTGTTCGTTGAACATGTTGTCGGCGCTGTACAGAACGAACTTCGCCGCGGGGCTCCGCCTCCGAACACGACGCAGGGTTCCGGGCCGGATCGAGCGGCCCTTGTCGATCCAGAGAATGTCGGTTTCGCCTCGGCGAAACTCGCGCTTGATCTTCGAATTGGCTGCGAACACGTCGGGCGGGCGGGCGATGTGATGTCCGAGCCAGTAGGCGATATAGCGAGGATCCCGGCGAAGGGGCAACTCAGCTTCGATATGCGTCAATCGCCTGCCGAGCTCGGTGAGAGCACGAGCGCGCTGTTCGCAAGTACCGCTTCTGGGTCCAACGTACAGAATGGATTGAGCAGCGGTCACGGGTCTCGGGAATTCCAGAGAGGGAACTGATGTTACGCTCTGCCTCGCGATGCGTCGAGGGGTGAAGCGGTGATGGCGAACGAGAACGTGGCCACCAATCGGTCGACTCAGCGCTTCGAGCTCGCTCGACTTTCCGTGGTCTTCGGCAGCCTCGAACGCGGGATCGGCACTGCGTTGGCGCTTCTGCGCGTACCCCTCCTCATCTGGGCGCTCAGCCTCTACCAGTACGGACTCTACATGGCGATCCTCGGCGTGGTTGCGACCGCGCACTTGCTGGACTTCGGACTCCACTACGGAGTCGTGAACGCGGTGGCTGAAGCGCGTGGACGCGACGACCTGTCGGCCGTCGGCCGAATCATCGCGACGGCATTCGTGATCTACTCGCTGATCGCGTCCGCCGTCGCGCTCCTGATACTGCCCGCGTTCGCGCTGCTTCCGATGGGTTGGCTGCTGAATGTGCCGCCCGACCAGGAGACCCTGGCCCGAAACGTCGCGTTGCTCGGGTACGCGGGCGTGGTTCTCCCCCTGCCACTCAAGGTCTTCTCTGCTGGGATGCAGGGATTCCAGAAGCAGTACGTCATCTCAGCGTTCCGTTCCGCGTGGCATATCGTCATCTTCGGCGTGCTGGCCGCCGCCGTTGCCCTCTTCCCCGAGAACCTGATCATCGTGGTCGCCGTCGGCACGGCGGGCGAGCTTCTGTACTGGCTGGCGGTGGCGCTGGTGGCGGTCCGCCGGCAGCCCGAGTTGACCCTGCGTTTCAAGAAGGCTTCTCGCTCGCTGGCGCCGAGCCTGACCGCGGTGGGTCTCGCTTTCTTCGTCACCAACATTGCAAACCTCTTCAAATTCACCCTGGGCAACACGGTGGTGTCCCACGGCCTCGGCCCGGGAGCCGTCCCTTCGCTGGCCGTTCCTCTGGCCCTCTACATGGCGGCTCATGGCATCGCGTCCATGGGCAACGAGAGCCTCTGGCCCGCCTACGGCGAAGCCGCGACCCGCGGCGAATGGGAGTGGGTGCAGCGCGCGTTCTGCCTGGGCGCGAAGGTGGCGCTGGGCTTGTCCGGCGCCTTCGCGGTGCTGGGCGGCTTGCTGGGCGGCGCCTTGATCGAGGTGTGGACACCCAAGGAAATCTCGGTCTCGGAGCCGATGCTGCTCCTTCTCTCGGCGTGGCTCCTGAGTCAGATGTGCTTCAACGTCGCCGCGTCGCTACTCGCCGCTCTGAAACGCGTTTCGGTCATGATGTACTTCTCGCTCTTCGAAGGAATCGGCGTCTTCGGACTGAGCCTGTGGTGGGTGGAGCCCCTGGGCGC
>JABSQW010000524.1 GCA_013215605.1 Myxococcales bacterium
GCTCCCGACAGCTCCTCGGCGTTGTTGCTGTGGAAGAACAGACCGTTGCCGACGTTGGCGGTCTTCTGGAGCAGGTCGTTGGCGTAGGCGCTCGTGGTGAAGCCCACGGTGTAGACGTCGAGGGTCTGGACGCCCTCGACGTCGAGCTGGAAGTCCCGGCCGTTCTCGGAGTCGTTCATGAACATCGCGATGTCGTCCAGGAAGAGCGCCGTCTCCCAGCCGCTCGAAATGTCGTCGTTGTGGCCGGTGCGCGAGTCGTCACCGTTCTCGGGTGATGTCGCGTTGTCGGGGTTGTAGTCGCCGATGCGAGCGTCGAACTCGTCGAAATCCATGGGGTAGTCGAAGTCGTCCTTGGTGGGCTCCCCGTCGGTGATCATCAGCACGAAATTCTTCTGGCAGCTGTACTGCAGGGGCGAAGGCGGAACGCTCCCGCCCGAGCTTCCGTCCGTTTCGATGGCGTAGGCGTCGAACGGAAGGCCGTCCTTGCCCAGGGCCGGATTCGAACGGCTCTGGAAGTAGCGGTACACGTTGTAGAGCGTCTCGCCGAGCGGCGTATAGGTCTCTCCTTCGAGGGCCTCGATGGCGTCCTCCAGCGCCGCGCCGTGGGTCGGCGAGTAGTCGTCGATGGGAACGCTCACGAAGCCGCCATCGGGGTCGCTCTCGACTTCGAATCTCGCGATTCCAAAACGAACCTCGCCATTCGCATTGACCTGGCAGATGACGTCGCGCAGGATGCGCCGCGCCGCCCGCACGCGGGAAACGCCGTAATACTTCGGATACGCCGGCGAGTAGCCCTCGTCGATGAGGCACTGAGAATGCACCCCGTTGTCGTCGTCAGCGATTTCGCTCGCGTACGCATCGGCAGCGTCGCTGAAGTACCAGTTCAGGTAATCTCGCGACCACCGGGTGGAATTTCCATCCGCAGCGACCGACGGATCCTCGAAGATCTCGCGCGTGTTTCCGCACACCGTGTAGGTACCGGGCGGAACTCCCCAGTCACCGCAGCCGCCCCAGCTGTACGACGATCTCACGTAGATCGTCGAGTCGTCGAAACAGCTGCAGGAAGGGGTCTCCTCGGGATCGAAGGCCGGGTGCCAGACGACGTGGTTCATGGATCCCGAATTGTCGACGACGAGCATCACGTTGGGCGGTACGGCGGCCGAGAACAGTTCACTGTCTTGGGCCACCACCACGGATGGCGTGAAGCAGGCCAGCAGCACGAGCGCAGCCACTCGGCCGGCACGGCTGCCATGGCTGCGGAGAAGGCGGGTTGTAGACGTCATCGCGACTCCCTGTCGTCCTCGATGCTTTGGGTGCGGGACCTTTCGGTGGCTGGGGATCGCCCGATTCGCGGGGCGACACGCGCCCTACTGGGGGGGCTCGTGCAACATCTCGAGAGAGGTGAGGAGCAGCCCGTCGCTCGATTCCACGGCCGTGTAGAACGCGGCCAGCATCTTCGCGGCGTCTTTCCCTTTCTTCTGCGGCGCGTCGATCGCGGCCAGCGTGGTGATGTGGCCCTCGAGGTCGCGGAGCCGCGTCCGGGCGGTCACGCGGTAGACCTGGCCGTCGATGGTGAGCGTCCCGGCGCTCATGTCCTTGCGCTCGACTTCTCCGAATCCGTCGAGGTCGCCCGGCTGGGCGTACGCGGGTGCGGCGAGGCTGCAGACCAGGATCAGTGCGGCCAGGCTTTTCAAAAACAGATCAAACATTGCTCGTCCTCGTGAACGCCGGTGGCGAACCGGCAGGTGATCGAAACTCTCTAGTTGTTGAAGGCGTGACAGCGGTCCGCCGTCGCCTGGAGCCTGGAGGTCGCCCCTCCCACGGCGACGCCCTGGGCGCGCATGTTCCAGATGGTGTTGAGGTAGATGGGCTGGCCGACCTCGATGCTGGCGTCCAGAGACGCACAGGGATCGGCGGAGGCCAGCATGCAGATCTCGTTCGGAGTGACGGTCGTATCCGGCCCGTACACCGTGCCGTTGGCGAGAGTGGTCGTCCCCAGTGCATTCGCCAGGCAGTCACCGGGCGCCAGAGCGGAGCCGACGACCTCGTTCTTCAGGATCTCGAGGCTGTCGGCGATTCCGGCGTCCGCGCCGTAGAGGGCGGTCTGCGCTCGGCTCTGGAAGCCCGCGACCTGCCGGTCGCGCATTACGGTGTCGAGGGACGCCATTCCGATCAGCCCCATCACCGCGAGGAGCACCATCGACACCAGCAGGGCAGAGCCCGATTCACGTCGCCGCCCGACTGCCGTCGCCGGGTTCTTGCCGAGTTCCATCGCGTCCTGTCTCCTCCGGTGCCTCATGACTGCACGTTCCGCAGGCGAACGGCCGTGACGTGCACGCGCCGGCGGCGACCGTCGTCGCCCGGAATGTTCGAGCTGCGATTCTCGATCGCCTGGCCGGTGCTGGCCGCGGTCGGATTGCGGGGATCGTCGGCGGCCGTCCGAACGACCATGCTGAAGCGCATCTCGCGCAACGTCGCGCCGTCGACGATCGTGTTGTCGTAGACCGTCCCGGCGCCACCGACGTACTCGTTCGCGTCGACCTCGCCGTCTTCGTCCGCGTCGAAGAACAGCGCGATCTGGATGTCCTCGACGTCCTTCGCGAGCGCGACACCGTTGCGCTCGAGCCGATCCGGCGAGCCGACCGGCGTCGAGACCTGGTAGGAGATCGCGGGGATCAGCCGCAAGTCCGGAGGCAGTCCTGCGGGGCCCAGAATGTTCTGGAAGTCCACTACCACGGCGTTGGGCGCGGTGACGCTGGTGACGAAGCCGCAGGCGACGCCGCGTGCTGGATTCGTGAGATCGACGAGGATCGCCCCGCCGCCCTCCCGAAAATCGCTGTCGTCGCTGCCGTTGCCGTCAGTGTCGTAGGTGGGCGTTGCGTCGATCACGACGTCGTCGAGCGTCATGCTCAGCGCGCCCGGCGCGATGGGCGCGGAACCGCTCGGCGACGCACCGAGTTCCACGCCGCGAAGGTTGGCGGGCAGCGTGTCGACGGCCGCGATGGCGTCGGCGTCGCTCAGGAACAGGATGTCGGGCGCGCTCGTCGAATCCACGCCACACGCAGCACCCTGGGAATGCACCTTGTAACCGGCATTGCGGATGTCGCGTTCGACGAGGCCCGCGATGGCTCGAGAGTTCTGCTGGGTCTCGGCGACCTGGTCGACCACCATGTAGGTCTGGTGCTGAACCGTGAACATGCCCAGGACGAAGACGATGACCATTCCCATGATCAGGGTCGCGACCATGAGCTCGATGAGCGAGAAGCCGGCGCTCCGGCGCGGACTCGCGGCGAGCTGGCAGTGCGAGGGAACGAAGTGGGTCAGCAACTCGGATCTCCGTAGTTGTAGCGGCGGGACGCGAGCTGAAGGGTCTTCGCTGTCGAAACGTTCTCCTCGCTCCAGCTCACCTGGACCTCCACGTCGCGCAGGCACGTCGTGCCCGCGATGTCGCTGACCCGCCACAGAACGTCGTAGCTGTGCTCGATCGAATCGCCGGCGCCGCCGGGCATGGCCACCGTCACGGTGACGGCGGCCGGGGCTCCGGCCCAGTTCGGCGCCGTAAAGCCCAGGCCCTGCGCGTTGTCGAGGTCCGTCCACGGAACGCGGTGCACCTGTTCGAGGTAGCTGCGCCCGACGGTGGCGGCGTCCGAGCTGTGCTTGCCCGCCGCGCCCTGGGACAGGGCCTCGAGCTGCATGACGGCGAGCGTCAGCAGACCGAACCCGAGGATGCCGATCGCAACGATGACCTCGAGGAGCGTGAAGCCTCCCTGAGATCGCGTCGTTCGCGCCGTCTCGATCATCAGTCCCTCCAACCCGACGGAGTCCAGGGGTGAACGCGGGTCGTTCCGAGCGGCCCGAGGACCACCGCGTAGTCGCGCCGCCCGTTGGTGACGTAGATCGCGCCGCCGCCCTCACCGGCTCCGCTCAGAACGCAACCCGCCGGGGTGAACAGGCGAGGCAAACCGTCGGGCTGGAAGAGCACCCACTGGGCGGGCGTCGTTCCGCCGGCATCGGTGAAGCTCCATCCGATCGAGACGGTCCCGGGCGAACCGCCGAGGTCGTCGGGCGCCGCCGCGCCGTTGGCGAGAGATGCCGTGGTGCCCCAGGAAATGTTCGCGATCGGCGGTACCTGGTGAACGGTCTCGCCCGCGTCGATGGCGCAGTTCCCGGTGCCGGGCACGCCGTCGTCCGCGATCTCGATGGCTTCGCTGGCGCCGAGGGTCCGATTGAGCGCGACGATGTGGTTGTTGCCGCTGCGGATCGCCTCGACGCGGCCCAACACGAACGCGTCGGCAACGGCGCGGGCCGCCCCCTTGACCCGCATGTCGGCCTGCCAGGTGAGGTAATTCGGGATGGCCATCGCGGCCAGGATCCCGATGATCGCCGTGGCGACGACGATCTCGATGAGGGTGACGCCGGAACGTCTTCGCTGTTGCTGGGGCTGGGTCACTCGCGGCTCTCCCATCGGCCTTCGATCACTTCATGAGCAATCGCCGTGCCATTTGAGAAAGATCGGACAACCCAGTGGTTTTCTTGAACATTCCGAATAACATCCGGTCTCCAACCGAACGCGAGGGGAGGCTTCGGCACCGCATTTTTCAGCGTCGCGCGCAAGTTCTTGCGGGGTTCGGTCGCGGAGTTCGAGCGGCCGTCAGCCCGACGCGCGGACCGCGATCGTCGACGCGCGCTCGCCAACCGCCGGGATGCGCAGCACGAATCGGGCGCCCTCGCGCGGATTCGCAGCGTCGAGATCCAGAGAGCCCTCGAACTCCTCGGCGAGGCGGACCGCGTTCGCGAGGCCGAGGCCGGTGCCCTCACCCGGGGCCTTACTGGTGAAGAAGGCGTCGAAGATGCGCTCGGCGTCCTCTGCGGGGACGCCCGGGCCGTTGTCTTCCACGACGCACTCGACGCCGTCGGGGCGACCCCGCCCGCCATGGGCGCGGGGCGCGAGGTCGGTCGCGCGTCGACGCATCACCACGGGTTCGACGCGAATCCGGATCCGTGGATGGGCGGTTTCTCCCGCCATGGCGTCCGCGGCATTCAAGAGCAGGTTGAGGAGAATCTGTGAGACCGCAGTCGGATCGGCCAGCGCCAGGGGCGTGTCCTCGTTGCTCTCGATGCTCACGGCGATGTTCAGGTAGCGCCGCTGGGCGCTCACGAGCGCCACGATTTCCTCGCAGATCCGGGTGACGTCGACGGGCTCGAGCTCGCCCCGCGCGGGGCGCGAGAAATCGAGGAGCTGGCGCAGGATCACCCGGACCCGCTCGCCCTCGCGGCTCACGCGCTCGAGGTACCCGCGGCTCTCGACCGACAAGCCAGCGTCGCGCCGGACGAGGTCGAGAAACGCCAGCATGGCGCCCATCGGGTTGCCGACCTCATGGGCGACGCCGGCGGCGAGGTGTCCCACCGAGGCGAGACGCTCGGCGCGGTCGAGTCCCGAACGCGCGTCCCGGAGCTGTACGTTGCTCTCGCGCAGATCCCACACCGCCTTCTCGAGCTCGCGGGTCCGGGTCTCGAGGGACTCCGCCATTTCGTTGAACGCCTCTGCCAGCTCGGCAGTCTCGGCCACATGGTCGACAGGAACCCGCGCGCTGAGCTCGCCGTCGGCCACGCTGCGCGACGCCGCGGCCAGCCGCTGCATGGGCAAGACCACCCGACGCCGCAGCAGCACACCGCCACAGACGGTGAACACCGCAACGCCAGCGGCCAGCAGTCCGAACAGCACGGCCGGCGGTGCGGCGGCGGGGACCACGCTCACCGCGACGAAGCCGGCCTTCTCGGTGGGCATCGCGAAGCGGATGGGCTCCCACGGCGGACCCGCCTGAAGCAGGGCCGTTCGCTGGTCTCGCACCTTCGCAACGAGGTCGAGTGCTGCCGCATCGGGAGGCGCGTCGTGGCCGCCGCGCGAACGCACGCTTCCCGACGGGGTGATCGTCCACCAGCGCTGCCCCTCTGCACTGACGAGCGCCACGGGCGAGCGGCCATCTTCGAGCAGCCCGCGCGCCGTAAAGGGACGCAGCTGGCGGACGCGTTCGCTGTGGGTCTCGAGGAATACGGCGAACAGGATCCCGGTGGCCGTCAGCATGACGGCCAGCAGCGTCACCAGGACTTCGGTCTGGAGCCCGTGCCGATGCGTCATGGGGCGCGGAGGCGAACTCAGTTCGGACAAACTAGTCGTCGCCCGAGCTCCGGGTCTCCAGGCCGAGCTTCTCGAGGCGGTACCGGTAGGAGCGGAACGAGATACCGAGGAGCTTCGCGGCGCGCTTTTTCACACCGTTGGCGTTTTGCAGCGCCTCGAGCAGGAGCCCCGACTCGTGTTCGTCCATCAGCGCGTCGAGGTCCACTCCTTCGGGAGGGATCCGCCTCTCGTCGCTGCGGGTTTCGGGAGAGATGAGCGCAGGCGGCAGGCTGTCGAGATCCACGATGGGGGACAGCGAGAGAGCGACGGCCCGCTCGATCACGTTCTCGAGCTCGCGAACGTTCCCCGGGAACGCGTACGAGTGCAGGCGCTCCATCACCGCGTCGCTCACGCTCTCGATGGGTTTTTCGAGCTCTTTCACGTATTTCTCGATGAAGTGCTGCACGAGGAGCGGGATGTCGTCGCGTCGGTCGCGCAGCGGCGGCAACGGAATCTCGATCACGTTGAGGCGGTAGTAGAGATCCTCGCGAAACCGCCTCGCCGCCACTTCCTCGTCGAGGCGGACATTCGTGGCGGCAACCAGGCGGAGGTTCACCGCGCGGTCGGTCGTGCCGCCGACGCGCCGGATCACCCTCTCCTGGATCACCCGAAGGAGTTTTACCTGCAGCGCGAGGGTGAGCTCACCGACCTCGTCGAGGAACAGCGTGCCTCCGTCCGCAACTTCGAACAGCCCCGCCTTGTTCTGTACGGCGCCGGTGAACGCTCCCTTGACGTGACCGAAGAGCTCGGACTCGAGGAGGTTCTCGGGGATCGCTGCGCAGTTGACTGCGACGAAGGGCTGTTCGTGACGCTCACCGCTCCAGTGGATCGAGCGTGCCACCATCTCCTTGCCGGTTCCGCTCTCGCCCGTGATGAGAACATTTGCCTTCGTGTTCGCCACCTTGGAAATCATGTCGAACACCGCCTGGATCGCCGCGCTCGAGCCGATGATCGAACGCTCGCAAACCCGGCCGCGCAGCTCGCTTCGCAGTCGACGGTTTTCCGTCGAGAGCTGCTTCTTCTCGAGCGCCTTCTCGACGACGATGCGAATCTCGTCGATCTTGAAGGGCTTCGAGATGTAGTCGTACGCACCGTCCTTCATCGCCGTGATGGCGGTCTCGGTGCTCGCGAACGCGGTGATCATGATGACCATCGTCTCCGGTGAGTGTTGCTGCACCGCGCGCAGCACCTCGCTGCCGGAGCCGCCGGGCATCTGAATGTCGGAGATCACGATGTCGAAGTCGTCGTTCTCGATGTGGGCGATCGCGCTTGCGACCTCCCCGGTGACTTCCACGTCGTAGCCCTCGCCACGGAAGAAGATCTCGAGGAACTCCTGCATGCTCCGCTCGTCGTCGACGATCAGGATGCGGGGCGGTGCGCTCACGCGGTTGCCTCCACGCTGGGCAGACGCAGTCGGATCGCGGTCCCCTCCCCTAGCCGGCTCTCGATGCGCACGCTACCTCCATGTCCTTCCACGATGCGGTGGACGGTGGGCAGGCCCAGTCCGGAGCCCTCGCTTCGGGTGGTGAAGAACGGATCGAAGACGTGCTCGAGGACGTCCGGAGCCATTCCCGTTCCCTGGTCGGAAATACTGATCTCCACCCACCGATTCTTCCCCCCTGCCTCCCTTCGGCGCCCAGCGAACCTCTCTTGAGTCGGGGGATCCCGGCCCTCCCCGGCATCGCTCGGCGCAGCAACGATCCGCAGCAGACCCCCCGTCGGCATCGCCTGGGCGCCGTTCAGCACGAGGTTCCAGACCACCTGCCGCAGTTGGGCGGCGTCGGCGAGTACGCAGAGACCGGGCGGGACGTCGGTGAGGGTCGTGACCCCCTCGGGCCTTGCGGCGTCGAACATCTCGAGCACCTCGTTCACCAGATCTCCGACGGCCACCGCTTCGAGCCGCAGCGGAGCTGGACGGGCGTAGTGGAGGAAGTCCCCGATGAGCTGGTCGAGACGATCGGTCTCGCGGACTGCGATCTCCATCAAACGGGCGTTTTCGCCCTCTTCCCGGACTGCACCGAGCTTCTTCTGGAGGATCTGTACCGAGCCCGAGATCGCGGCGAGTGGGTTGCGAATCTCGTGCGCGATGCTCGCCGACAGCTCACCCAGCGCCGCGAGGCGCTCCGAGCGGCGCAGCTCTTCCTCCATTTCGACCACGTCCGTGACGTCCTGAAAGATGATCACGTGCCCGGAGGGAGCCGCCTCTGCGTCGCGCAGAATGTATGCGCCAACGCCGAGAAACAGCTCCGCGCCGCCTCGGTTGCGGTAGCGGAGTCTCGCCCGACCACGCATTCCCGTGAGGTCGTCGTCGGTCTCCGCAACGATGGCGCTCACGCCGGGAAGAATCGACTCGACGAATTGCCCGTCCGCCTCGACCGCTTCGAGGGCCGTGATTCGCACGGCCTCGGGATTGAACGAGGTGATCCGGCCATTCGTGTCCGTGGTCAACAGGCCGCTCATCAAACTGTCGACCGTCCGTCGATGGAGACTCCAGAGCTCGTTGAGATCGCTCGTCTTCTGGTCGAGCGCTTCGTCGGTACGGCGGAGATCCGAGGCGAGAAAACGTCCGAGCGAGGTCGCCACCACGAGCGCCCCGGCGTGAGCCAACCAGAGCGCGAGAAGCACGGACCCGGGCTGCGCGACGCCCGACGGATTCGGCTCCACGAAGCCGCGGTAGCCCGCGAGCAGCAGTGCCCCGAAGCTGGTCGCGCCGAGCGCGGACGCCGCCGCCGCGCCGGGCAACTCGAACAGCACCGCCCCGTATACCGCGACCAGGACATAGAGGAACGTGAATACGGAGTCGGTTCCGCCCGAGAACTGGACGAGCGCCGTGACGATCGCGAAGTCGGTGGCGAGATTGATCGCGGCGAAGGCACGGGTGCGGCGAACGCGCTGGAGGACGAGCCCGTAGCCCACGGTGGCCAGGAACGCGAAGGCGACGGTGCCGTAGAGCCCCCTGCGCGCCGGGACGTTCACGCTGCCCGTGGCTGCGTCGAGCGCCAGGACGAGACCGAGGCTCAGCAGCGACAGGCCGAGCCGGGCGCCCATCAAGATGACGAGGCGGCGGTCCAGACCGCTCCTCCCGCGGGGTTCTTCGCCGGTTCGGTCGGTCGGAGCGTTCATGGCGGGGCTGCGGGGGGATCCGTCAGCCGATGGTCTCCGCGATCTTGAAGATCGGCAGGTACATGGCGATGAGCAGGCCCCCGACGGTTCCGCCGAGACCGACCATCATGATCGGTTCGAGCAGCGACGTGAGAGCTTCGACGGCGGTGTCGACTTCGTCATCGTAGAAATCGGCGATCTTCCCGAGCATCGCCTCCATGGCGCCCGTCTCCTCACCGACGGCGATCATCTGCACCACCATGCCGGGAAATACGCCCGACTCCGCGAGAGGCTCGGCGATGGTCTTCCCCTCTGCGATGGCCGCCTTCACCTCGAAGAGCGCCTCTTCGATGACCACGTTTCCGGCGGTCTTCGCGACGATTTCCAGGCCGTCCAGAATTGGAACGCCGCTCGCGATCATGGTTCCGAGCGTTCGCGTGAAGCGCGCGACGGCGACCTTTCGGAGCAGGTCGCCGAAGATCGGGACCCGCAACGCCAGGGCATCCGTTCGACGGCGGAACGACAGGCTCCGACTTCTCGCCTGGAAGAACGAGAAGAAGAAGAGGACGATGCCGACCAGCATCACCGCGATCCAATCCTGCAGCCAGTGGCTGAGGGTCACGACCAGTTGCGTCGGTGCGGGTAGCACGCCGCCGAAATCCGCGAACATCTTCTCGAATGTCGGAATCACCTTCACGAGCAGCAGGAGGACCACACCAACAGCCACCACACTGACGGTGAGGGGGTAGACCATCGCGCCCTTCACACGCTTCGCGAGGGCGTCCGCCTTCTCGAGATAGACCGCGAGGCGGTTCAGGATCGTGTCGAGGATGCCGCCCACCTCGCCGGCGGCGACGAGGTTGACGTAGAGGGAGTCGAAGGGACTCGCGTGTTTCGAAAGGGCGTCGGCAAAGGTGCTGCCCTGCTCTACATCCGACTTGACCTCGCGGATGACGGCCTTGAACGTGGGGTTGGGCTGCTGATCGCCAAGGATGTTGAGGCACTGGACGAGCGGGAGACCCGCGTCGATCATCGTCGCGAACTGACGGGTGAAGATGACGAGCTCTCTGGTCTTGATCCCCGGTTTCAAGAAAGGGAGATACTCGCTGATGTCCTTCGCCTTTTCCTTGACCGCAACCGGCAGGAGGCTCTGGGCGCGCAGCTGCACCATCACGGCTTCTTGATTGCCGGCCTCGATCTCGCCTTTCCTGACGGTTCCCTGGCGGGTTCGCGCTTTCCATGTGTAGATGGGCATGAGCCCTTCCCCCTCCTCGGCCCTCAGGCCGATCGGCCTGCTCTAGCTGGCAACTCGTCGCACCGGAGCACCCGCGACGCCCTGTCCGATCAGGTTGCGCAGCTCCTCGTGTTCGGGACTTCGACCCAGCGCGTCCTCCATCGTGATCAGCCGACGCCGATACAGACTCGCCAGGGATTGATTCATCGTCTGCATCCCGAACTTCTCCTGACCGACCTGCATCGCGGAGTAGATCTGATGCACCTTGTCCTCGCGCATCAGGTTCCGGATGGCCGCGTTCGGGATCATGATCTCGAGGGCCATGACGCGGCCCGGCCCGTTCGAGCGGGGGAGCAGGCTCTGGCACAGCACTCCCTCGAGCACGAAGGAGAGCTGCGCGCGAATCTGAGACTGCTGGTACGGGGGGAACACGTCCACGATGCGGTTGATCGTCTGGACGGCCGAGTTCGTGTGCAGAGTGGCGAGGCAGAGGTGGCCCGTCTCCGCCACCGTGAGCGCGGCTTCGATCGTCTCGAGGTCGCGCATCTCGCCGACGAGAACGACGTCCGGGTCCTGGCGCAGAATGTACTTGAGAGCGTGTTTGAAGCCCGCTGTGTCGGACCCCACCTCGCGCTGGTTGACGATGCAACCCTTGTGGTGGTGGAGGTACTCGATCGGATCCTCGATGGTGACGATGTGCTCGTTTCGCTCGTTGTTGATGCGGTCGACCACGGTCGCGAGGGTCGTGGACTTGCCGGATCCCGTCGGCCCCGTCACGAGGATCAACCCGCGCGGCTTTTCCGTCAGGTCCGACACCACCTTCGGCAGGCCGAGATCCTCGAACGTCTTGATCTTGAACGGAATCGCTCGGAAGGCCCCGGCCACGTTTCCGCGCTGCATGTAGATGTTCGCCCGGAAGCGCGACAGCTTCTGGACGCTGAACGAGAGGTCGAGTTCGTTCGTCTCCTCGAAACGGTGTTTCTGGGAGTCCGTGAGGACCGAGTAGCAGAGCTGCTTCGTCTCGGCCGGCGTCAGGGGCGGCATCCTGAGCGGGTGCAACTTGCCGTCGATACGCAGCTGGGGAGCGGTGCCGGTGGTGATGTGAAGGTCCGATGCGCCCTTCTCGATCATCGCCTTCAGAAGCTGGTGCATGTTTGACATGAGCGGTCCCCGTTTCGATCTAGTGGTCGGCCGTAGATATGCGGAACACTTCGCCGAGGGTCGTCGTTCCCTCGGTGAGCTTGTTCAGCGCGCTCTGGCGCAGGGTCTGCATTCCGAGGCGAATCGCCTCGCGCTTCAGCTCGAGAGACGAGGCTCCGTTCAACACGAACTCCTTCAGCTCTTCCCTCAGAACCATCACTTCGTAGATCGCGATCCGGCCCTTGAATCCAGTGTCCGAACAGCTCCGGCAGCCCGCACCCTTCATGGCGATGGTCGCCCGGGCACGATCCTCGGCGAGGCCGGCCTCGATCAATGCCTCGGCTGTGACCTCGTCGTCGCGCTCTTTGCACTCCTCGCAGATCTTTCGCGAGAGGCGTTGAGCGACAATGCAGTTGACCGACGAGGACACCAGGAACGGCTCGATGCCCATGTTGAGCAGGCGGTTGATCGTGGACGGCGCGTCGTTCGTGTGGAGCGTCGAGAGCACCATGTGACCCGTGAGCGCCGCCTTCACCGCGATTTCCGCGGTCTCGAAGTCGCGAATCTCACCGACCATGATGATGTCCGGGTCCTGGCGCAGGAACGACCGGAGTGCCGCGGCGAAGTTGAGCCCGATCTCGTCGTGCATCTGAACCTGGTTGATACCGGTGAGGTTGAACTCGACCGGATCCTCCGCGGTCGACAGATTCTCCGTGGTCTTGTTGAGCTCCCAGAGACCCGAGTACAGGGTCGTCGTCTTCCCCGAACCCGTCGGTCCGGTGACGAGCACCATGCCGAAGGGCTGATGGATCGAGTCCTTGAACTCCGCGAGCTGAGGTTCCTCGAAGCCGAGCTTCGTCATGTCGAGCTGCAAGTTCGACTTGTCGAGCAGGCGGAGCACGATCTTCTCGCCGTAGAGCGTTGGGAGCGCGGAGACACGGAAATCCATCTCCTTGCCGCGACCCATCTTCAGCTTGATGCGCCCGTCCTGGGGAAGGCGCCGCTCGGCGATGTCGAGCTCGGACATGATCTTGATGCGCGAGACGATGGCGTTCTTGAGCTTCATCGGAGGCTTCATCGCCTCGTAGAGCACGCCGTCGATGCGGTAGCGACAGCGGAAGGACTTCTCGTAGGGCTCGATGTGGATATCCGACGCGCTCTTCCGCACGGCATCGGTGAGGATGAGGTTCACGAGCTTGACGACTGGAGCGTCCTCGGAGGCCTTCGCAAGCTCTCCGATGTCGACATCTTCATCGTCCTGGACGAGGTCGATGTCCGAGTCGTCGAAGTCGCCCATGACATCTTCGAGCGAGGTCGATTGATCGTAGTACTTGTCGATGGCGCGGCGGATCGCCTCTTCGGCTGCGACCACGGCCTGGATGTTGTATCCGGTGAGAAACTTGATGTCGTCGAGCGCGAAGATGTTCGACGGGTCCGCCGTGGCGACGATGAGCGTCGAGCCGGCGCGATTCACGGGCACCACGGTGTGCTTCGCCGCGACATCTTCCGGAATCAGCTGGACGACGACCGGTTCGATCTCGAATTCGTCGAGGTCGATCGAGGGGACTCCGTACTGCTTGGCGACGAAGTCCGTGAGATCGTTTTCGCCGAGATAACCGAGATCGGTGATCTGCGCGCCGAGGCGGCCGCCCTTCGATCGGACCTGGTCCCGTGCCTGACGGAGTTGCTCCGCGGTCAGGAGATTCTCCCTGACGAGGAGTTCCCCGATCTGCTCGTTCACCAACCCCTCCCGGACGCCGCGTCACTACGACGTCCTGGCCCGACCACCGCCCGCCGGCCAATCGGCGCGCGGTAGAACGTTTCCGATCACTTGGTGCCGCTTCCTGCGTACCCAAGAAACCGTTGAGAACCCGGTGAGTTATCGGCGCTTCGAGGGAGGACCTTTACTCGCCAGCGGATCGCTGAGCGGGGTCTTCGGCAGCGCTGGGGAGTGATCCGGCCGCGCGGGTGGCCTGACCGAGGTCCCGGAGGGAGGTGCGTCGAGAGCGCAGGACCACGAGCCCGATCACGGTGATCGTCACCCACATGACTGCGTGGACGAGGGTGCCACACGCCACGGCCGTCTTTGCCGAGACCCCGAATCGCAGGAGCGCCCACTTCGCGGCGGCGTGGTAGATGCCGAAGAAACCCGGGGCCGCCGGCAGCGCCACCGCGAAAGCCACTGCGACGAGAGTGGCCCATGCCGCCACGAGAGTCTCGAGTGGCGACCCGAGATCGATATCGAGCGCCCAGAAGGCCGCAATGAACGGGATCGCCGACCCGACGAACCAGATCAGGAGCGAGTCGATGCCGATCCAGACGAGGTGCGCGCCTCCCCGCAGTGAGCCCAATCCCGTGTGGAACTGCCAAAGAATCCGCTCGACGAGATCCGTCAGCCGTGAGGGAAAGAACGCGAGCAGACGTTTCGCGAAACCGATCACCTGCTCGGGACGCGCGCGCAGCCACACGAGGAAGCCGGCGGGCAGCAGCGCCAACGGAAGCAGCAGGATGGCGCCGCGAGCCAGCACGCCGTCGCTGCTCGCGCCCCAGAGCGCGATCACGACACCAGCCAGCAGGATGATCGTCATCGTGTCGACCACGCGCTCGAGCACCACGGTCCCGAGGAGCGCCGTGCCGCTCGCCCCGGTCTCCCGCGACAGGTACCACGGTCGGACCACCTCTCCCGCACGCAGCGGCAGGATGTTGTTGACCGTGAGCCCCACGGAAACCGCGCGGAAGAGCGGCCCCGTAGCGATCTCCTGGATGGGTGCCGTGAAGTGGGCCCAGCGCCGTGCCCGCAGGAAGCTGACTCCGAGATACGAGGGAATGGAGAGGCCGAGCAGCAGCACCCAGTCCGCGCCCGCGATCAGCCGCCCCACCTCGACGAAGTGGACGTCGCGCAGCGCGTACCACAGGAAGAGCAGCGTGACGGCGACGCCAAGCCACACGCGCGCGTCGAGCCATCCGCTCCGCGAGCGGCGGGGCGCCGGCCCGGTCGGTGCCGTCCCCCCGGTTTCCGACGACTCGCTCAAGAGGCCTCCAATCGAAGGCGGCCCTCTGCGACATCGGCGCTGATCTGCCCCCGCAGCCGCTCGACGTTCTCGAACTTCCGCTCCGGGCGGAGGTGGTGCTCGAATACGAACTCGACCCGGCGACCGTAGACGTCTCCCTCGAAGTCGAGAAGGTGGGATTCGATCAACATGCGCTCCGCGTCACCGAACGTGGGGCGCGTTCCGACGTTCGCCACGGACGGCAGGGCCTCGCCTCGCGCGGGGCTGCCGTCGTCGAGGAATCGGAGGCGCCCCGCGTAGACGCCGGCTACCGGGAGCACCTGACTCGCCTCGTCGGGCGCGAGGTTCGCCGTCGGAAACCCCAGGGTCCGCCCCCGGCGGTCGCCCTCGACGACGGTACCCCGCACGGCGTAGGGGCGTCCGAGGAACGCGGCTACTTCTTCTGGGCGCGCGCGCGCGAGCAGTTCGCGCACGCGCGTCGAATTGACGTCCTGACCGCCAACGGTCACCTCCGAGATGATCGTCACCGAGAATCCGAGCTTCGGGCCGATCTCCGTCAGCATCCGCATGGACCCGGTGCGATCGCGGCCGAAGTGGAAGTCGTAGCCAACGTAGACCTCCATCGGTCCGATCCGGCCGTGGAGGACGTCGCGAATGAACGACTCCGGAGACGTCCGTGCGAACTCGGCGGTGAAAGGCTCTACCACCACCGCATCGACGCCCGCCTCTTCGAGCAACTCGAGCTTCTGCTCGAGTGTGGTGATCAGACCCGGTCCGCTCTCCGGCTGCAGGAAGCGCCGCGGATGGGGGTCGAAGGTGAACACGACGGCGTCACCCCGCTGGGCGCGAGCGCGTTCGACCACGATATCGAGGATCGCGCGGTGACCCACGTGGATTCCGTCGAAGTTCCCCACCGTCACCACGGGGCGGGTGAACGGGGGGGCGATATGTGCGCTGCCTTCGATTCTTCTCATGACTTCGATCGCCGCGCGGCGCTCGGATCCCCGCGCTCCCGGCTGCCCCGTTCCGAATCGATCACATACGGATCGAACGAAATGGGGTCCGACACCGCTACCATCCGCTCGTGCGAATTCTCTCGCGTCATTTTCTCGCGAGCTACCTCACACTGTTCGCCGTCATTCTCGTTGCGTCGATTGCCTCGGTCGCGACCCTCGAAATGCTCATCAATTTCGACGAGATCTTCGGACGCGAGACCGGCTGGCACGGCGCCCTCACCCACCTGGTCCTGCGAGTTCCCTCGTACTATCTCCGCGACCTTTTGCCCGTAGCGTCGTTCGGAGCTGCATTCTTCTGCCTGGCCATCCCGGCCAGACGCCATGAGTTTACCGCCATCAAGGCGGGCGGCATCTCGCCCATCCGCGCCGCTCTTCCGGTGCTGCTGGCCGCCGGGACGCTGTCGCTCGCTGCCTTCATAACGAACGAGACCCTCGTGCTCGAGGCATTCCGGGAGTGGCAGCGCTTCGAAAGTGGCGACGAAGTCGTGGAATACCGCCGTGGAACCTTCTGGTACCGGCGCGGCAACGTGATCTACAACGTCGGCACGGCGAATCACGAGACCCGGATCCTCGAGCACGTGATGCTGCTCGAAATCGGCCCGCGCGGGCGACTCCTGCGCAGCACGCGCGCCCACGAGGTCTACATCGACGACGACGACCGCTGGCACTTCCGGCGCGCCACGCTGCGCACCTTCGACCCAGACGATCCCGCTCGCCCGCCGCGGGTCGAGTTCGAGAGCGAGGCCATCCTCGAGGTGGGGTCTCATCGCGACACCGCGTTGCTGGGCGCCAACGCCGCGACCCTCTCCCTGCCGGAACTCAGCGAATTCATCGAGCTGCGGGAGCAGGAGGGGCGCACGACCGCCGCATTCGTCGCAATCTTCCACAGTCGCCTCGCCGCTCCGCTCACCGTCTTCATCTTCGCACTCATCGCGATTCCGCTCGGACTCGCGGTCGAACGCACGCAAAGCTTCGCAGCGTCTGCGGTCACTGGCATGGCCTGGGTCGGTCTCTACTACGTGGGCCGCGGAGCGATCGGCGTGCTGACGCCGCAAGGGCCTTCGATCACCGCGCCGGCACCGTGGCTGTTGCTCGCCTGCTTCACCGGAATCGGAGTCTGGCGGCTCACCAGGATTGCGCGCTAGCGGCTGACGTCACTCCGGCGACGCCGGGGGCTCAGGGGAAGCCGCGGGCGTCGGGGGAGCCGCCTCGCCGCGCACGTCGACGAGGTACCGGAAGAACTCGCTGTTCGGGGACAGCACGAGCGTCGTCTTCTCGTCGATCGTCTTTCGATAGGCCTCGAGGCTCCGCGAGAAACGGTAGAACTCGGAGTCGCCCTCGTAGGCCTCGGCGTAGATCCGTGCGGAGCGAGCGTCGCCCCGGCCGCGCAAGATCTGCGACTCTCGATTCGCGTTCGCAACGATCACCCGTGCCTCGCGGTCCGCTTCGGCGTGGATCCGGCGCGCCTGCTCGTTGCCCTCGGCGCGGTATTTTCGCGCGAGGCGCTCGCGCTCGGTCTTCATTCGGGCGTACACACTCATCTCGGCGTTCGGCGGGAGCTCGGTGCGATTGATGCGAACGTCGACGATCTCGACACCGTCGTCGACGAGATCGGCGCGGCTCGCGCGTGAGATCGCAGTCATGATCTCGCTGCGTTTGTCCTTCAACACTTCGCTCAAGGTGTGCTGGCCGATCACCTCGCGGACGTCTGCGCGGACGACCTTGTCGATCTGGCTCTCGGCCGACACGTTGCCGGTTGGAAACGACGCCAGGAATGACTTCGGATCGGCAATGCGCCACACGACGTAGTTGTCGACGCGGATCCGCTCCTCGTCCTTCGTCTGGATCGGCAGTGCCTCGGTGTTGAGGTACAGGAGGCGCCGCTCGAAGGTGCGCACGTCTTCCAGCAGCGGGATCCGCAGCGACAGACCGGGCTCCGTGACCTTCCGCACCTTGCCGAACTGCAGAATGAGCTTCTGCTCGGCCTCGTTGGTGATCACGAAGGGACCGAAGCCACGCTGACCCGCTTCGATGAGTCCGGAGAGTACGGCGACCGCCACGATGAACAGGAGGACGAGGCGCTTCACCGCAGGCCGCCCCGACCGCCGAGGGGCAGATACGGCAGGACCTGCGCCGAGCCGGGCTCGATGATGACCTTCTCGACGCCCGGAAGCACAGCTTCCATCGTTTCGAGGTACATGCGCTGGCGAGTCACCTCGGGTGAGCGCCGATATTCGGCCGCGAGGGCGCTGAAACGCTGCGTCTCGCCCGTCGACTCCGCGACCACTGCCTCGCGGTAGGCGTCGGCGCTCGCGATGATCTCCGCGGCCTCAGCGCGGGCCCCGGGCAATACCTCGTTGCGATAGCCCTCGGCCTCGTTGATCTTGCGGCTCCCGTCCTGGGATGCCGCGATGACGTCGTCGAACGCGGCGCGAACTTCTTCCGGCGGCTGCACCTCCTGCAACTCGATGCCGTCGATGACGAGTCCGCTGTTGTACAAGTCGAGGATCGCCTGAAGACGCTCGAGCGCAGCGACCTCGACCTCGCCGCGCCCCTGGGAGATCACCTCGTCGATGGACGTGGCGCCGACCACCTCGCGGAGCGCCGCCTGCGAGGCTTCGCGAAGCGTCGGCACAGGATCCGCCAGGCTGTATCGCGCCTCGAACGCATCCCGCAGGCGGTAGCGCACGACGAAGCTCATGTGGACGATGTTGTTGTCGCCCGTCTGCATCGCGGCTTCCGCGATTGCCGCCCGCGTCGGCTCGATGCCGGCCGTCACGCCGAACTCCTCGCGCTCGATCTTCGATACTTCGACTTTCTCGTGGTACTCGAGGGGCGGCGGCAGTCGGAAGTGCAGGCCCTGCTCGGCAATGGTGTCGACGTGTTCACCCAGCCGGAAGATGATCGCTGCTTGCCCGGGCTGGAGCGTGAATGTACCCAGGTACATCCACCCGGCCGCCGCTGCCACCACGACCGCGAAGAACAGCAGGTTACCGAGGCTGCGGCCGACAGAGCGGCTGACCTGTTCGTCGGGGGAGAACCCGTCGCTGTCGGGCGCCATCGACTAAGACTCAGACTCAGGCTCGGCCTCGGCCTCGGAAATGGTCGCCGGTGCAGCTCCGCCCGCGCTGCGCGCGGCGTTGTCGCCGAGGTTGGTGTAGAAGGGACGCAGGATGTCGATGGGGATCGGAAAGATCGTCGTGGAGCTGTTTTCGGTGGCGATCTCCGACAGCGTCTGCAGGTAGCGCAGCTGCAGAGCGGACGGTTCGCTGGAGAGCACCCGCGAGGCGTCGGCAAGACGCTGGGCGGCCTGGAACTCGCCGTCGGCGTGGATGACTTTGGCCCGCTTCTCGCGCTCGGCCTCGGCCTGCTTCGCCATGGCGCGCTGCATCTCGGTGGGCAAGTCGATCTGCTTCACCTCGACGGCGCGAACCTTCACGCCCCAGGGCTCAGTCTGCAGGTCGATGATCTCCTGCAGTTTCTGATTGATCGTCTCGCGCTCGGAGAGCAGGTCGTCGAGCTCCGCCTGACCGCAGACGCTGCGGAGCGTCGTCTGCGAGAGCTGCGACGTCCCATACAGGTAGTTCTCGACCTGGATGACGGCTTTCTCGGGGTGCAGCACGCGGAAGTACAGCACCGCGTTCACCTTCACCGAGACGTTGTCGCGGGTGATCACCTCCTGGGGGGGTACGTCCATGACGATCTCGCGCAGGCCGATCCTCACCATCCGATCGATGCCCGGGATGATCCACTGCAGGCCGGCCGGACGCACACCCACGTACCGCCCGAGTCGGAAGACCACGCCGCGCTCGTACTCGGTGAGGATGCGGATCCCCAGAAACCCAAAGATCGCGACGATCGCGATCAAGATCGGCAGCCCGATACTCATTGATTTCCCCTCCTACGGTGCAGCGTGCGACGCCGGCACGACGTTGTCTACATGCCCCGGTCGGGTCAAGGGTCGCGCGTTCGTCGGGGCTTCGCAGCCCCCCGCTGGCCCTCAGAATCGCGATGCCGCCGCACGCACCCGCAGTCGCAACCCATCGACGGACGTCACCTCGACAGCCTGTCCCTCGGCGACGTCCTCTTCAGCGCGGGCGCTCCAGTACTCCCCGCGCACGAACACTTTGCCGTCGGGCGACAGGGCCGTGGTCGCCCTGCCCTCGAGGCCGATCAGCTCGCCAACGCCGGCCGTCTGCTTCCGAAAGTTGCTCCGGCCCACCGCGAAGACGACGACCCCCGCAAAGATCGCGAACCCGAGGGCCACCGGAACGACGACCGGCCAGAACGAAATACTGAGATCATTGACTTCGGGCATGTCGAACACCATCGCGCCCCCGACGAGGAAGCAGACGATTCCGAGAGTAAACAGGACCCCGAAGGCCGGGACGAAGATTTCGGTGACGATCAATCCCATTCCGAGCAGCAGCATCAGAAGCCCCACCCAGTCGAAGGGGAGGATCTGGAGCGCGATCCCTGCGAGAACGAGGCACACCACGCCGAGCGCCCCGGGCAGGATCAGGCCGGGGCTCTGGAACTCGACGTAGAGGCCGAGCAGGCCCGCCATCCCGAGGATGAACGCGATGTCGGGACTGGCGAGGAAATTGAAGAGCTTCGTCAACGGGTCCATCTCCACGACCCGGAGACTCGCGTCGGCGACACTGACGGTCTGCAGCTTTCCTGCAACCGACACCTCGCGCCCTTCGACCTGCGCGAGTAGATCCGCCCGGTCCTCCGCGATCAGGTCGATCACGCCGATCTCGAGGGCCTTGTCCTCCGTGATCGCCTCGGCCTTGCGCACCGCCGACACCGCCCACTCGACGTTGCGGCCACGCTCCTCGGCGATCGTCTCGATGAACGCCATCAAGACCTGCTCGCTCTTCTCGAGCGAGACGTCGTTCCGCTCCTCGTCCTCGCCGCGGCCGCCACTGCCACCGCCCACGCCCACTGGTGAGGCGGCGCCGATCGTGGTGCCCGGGGCCATCGCCGCCACGTGCGCGGCGAGGGTGATGAACGTGCCGGCCGACGCCGCCCACGCGCCGCGCGGAGAGACGAATACGATGATCGGCACCGTCGCGTTGAGCATCGCCTGGATGATGTCCTTGGTCGCCGAGACGAGGCCGCCCGGTGTGTCCATCTCGATCAGGACGGCGGCAGCGCCGTCGGCCTCGCTCATCTCGATGACGCGCTGGATGTGATCCGACGAGACCGGATTGATCGAGCCCGAGATCTCGATGACATTCACGTGCCGCGCGGTCGCGACACCGGGCCAACCCGCGGCGAGCAGCGTGAGTCCCACCAGAGCGGCGGCGAAGCGTCTCACCGACGTGCCTCGCGGAGCTTCTCGACGCGGTCGACCAGCTGGGCGGCGACGTCGGTCTTCGGCAGCGTTGGCAGCTCCTCGATCTCGCCGCCGGGCCAGACGAAGATCACCGCGTTCGTGTCGCTGTCGAACCCCGACGCCTCGCGCGACACGTCGTTGGCGACGAGCAGATCACAGCCCTTGCGTTCGAGCTTCCGTATCGCCGAGTCGATCACGTCGTGGCTTTCGGCCGCGAAACCAACGACGATGCGCGAGCCGCGATCCTTCGAGATCTCCGCGAGGATGTCGGGGTTGCGCACGAGCTCGAGAGTGAGGCCCGCGTCGGGCGCGAGGTCCTCCTTGCGGATCTTGCGATCCAGGGCCTGTGCGGGACGGAAGTCGGCCACCGCCGCGGCCATGATCGCGACCGTGGCTTCGGACCAGACCGAACGCACCGCATCGCGCATCTCGAGGGCGCTCTCGACGTTCACGCGTTCGACGCCGGGCGGTGTCTCGACGGCGCTCGGTCCGGCGACGAGCACCACCCGGGCCCCGCGCCGCGCGGCCTCGCCCGCAACGGCGAATCCCATCTTCCCCGACGAGCGGTTGCCGAGGAACCGCACCGCGTCCACGGGCTCGCGCGTCCCGCCGGCGGTGACGAGCACGACCTCGTCGGCGAGGCTCTTCGAGGCGAGCAGGAGTTCAGCGGCGGCGGCGATTTCTGCGGGCTCGGACATCCGGCCCGCGCCCAGCCAACCGCAGGCGAGCTCGCCCTCGCCGGGCCCCACGATTCTCACGCCGCGCTCGATCAACGTCTCGAGATTTGCGCGCGTCGCGGGGTGGTTCCACATGTTGACGTTCATAGCGGGCGCCACGAGCACGGGTGCGCGCGTGGCGAGCGCCACGGCGCTCACGAGATCGTCGGCCAGTCCGTGGGCGAGCTTGGCGAGGCTGTTCGCGGTGGCGGGGGCCACCACCAAGAGCTCAGCCCAGTCCGCGAGGTCGATGTGGTCAATCTCCCCCTCCTCGGCGGGGTCGAGCAGCGCCGTGCGCACGGGCTCGCCAGTGAGCGTCTGGAGCACCAAGGGCGTCACGAACTCGGTGGCCGCGCTCGTCATGATGCAACGAACCACCTGGTCGGCGCGCCGAAAGACACGGACGACTTCGGGGATTTTGTAGGCCGCGATCCCACCGGTCACGGCGACGAGAATACGGCGCTGATGCATGGTTGGATGCCCTGATCAATCGATGACCGCGAGGCTACCCCGCTTCGCGGGATTCGGCATCCCACGGGGAGATCGGTATACGATCGGGCGCTGGGAATCAGGCGGGCGAATTGAGCTGCTGCGCGGCGCTGATGAGGCGCCGATCGAGGAACTCGCGGCTCGAGGCCTCGGCGTAGACGCGTAAGACGGGCTCGGTGCCCGACGCCCGGATCATCACGAAGCCGTCGTCGAGCCGGAAGTAGAGGCCGTCTTCGGTCCGCACCTCGCGCACCGCACAGCCGTCGACCCGACCGGGCGGCGTGGCCACGAGCTTCGACAGCCGCTGGCGGGCGTCGGGTGTCCCGGGAACCTCTGCGCGTCCACAAACGCTGTGTCCGTGGCGCTCCTCGAGAACGTCGAGTCGCGCGCGCAGGCAGCCTCCGGCTGCGGCGGCGATCTCGGCCATCAGACAGCTCGCGAGCACCCCGTCCTTGTCGAGGGCCACGGGAGCGAGCGCGAAGCCCCCGCTCTCGTCGCCGGCCAACGCCGCATTGCCCGAGGACAGCGCGTGGGTGAGGTGCTTGAAACCGATGGGGTGACGGACGACCTGGAGGCCGTGGCTCTCGGCCACCCGCTCGACCAGCGAGCCGGTCGACATCGAGATCGCGACCTCCCCGTCGATCCGTCCCTGCGCGGCCAGATGTTCGACGAGCAGCGCGAGCGCCTCGGTCGCCGTGAGCATCCGACCGTCGCCGTCGATCACGCCGAAGCGGTCGGCGTCGCCATCGGTCGCGAGCCCCAGACAAGGAGCCTTGGAGGCGGCCACCGCCTCCGCGAGATCTTGGAGTGATGCAGCCACCGGGTCCGGCGCCACACCGCCGAAGTTCGGGTCGGGCTCGGCGCGTCGCACGTGCACCGCGACGCCGGCGGCCTCGAGAACGCGATCGAGCACCCCCGCACCGGTTCCGTGCATCGCGTCGTAGCGGACCGCCAGCGGAGTGCTGGCCAGGGGCCCATCCGCGATCACGGCGAGCAAGTCGTCGCGGTACGCCGAGGCGAGGTCGATTTCCTGAAAGCTCGGCGCGTCTCGGGGCGGCCGGGCGTCGGCCAGTTCGGCGCCGGCGAGGCGCTCGATCTCGTGGACCTGCTCGTCGCATACGACCCCGCCCCAGGAGCCCAGCACCTTGACGCCCTGGTAGTCCGGCGCGTTGTGGCTCGCCGTGAACATGATCCCGGCCGCCGCCGACTGCCGGCGAACCGCATGGGCCACCAGCGGAGTCGGTGCGGTACCCCGGGCCACCAGCGCCTCGAGGCCGTGCTCAGCGAGGATAGCAACCGCCGTGTCGACCATGCGCCGCCCGAGGAAGCGCGTGTCGCGTGCGACCACCACCCGCCGCCCCGCATGCTGGGCCAGTGTCCACCGCGCGACCGCGTGGAGCAGCGCCCGCAGCCGCGGGAACGTCAGCTCCTCTCCGACCACGCCCCGCCAGCCACCGGTGCCGAAGCGAATCGGACGCAGAGACAGGGAATCGCGTGCGTCGTCCATGGAGAGAACGCCCTTCGGTCGACGGTCTGCCTGGGTGCAGTGGGCGCCCGCCCCGCCCGCCCTGGACCGAAGGGACACCGGCTCTTTCATCGACCGGCAGGCTTCAGTCCTTGACGAGCTTCTCGTGGAGCTTTTTCGCGACGAAGGAGGGAACGAATTCGCTGACGTCGCGGCCGAATCGGACGAGCTCCTTGAGCCGAGACGAGCTCACGTAGAGGTACTCCTGACTGGACATCAGGAAGACGGTCTCGAGATCGGGATCGAGGTGCTTGTTCATGAGCGCCATCTCGAACTCGTACTCGAAGTCCGACATGGCGCGAACACCACGCAGGATCACGTTCGCGCCCACTTCCCTGGCGAAATCCACGCTGAGTGTGTCGAAGGTCGTGACCTGGACCCGGGGCTCGTCGATCGTCACCTCCTCTAGGATCGCGACGCGCTCGTCGATCGAGAACGCGCCGGCCTTGGCGACGTTGACCGCTACCGCGAGCACGATTTGGTCGCAGATCCGCAGCGCCCGACTCATGATGTCGAGGTGACCGTTCGTCACCGGGTCGAAGCTGGCCGGAAAGAGCGCCACCGACTCGCGGCGAGTCGGCGTGGACGAGGCCTTGGAAGCCGTCATAATGGGGTCGTCGAACCTCTCTGTCGTTTTCGTGGGAAGGGAATCGGTGTCGCTCCGGCGCCATCCGGCCCCGACGCGGTGAAGCGCGAGATCAGCGTGTCCCCGTACCGGCGTTCGTCGAGACGTTCGAAGCCTTGTGCATCCGCAACAGGATGCCCTCCTCCCGATTCGACTACCAGCACCCCGCCACGCTGAACGATTCCCCCCGCCGCGAGAGCGGCGAGGGCCCGGGGAATCTCGCCGCCCGCGTAGGGGGGGTCGAGGAGCACCAGGTCGAAGACGCGCCCTTCCGACGCGAGCTTCTCGACGGCCTTCACGGCATCGGACGCGACGATCCGCCCCTGCCCGACCTCGAGCAGGCTGGCGACGTTGTCGCGCAGCGCACCGAGCGAGCTCCCCGCCCTCTCGACGAACGTCGCGCTCGCTGCCCCGCGGGAAATCGCTTCGATCCCGAGCGAGCCGCTTCCCGCGTAGAGATCGAGGACGCAGGCGTCCTCGACGTCGAGCCTCGCGAACACCGATTCGCGAACGCGGTCGGAGGTGGGGCGCAGCCCCGAGCGGGGCACGCGCAGTCGACGTCCTCCGAGCTCTCCTCCAGTCACGCGCATCGCGAATTCCACCCAAACGGTCGCCGGGCGCGCTCGAGCGGCTCGGCCGAATCGAAGTGTAATCCCCGTCAGACTCTCGCGTGAACCCTCTGATCGCGCAGAGTCGACCCCGTGAACCACGAGCTTGCGTCGGCCGGCCGAGCGGCCAGCCGGAGAGACCGGCCGTTGCTGAGTGCTCGAAGTCCCCTATATTTCGCGCCCGCACGCGCCCCTCGCCAGGGCGATTGTGACCTGATCGAATGAAATACCGAAACAGGCGTCCTTCACTCGCGCTCATCGAACGACACACACTGGCGTCCGACTCCGCCCCGGGGCACGGCGGCGGCCTGGACACACGCAAGGGGAACAAAGGCACATGGCAACAGCAGTTGATCGTCTGAAGCGAAAGCTCTCCGACCGACTCGCGCAGGTTCGAGGCGATCGGTCCCAGCGGCAGTTCGCCCGAGAGCTCGGAGTCTTCCAACAGAACGTCAACCGCTACGAGAGCGGCACGACCCCGCACACCGACTTTCTCATCACGCTTGCGGTCAAGGAGCGGGTGTCCGTCAACTGGCTCCTGCTCGGCGAGGGCAAGATGAAACGCAAGCGCTGATCGACCGCGTCAGCGGTCCGTTCGCCGACCGCTGATGCTCCCGCCAGCTCCGCAACCCCCTTCACCCCTGTGTAGAAGACTGGATCTCCCTCTCCATCGAAGGGAAATCCGCTTCCCTCCAGTGCCCGTGCTGGACGCTCGCGCGTGCGCAGCACCGGCGCCAAGGCAGCGCCGTTGCGACGCTCCGGCGCCGCTCGGATCGGTTGGGCACGCCACTTGCTCTAGTACCCGGTGACTTTGCGCATAGCGCGAAACAGCGGGAGTTCGAGCGTGTTCTACATCCTGGCAACATTGACACTGCTGCTCACTGCGGCTGACCACTGGACCACGTACGTGTGCCTTCGCCAACCGGTCGACGGTTGGGTGGTCATGGAAGCCAACCCCATCGCGGAATGGCTGTTCGGCAGCGTCGGCCTCGGGAACGGACTCCTCGTCGACAGCGTCATCACGGGTTTTGCCGTTGCCTTCCTGCTGACCACGAACCGCCTGCCGGTTCCCGTCAAAACAACATTCTTCATCTGTGTCGTGCTCTGGACGGGTCATGCGGTGGTCAACAACCTGAACGCCATCTCGATGATGGGCCTGTCACCGTTCGGAGGGCTCTCCTAGGATGCTTCGAACGCACATCGCCTCACTCGTCAGCATCGCGCTGTTCTCGCTTTCTTGCGGCCTCTCGGCGGCTGTCTCGGAGACCGACGGACCCGGATCCACCGATCTCGCGAGCACGAGCGCGCCGGACATCGTTGCACCCGTGGCCGCCGCAGAACCGCTGGCGCCGGTCCGTGAGGACGACCGCCTCGTGGCCCTCGCCGAGTTTCTCTCGGAGCAGCCCACGGGACTCACGCCCGTGGAGATCGGCGAGCTCGCCGAGGTGATCGTCGTCGAGTCGGACCGACACGACCTCGATCTGCGCCTCGTGCTGGCGTTGATGTACGTCGAGAGTCGCTATCAGACCTTCGCGGTCTCGCCGGTGGGCGCGATGGGGCTCATGCAGGTACTGCCCTCGACCGGAAAGGAGATCGCAGACCGTCTCGGAATCGCCTGGTACGGCCCCGAGACGCTCTTCGACCCGGCCGTCAACGTGCGGATCGGCATTTCGTACATGAAGCGGCTGGCGCGCCGCTACGGCGCCATGGACACCGCTCTCGCCGCCTACAACTGGGGCCCCGGCAACATCGACAAGTTCCTGCGCCGCGGATCCCCGCTACCCAAGGTCTACCCCGCCCTCGTCAACGACGCCTACGCGGGCCCCATCATCCCCCTCCGCAGCTAGCGACGGAACCCGACCCGGGTGGAGCGGGTCAGCCGCCGCCGGGATGGCTGGGTGGCTTGTTTCCGGGCTGGGCGAGCGCTGTTGAGTTTTCCTCGACGAGCTGTGTGACAAAGGCGTCGACTGCGGCCATGGCGCGATCGGCATCTCCCCGGAACCCGTTCACGATGATCGAGAACACGGCGCGGCCACCGCCGGGGCGCTTTGCGTATCCCGAGAGCGCCGTGACGCGCGTGAGCAGGCCGGTCTTCGCGCGCACCGCATAGGCGGCGCCTTCCGCGCGCTTCTCGAGCGTTCCGTCCGCGGCGGCGATCGGCAGGGAGGCCTCGAACTCCGGCCCGAAGCGAAACGATTGCGATGCCAGAAGCAACGCCGCGACGAGCGTACGCGGCGATACGCGATTGTCGTAGGACAGTCCCGAGCCGTCGACGAGCTCCAGGCCGGCGACATCGACCCCGGACAGGACGAGCTGCGCGCGGAACGCCGGGATGCCCGCCTCCCAGCTCCCGACGTCTGCGCCGGAGCGCACGGAGAGGCTCTTCACGAGCCCCTCGCCGATCGAGTTGTTGCTGAATTTCATGAAGAGCCGGATGACCTCGGCGAGCGGCTTGCCGGCATGCTCGAGAAGCACGACGCCCGACTCCGGCGCGACACCGCGCCGCAAGTCACCTCCGACGCTGATGCCGTTCGCCGCCAGCTGCATGCGGAAGACCTCGCCCGCGTACTGCGTCGGATCGAGCACGCTGCGGAAGTAGACCTTCTTTTCGCCTCCGGCCGGCGTCGACCCGGACACGCTGACTTCCATGTCGCCGGCACCCGCGCGTCGATCGACCACGAGCGAACACCGCGAGCGCTCGGCTCCGGTAAAGGCGCGGTTCACGAGGCGCAGGTACGGCACCGGTGGATCGAGCTCGACCTCGACCGGGTCTCCCTGCCCGGCGCCGGCCTTCACCGACACCGCGAACGCCCCGTAGTTGACGTTGAGCGCCCCCACCGGCGCGTGGTACGCGCGCGCGGACACCTTTCCCCAAGACGGGTGCCAGAACGCGCTCTCGAACGCACGATCGTCGAGCAGGATTCCGCGGCGCACCCCGCGCAAACCCACCATTCGCAGGTCCGCGGCGATTCGCCAGAGCTCCTCCGAAGTGAGCGCGGGATCGCCACCGCCTTGCAGCAGAAGGAACTCGACGCTCCCGGAGGCGTCGGGCGCGCGGTCCGCGATGACGCGCGTCGTGAAACGGTGGGTCGGGCCGAACGCGTCGAGCGCCGCCACGGCCGTCAGGATCTTCTGATTCGACGCCGGCACGAGCGCGCGGTCGGCCTCGCGGGTGTACAGCACCTCGCCCGACCCCTCTTCGACCACGTGCACCGACACGCGCGCGCCACGCAGAGCGCGATCGGCGAGCGCCGCGTCGAGGCGCTCGCTCAGCTCGCTGCCAGCGGGGTCCGCGGCAACCGCGAGCGAAGTGAGGAACGCTGCCGCGCCAACCTGGAAGAGGAAGGCGAAGAGCAGGAACTCCGGCCGCGCTAGCCTGCGCGTTTCCATGGCGTGTTCGCCCCTCACGGAGTCTCCCTCACGGAGCGCGCTGCGTCCGTGCTGGCGGGGTTTTGGGGGGACGTCGCTTGACGCGAGCCAGCTTATCCGGGAGCCTGCCCCACGGCAATCACAGCGTCGGCGATCCGCCGATGGGCGTCGCGTTGCCCATCGGCTGACCGCGGACGCTGGGGTCGCCGAGGCTGTCCGTCTTGACCCGTGGGTGAATCGGGCGACGGTCTGCAGCACCGCGTGACGGAGCGACGATCGAGCACGCTGGGGGGCGGGCGTCGATGAACGGAATCTTCCTGATCCTGATCGCCGGGTCTGTCGTTGCGGCGGCCTTCGCCGGCGCCATGCCCGCAGTGACCCAGGCCGGGATCGACCAGGCCAAGTTCGCCGTCACATTTGCGATCGGACTCATCGGCCAGATGGCCCTGTGGCTCGGCTTCATGAACGTCCTGCGCGAAGCCGGCGTGATGCGCTCGATCGCCCACCGACTCGGCCCCGTCATGCGGAAGCTCTTCCCCGACATTCCGGATGATCACCCCGCGTTGTCCGCGATGGTCATGAACATCGCCGCGAACATGCTGGGCCTCGCCAACGCCGCCACGCCCTTCGGATTGAAGGCGATTCGCGAACTGCAACGCCTGAACCCCCACCCGGGCGTCGCGACGAACTCGATGGCGCTCTTCCTCGCCATCAACACGTCGGGGGTCGCCGTTCTGCCGCTCGGCGTCATTGGTGTCCGCGCGGCCCTGGGCGCGGAACGCCTCGGCTCCATCATCGTGCCGTCTCTGCTCGCCACGATGCTCTCGACGGCCGTCGCCATCTTCGTCGCGAAGAGCCTCCAGGGTCGACCCATGTTCGCGCCCGAACGCTTCATCGACGCGGACGCGAGCGACGACGCCCCGCCCACCGACGGGGGCAGCATCTCGGGCATGGAGGAGGCACAGCAGGTAGCCGAGATCGATGCCCCGGCGTCACCCTGGCGCATGGCCGTGCTCGGCATCTTCGGCGTGGCCATGCTCGCAGCGCTGGTCCGTCAGGCCGGCGCGTCACCGGACGTGGCGGGCCTCGACCAGGTGAAGAGTTTCCTCGAGTCGTGGCTGCTCCCGGTACTGATGGCGGTGATCGTGCTCTTCGGTTTCGGCCACCGGGTGCGCGTCTACGAGGCGTTCGTGAAGGGCGCGAAGGAAGGCTTCGACATCGGCGTGATGATCATCCCCTACCTCGTCGCGATTCTCGTCGGCGTCGGGATGTTTCGCGCGTCGGGACTGCTCGACATGCTGATCGGCGGCTTGCGTCCGCTCACAGACCTCATCGGCTATCCCGCCGAAGCACTGCCGATGGCGCTGATCCGACCGCTGTCTGGAAGTGGCGCGCTCGGCGTGATGACGGAGACGATGAACGCTCACGGACCCGACTCCTTCGTGGGCTTCCTCGTGTCCATCATGAATGGGAGCACGGAGACCACCTTCTACGTGATCGCTGTGTACCTCGGCAGCGTCCACGTGCGCGCGGCGCGCCATACCCTGGCGGCGTGCCTCGCCGCCGACTTCACCGGCCTGTGCGCCGCGTTCCTCCTTGCCCGGCTCTTCTTCTGAGATGGCCGGTGGCGCGGGGGACGCCGAGACGGCCCGCGTCGAGGGCGCCATCGTCGCTCTCGGCACCCAGACGTTCGGGTCGGCTCCCACCCGGCTCGAGTGGATCGACGCGGGACTCGGCCTGCGCGGCTTTGCGCGGCTCCGCCTCAGCGGCGCGCCCGGCACGGTGATCGCGCGCGTCGAAGCACCGGAAGACCTCGCCGGCCGGCCCACCGGCGCCCCCGCCGAACCACCCCTCGAGCCGATTCGCGCGCACCTCGAGCGCGGGGGCCTGCCGGTTCCGAAGTGCTGGGCGCGGAACGCAGCGCTCGGCATCGCGTTGCTCGAAGACGTCGGCACGGTCTGCCTGAACGACACCGCGGTTCAGATCGACGCCAAATTGCGTCGAGCCCGATACGCGGAAGCGTGCGATCTCGTGCCGCGCCTGCAGTCACTGCCCGCCGATCCGGCGGTCGAAGCCTACGCGCGCCATCTCGACGACGCCCTGTTCGCCTACAAGGCCGATCTGTTCGCGACCTACAGCCTCGCGGTCCGCTCGCGCGAGACCACGCCCGCCGAGCGCGAAGCCGTCCGCGACGCGTTCACCCACGTGGCCGAGACGTCTAGCGACGCGCCGGATCGCCTCGCCCACCGCGACTTCCAGAGCGCAAACCTCCACGTAGTGCCCGGGCGAGCCGGGGGCGAAGTGGTCATGATCGACCTCCAGGGCGCGTTCCTCGCGCCACCGGAGTACGACCTCGTGTGTCTGCTGCGCGATTCCTACGCCGAGCTCGAGCAGGACGAGATCGACGCACATCTCGCGCGCGTCCGACCGAAGCTCCCCGACGCGCCCGACCCCGAGACGTTCGCGCGGCGCTTCGACCTCCTGACGCTGACGCGCAAGGGGAAGGACCACGCACGTTTCGTCTACGCCGCGAGAGAGCGCGGCGACACGCGTTTCCTGCGCTTCATCCCCGCCACCGTGCGCGCGCTGCGCGGCGCCGCCGCGCGCGCCGCGGCACGCGAGCCCGCCATGACCCCCCTCGCCGAGCTGATCGCCGAACTCCCCGAGACACCGGACGAGCCGTCCGCGTGAGGGGCATGGTGGTCGGCGCGGGCCTGGGGACGCGGCTGCGCCCGCTCACGAATCTGTGCCCGAAGCCCGCGCTTCCGGTTCGCGGAATCCCGCTGGTGGGCTATCAGCTCGCGCTGCTCGCTCGCCACGGTGTGACCGAGGTCATCGTCAACACCCACCACCTCAGCGACCATCTCATCGAGGCTGCCCGCGGCAGCTGCCCGGACGGCGTCGAACTGCACTTTTCGGTGGAAGATGAACTACTCGGTACGGGGGGCGGTATCCGTCGCGTGGCCGCGTTCCTGCGCGAGAGCGATCCGTCGATCATCATCGGTGGAGACCAGGTGCTCGACCTGGATCTGACGGCATTCATCGCGAAGCACCGCTCGCGCGGCGACGCCGCTACTCTCCAGCTGCTCGACGATCCGCGCGCCGCGGCCTTTGGCCCGATCGGCGTCGATGCCGAGGGCAGCGTGCGGCGGGTGGCGAACCGCTTCGATCTCGGCGGCGAAGTCCGTTCGGGCCTCTACACCTGGGTGAACGCCATCGCGCCGCGCGCCTTCGACTGGCTGCCGGACCGCGAGGTCTTCAGTCACCTCGATCACTGGCTGATCCCTCGCGTCGAAGCGGGCGAGCGCGACGTCCGCGGCGAGGTCGCGACACGAGATACCTGCGTGTGGGTACCCGTGGGCACACCCGCCGAGTACCTCGAGGCAAACCTGACCCCGCGTCCGCTCTCCTATCTCGACGTCGAAGCCGTCGCGGAGCAGCGCGGGGTCCGCTTCACGGGCGATGTCGTGGTGGGTGCTGGCGCGACGATCGCCCGCGGGGCTAGCCTCAGACGCACCGTGATCTGGGATGGCGAACAGGTTCCCGCGCTCCCCGCTGCGGACGGCGTCTTCGCCGGAGGCGCATTCCATACCTGCCTCCCCCCCCGCATCCGGGGCGGACGCCTATGAGTGAGCTGGTCTTCATCGGAACGAGCGACGCCTTCGGGGCGGGCGGTCGCCGGCAGAGCGCGATCCTGCTGCGCGCGCCCGGCGGCGGCGTAATGCTCGACTGCGGCATGACCACGGCGACGGGCCTCGCCGAGGTCGGGATCGATCGCAATGAAATCGACAGCATCCTCGTGTCGCACTTCCACGGCGACCACTACGGCGGCATCCCGACGATCCTGCTCGCGATGCTCTACGCGGACGCCCGCAGGGACTCGCTGCGCATCGCCGGCCCACCGGGGGTCGAAGAGCGCGTGCGGCGTCTCGCGAGAGCAATGGGCTACTCGCTCGAGGAGCAGGAGTGGTCGTTCCCGATCTCGTTCGTGGAGTACTCCCTGAGCACCGCGGCCGAGGTCGGACCCGTCGCCGTGCGCGCGTTCGAGACGCGCCACTCGCCCCACACCTGCCCACACGGTCTGATCGTCGACGCCGGTCCACTGAAAGTCGCCTACTCGGGCGACACCGGGTGGTTCGACGACCTTCCGCGCGAGGTCGGCGAGGCGAACCTGTTCGTGAGCGAGTGCACGTATCACGGCGGCGAGGGCTTTGGTCTGCACCTCACCCACGCGCAGCTCGTCGAGCACCGCGACGAGTTCCACTGCGGTCGCATGATCCTCACGCACCTCGGCGAGGAGATGGTCGACTACCGCGACGCCTGTGAGTTCGAGACGGCGGACGACGGGCTGGTGGTGGATCTCTAGAAGTTCGGCCGGACCCCTAGGGTCGAATCGCGCCCGATCGCCCCGGGGCGATCACGCCCAGCACGGCGGCGCGGGTCGCACCGGTGCAGCGCGGCAGGTGGTTGGGCAGGCCGAGCAGCGCGTTGCGGCCCATCAGCGCGAATGCCATCGCCTCCGCCGCGCCCGCCGGTACGCCGACTGCGTCGAACGTGTCGACCTCGGCGTCGGGAAGCCGTTCGGAGAGCGCCCGCATCACGGCGGGATTGCGCGCGCCGCCACCGCCGACGAGCAGGCGATCGACCGGCGCGCTCATCCACTGACGGCACGCGCGCGCAACGCTCTCCGCGGTGAACGCCACGAGTGTGGCGACGAGATCGTCGCCGTCGCGCCCGTCACCGAGCCACTCCTTGGCGAGCGTCTCGGCTTCGTCGAGCCCGTAGCGTTCGCGGCCCGTGGACTTCGGCGGCGGCC
>JABSQW010000525.1 GCA_013215605.1 Myxococcales bacterium
CCCATCAGCGCGCTGAAGCACATCAGCACCCGCAGCCAGAACATTGATCATGAGATCAGAGCTCCGCCGAGAAAGACTCCGCTCAATAGGTAGACAGGCTGAGGCCAGGCCAAGAATTCTTCCATCATTGGATTCTTCCCGAAGAAATCACGTTGTGATCTTGATTATAAAACACAGTATATTCAAAATCAACTACCACGTGCGCCACCGGTCACTGCCCAGACCAGTCGGCCGATACTTCCGTCGATGTTGGAAGATTGCTATCGGGACAGGCCGGGCCCACTGCTGATCCGAAAGTGCAACGATTTTTTTGACATTGTTCTGGCGACACGGTCAGAATAGGCTCGTTCGTCTTTCGTGCTTGGCATGAAAAGATCAATGAATGTTTAGAGCCCTTCCGCACTCGCGTACGGTCGGGGAGGTGCAATCATCGAAAACGCCGGTGGCAAATACGGGGAGACGCTGCTTCGCGGTGTCGAGATTTTCGAAGCTCTCGACGATCTGACGATTGCCCGCATTGCACGGGCCCTGGAGAACGTAAGCCTCGCCAGCGGTGAGACGCTCATGCGACAGGGGGATCCCGGGGACGCGATGTACATACTTGCGTCCGGGATCCTGCGCGTGGTCGCGCGCGATCCGTCGGGGGATGAAGTTGTGGTTGGGCGCGTCGAGGCGGGCGATCCCGTTGGCGAGATGCAGGCGATCGTGGGTGGTGTTCGGTTGGCCACCGTGATCGCCGACGCCCCGTGCGAACTCGTGAAGTTGCCGCGCTCCGCGATCGATCGAATAGGCGGGGATACCCCGCAGGTGCTCGACGCGCTGACGAACGTCGCGCGTCGGCGACTTCAGCGGAGCCAGTTGGCGGGCATGCTGCCGGCCATCCTCGGGCCCGTGGACATCGAGGTCATCCACGAACTCGAGAAGAAGATCGAATGGGTCATTGTGCGCCGCGGCGAGGCCCCCTTCCGACAGGGGGACGAGTGCAACGGCTGGTACGTGGTCGCGAGCGGCCGCCTGCAGGTCGTCGTGGTCGACGCTGACGGTCGCGAAGAGGTGGTCGGCGAGGTTGGGAGCGGGGAGGGGCTGGGCGAGATCGCTCTCTTCACCGGCGAGAAGCGGACGGCAACGCCCTACGCGATGCGCGACACGGTTCTCGTACACTTCTCCAAGGACGCTTTCGAGGAGGTGCTCTTCCAATACCCGCGCGCCCTGATGTCCATCACCAAGGTTCTCGCCAAGCGGATGATGGCGTCGATGAGCGGACGGGGCAGCCAAGAGCGGGCCGTCTCCGTGGCCGTGCTTCCCGCGGGCCGGGGGGCGCCGTTGGCGGAGTTCTCGCGCGGCTTGGCGGAGGCTTTGGGCGACTGGGAGGCGACGACGCTTCACCTCGACTCTCGCCGCCTCTCGACGCTAGGCGTCCTCGACAACGCCTCGTCTCTGCCCGAGGATCACCCGAACTGGCTCCGGTTCGCCGCGTGGTTCGAGGAGCAGTATCTGAACCACGGCTACATCGTGCTCGAAACCGACGATCGGCCGACCGGGTGGAGCCACCGGGCGACGGGCGTCGCCGACCAGGTGGTCATCATCGCCGACGCCACCGCTTCCCCGGAGCCCGGTGAGGTCGAGAGGGCGCTGACATCCTCGACGCGGGCCACGGACCCGCGCCGGGCGCGCAGGACGCTCGTGCTGGTGCACCCGCCGGAGACGAAGCTGCCGAGCGGCACCGGCGAGTGGCTCTCCCGACGCGATGTCGACGCCCACCACCACGTCAGGGCGGGTGATCAGGCGGACATTGCCCGCGTCGCGCGAGCCCTGTCGGGGCGCGCCGTGGGCGTGGCTCTGGGCGGCGGCGGGGCCCGAGGCTTCGCACACCTGGGCGTGGTGAAGGCGTTGCGCGAAATGCGCATTCCCATCGACTACATCGGCGGGACCAGCATGGGTGCCATCATGGCCGGCCAGATCTCCCTCGGTCTGTCTCTCGAGGAAATCTACGATCTCAACCGACGCATCATCTCGACGAACCCCTTCAGCGAATACACGGTTCCGATGGTGGCGATGCTGGCGACGACCCGGATCGAACAAAGCGCCAGGACCTCCTTCGGCGACACGATGATCGAAGACCTCTGGATCAACTACTTCGCCGTATCGAGCAACCTGACAACAGCGGAGATGGTCATACACGACTCCGGCCCCGTGTGGGAGGCAACGCGCGCGAGCGGATCCATCCCCGGCATCGCCATCCCCGTGGCCAAGGGAATGCACCTGCTCGTCGATGGCGGCGTAGTCAACAACCTCCCGGGTGATGTCATGCGCACGCGGTGTGGCGGATTGGTGATCGCCGTCAATGTCAGCCCCGAGGAGGAGCTGCCGGTCTCCGAGGAAGGCCTTCCCTCGCAGTGGCGCATCTTCTGGAACCGCGTTCTGCCCTTCCAGTCGAAGCGCATCGACGCCCCGAACATCCTCGACATCCTGATGCGCACGACGACGCTTGCGAGTGCCAGCCGCAGCGCTCAGGTCGCCCGTTCGGTCGATCTCTACCTGCAGCCTCCCATCGACAGCTACGGCATGCTGGAGTTCGAGAAGATGGAGGAACTGATCGAGTGCGGCTACACCTACACGATGGAAGCCGCCGCAGGCTGGAAGGGCCCGCGCTGCTGACTCCTTGCGAGTGTCCCCGTTCGGTGGACTTCGACGGGGCGTCGCCCCGCCAGGACACTGGCAAGCTCTGCAAGCGCCTGATCCGCGAGCGCTACTGGGGAAAAGCAAGTCGCGGATCGTCTGAGACGCCGCGGCCGGTCGGGTCCGCGCGCCTTGGCGTGCTCTTTTAGTGGTGGGCGTGCGGTATCCCGGCGACGCGTTCCGCCGGGCCCGTGTCCGCAGGGCCCTCGGGAGGTGAAGTGCCGGGTCGGTATCCCGATTTCGTGTAGCGCTGACCGTCGCGGGAGAGCACATCCGTCCAGCCGCTCGACCAGACCACCCGCGCGCTGCCGTCCACCAGCTGCCAGTGGCCGCTCTCTCCCTTCCCCCAGGTATTCTTCGCCGTGCCGTCTGCGTCGAACTGGATGTAGAAGGGCTTGCCCTGCGTGTCGGCCACCTTCCACGCTCCCACGTAGCCCGAACTTTCGAGCGAGTTGGTGGCCGTATGGCTACAGGCGGAAAGCGAAGCCAGCAGGAGGATTCCGGCCAGCGAGGCAATGATGCTGCGAGTCATGTTGGATCTTCTCCCCATCTTCGGTCGCTGTCATCGTGCGAATAGCGAACAGGAATTATAAGCCGAGTCTTCGACAGGAAGCCCGATAAGCCGGAACCATGTCAAGTGGCCACACGGCCCGTGGTCGACCCCGCGGCGGGGAGTGCGTGCCTCGGGCCTCCTCACCGAAGAATTGAAGGACGAGAGTGCTCCCGTTTCCGCGAAGAACTCGATTATGCTGAGGACATTCCCCTGTGAGCCCCGTCGACGGGGCTCGGATTTCGCCAGAAGGATCGTTCGATGAGGCCGATGGACTCGTTGATTGGGAGCGTCGTTGTACTGGCCCTGCTGGGCAGCGGCTGTATGCCGAGTGATCGTCTTCCGCCGGAACCGACGCGGGCGCCGCCGGATTGGGAGTGGCGTCACTACCTGGGTGACGAGGGGCGCTCTCACTACGCTCCACTCGATCAGATCGACCGCGACAATGTTCATCGCCTGGAGGTTGCATGGACGTACGACGCCGGGCCGATCGAGGGTTCGCTCTCTCAGATCCAGTGCAACCCGATCGTGGTCGATGGTGTCCTGTACGGCACGACACCCCGGGCCCATCCGTTTGGCATCGATGCCGCGACGGGCAAGGAGATCTGGCGCTTCGACCCGGTCGCCCACGGCAGTGCTTCCCAGGGACACAACCGTGGCGTCGTCTACTGGGAATCCGGTGGCGGTGGCAGGATCCTCGCCGCCTCCGGGCACGATCTCTGGGCGCTCGATGCCAGGACGGGAGCGCCGATCGAATCGTTTGGCCGCGGGGGCCGGGTCGATCTGCGCGCCGGACTGTCCCACGGCATGGGAGGAAGCGATGTGATGTCGCCGACACCCGGTGCGATCTATCGGGACCTGCTGATCATTGGGACCAAGGTGGGAGAGAGTGAGGGCTCCGCTCCGGGCGACATCCGGGCCTACGACCTTCACACGGGCGAGATTCGCTGGATCTTCCACACGATCCCCCACGCTGGCGAATACGGCGCCGAGAGTTGGCCCAAGGGGAGTGCATCCCGGCAAGGGGGCGCGAACTCCTGGGCGG
>JABSQW010000526.1 GCA_013215605.1 Myxococcales bacterium
CGACGAGGGGGATCTCGACGACTACATTCAGCTCTTCACTGACGACGCCGTCTGGGACGGCGGCGCGTTTGGCACGAAGACGGGTCACCCCGAGATCCTCGAAGGAGCGAAGGAGCGGCGCGCGGGGGGAACGTCGGGCCCCGGCGCGAACACGCGCCACGTTCTTTCGACGATCGTGATCGAGCTCGCGGGAGACGAGGCGCGGAGTCGTTCCGTGTTCCACTTCTACACGCAGATCCACCAGACGCCGCAGCTGTCGATCATGGGCGTGTACGAGGACCTGTTTCGGCGCACGTCGACCGGATGGAAGCTCGCGCATCGCCGAATCCAGCGCAGCGAATGACTCAGCTCGGTCCGAGCCGTGGGGCATTCATGACAGCCCGTGAATCGAGGGAACACGGCTGAAGCGCTTCATCGTTCCCCCGCGGCTGCGGATTCTCACTGATTCTGGGAACGCAACCAGGCGATGCTTCCGTCGAAATACTTCCCCGTGTCCGTGAACTTGCCGCCGACGACGTTCACGAACCACTCCGGGACGTAGATCTCGAAGGTCCCGGACGCGAGCTGCTCGAGCACCGGATTCACGATGTCTTCGACGGGCAGGGCCTCCACCGGTGCGACGAGCTCGTCGTTGTCGGGCAGCGTGAACAACTCGGTGTCGATCACGCCCGGGTTCACGACGTGGACCGAAACTCCCGTTTCGGCGAGGTCGATGAGCATCGACTCGGACCAGCCCGTCAGGGCGGCCTTCGAAGCCGTGTAGGCGGCTTCACCGGGCGGCCCGAGTCGCGCCGCCACCGAGGAGATGTTCACGATCCTGCCCCGACGCTCGATCAGCCGTGGCAGCAGCGCGAGGGTCAGGCGGATCGGAGAGAAGTAGTTGATCGCCATCACTTCTTCGACGATGCCGGAAGTGAGCGACTGCACCTTCTTGCGCTTCGGAATGCCGGCGTTGTTGACGAGCACGTCGATCCCGCCGAGGGCCGAGTCCGCGCGCTGCGCGAACTCGGAGATTCCGTCGAGCCGCGCGAGGTCGACGGTCCACATCTGCGAAGTCGGCGAGTGCGCTCGCACCCGCGTGAGCACCTCGGCGAGTCGCTCTGCGCGGCGCGCGCAGATCCCGACCACGGCGCCCGCGCGCGCGAAGCCCTCGGCGAGAGCGGCGCCGATGCCACTCGAGGCGCCTGTGACCAGGACGTTCTTCCCTCGGATGTCGTAGCTCATGATGCCGGTCCTCTGTCTATCGCAATGCTCCGCAGTCCGGCCCCCCGGAATCGCTTCAGCGCTTGGGAAACCCGAGCTCCCCGAGCTTGCGCGCGATGTCCTGCCCCGCGGTTTTGGTGCTCACCTTCTTGTCGATCTCGCGGACGATGCCATCGCGGTCGATGTAGAAGGTCCAGCGCTTCGCGTAGAGCCCTGCGAATCCCTTCACGCCAAAGACGTCGGCCATCATGCCGCTCGGATCGGAGAGCAGTACCTGGTCGGTGTTCAGGGATTCGGCGAAGGCCTTGTTCTTGTCAGGATCGTCCAGGCTGACCATGAACACGGCCGCGTCGTACTTGGCAATGGCGTCGGCGCTGTCACGCAGCGCCTCGAGCTCCGCCGTTCACCCGGGGGTGAAAGCCTTGGGGAACCACGCGAGCACCACGCCGCGCTTCCCGACGAACTGCGAGTGTGCGTAGGTCTTCCCGTCGGAGCCCACGAATGCGAAGTCCGGAGCGGGGGAGCCGACGGCGGGATCCGCCGCGAGCGCCGGCGCCGCGGTGAACCAGAGGGCGAGAGAAGCCATGAAGGTTCGCATGCCCCGAGTCTAGAACGTCGAGCCTCGTGGGGTCCAGAAATTCCGCGTCGCATCGCCCACCCGCAAGTTCCGCGGGGGCTACGCCGACGCCATCTACTTCGAGGTGGCGATCCGACCCGACCGCGAGTACGTGGTGCGCGGCAGCTCCAATTAGAGCAATTCGGGAAGCGTCCTACTCATCGCCGGTCGCGGCTACGTTGAACTCCCCACAGCCGCGCTGCGCGTAGTCGTCTTCGCCGAACCGCGCGAGGTCCTCAACGAGGTGCGTCAGTGCGTCGCAACGCTCGTGCTCGGCGAAGCGCGGATCGGCGTCGATGCGCGCCGCGATCCGGGCGCCGGTCACGTAGTCGGCCGACATGCGCAGACCTCCATCCTCTTCGGTGTCGAAGATCATGTAGCGGGGAGTCTCGGGTGTGTCGTGGTTCCAGGCCGTCCACACGGGCAGCGTTCCGTCGGTGCCGCGTCCCGGTGCGCCGGTTCGCGCGAAGTTCGCCCAGTAGCTTCCCATGCGCGTCGACAGGAGTTCGCGGCCCGGCGTGTTCTTCTTGCTCGCGATCAATTTGTCGATGGGCCCGAGGCTCGAAGCGCCCATGACGAAGGGGATCTCGAGGCCGTGCGCCGCCCCGAGGAGGCGGGAGAGGTCCGTGCCCATCCGCGTCGGCTCCTCGTCCCAGTCGAAGCGGTACGCCCAGACC
>JABSQW010000527.1 GCA_013215605.1 Myxococcales bacterium
CACCTCTTCGTCGTCGAAGATCGCGTGGTCTTCGAAGAAGAGGCAGGACTCCTGGGTGATCGGCAGGATGGGTCGCACCTCGGCGGAGAACGGCGTCCCCCAACCGGTGTGAACGTGGCAGGCCGAGACGGCCTCGGGCCGCGCCGCCAGGATCGGGTGGTGGATGTAGTAGGCGGCGGTGTTGATGTGACCGCTGCCCTCGACGAGACCGCCGTCGGGTCCGACGAGCACGAGGTCGGAGATCTTCGCCTCGTGATACGACACGTCGTAGCGGAGCATCCAGAAGCAATCCTGGCGCTCGGGATCGCGCGCGCTGATGTGGCCGTCACCGAGATCCCCCCAGCCCTGCGCGGCAAGGAGCCGGTAGCCGAGAGCGACCTCGCGTTTTCGAGCGGTGCGGATCTCGTCCGCGGAAAATTCTTTCGCGTGGCTCGCCGCTGTGGGCATGGGAAACCTCCGCAAGGAACCCTATCGGAACGGCGCCGCCAGGCGAAGCCTCGAAATCGCTTCAAGGGTCGGGCTGGAAGTGGACCTCGGCAATCGCGATGCCGCTCTCCCCCGCCACCGCGTAGAGGAGGTAGGTCCGCCCGTCCTCTTCGTAGATCGCCGGATCGCGCAGCTGGTGGACGCGACCGTACGCGACGCTGCGCATCGATGGCAGAACGGGCGCGCCCGCCCCCTCCCACGAACGCTCGGGCTTCAGCACGGCGGCCCCGCCCTGCTCGGACCACTCCGCCCAGGGCTTCGACACGTCGATCGTCGAGTGCAGGATCGCCTCGGGGGCGTCGCCGACGCGCGTCCAGAAGACGTGGAGCGTGTCGCCGCGCACGACGAGAGCGCTGTGGCGCATCGAGTCGTCGAAGAGGCGGGGGCCCTCCTCGAATCCGCCGAGGGCGCTCGCCGATCGGTAGAAGTGACCCGGCATCGCGAGGGCGTACACGTCTCCCGCGTGCGCGAAGGCGCGCCAGTAGCTTCGCCCGAGAATTTCGCGGTGCGCGTCGAAGTGCAGCCCGTCCTTCGACACGGCGACGCGGGTGACCTGCTGCCCGAAGGCTTCGAGACCGTGGTAGTACATCACGATGCGCTGGTTCCCGGCGTCGACGTGCACGTCGGGCGACGCGATGTGCGGCGTCGTGAGGTCCATGGCGATGTCGTGCGGAACGCGAACGCCCGCCGCCTCGTAGTGTGCGCGCACCCGTTCGATGGCGCCGGGCGGCGACTCCGGCGGCGTGCTCGGAAAGGGCGAGTCCTCGAGGTGGAGACTGCCGGGGGCGTGCACGCGCCAGGGTCCGATGAGCGCGTCGGCGTACGCGAGACGGATGCTGCGACCCTTGTGGTCCGCGAAGTAGAGGTAGTAGTGGCCGAGAGGAGCCTCCACCCAATCGGGCACGCGGATCAGAGAGGGGCCCTGGATGTTCTCCCCGATACTCGGATGGCTCGCCGGCGTGACGATGGGAGCATCGAGCAGTCGAGTGACTCGCACGGGAGCATCTCCGGGAGAAGCGTTCGGAGGGCCGGACACACAGCCTGACAGACCCGCGGCCAGGATGCAGCCGACCGCGTGGGCGAAGCGGCTAGGGCTCGAACAGCGCATCGGCGAGAAACTCCGCGTAGCGATCGTGGCCTGCGGGCGTGAAGTGGGGGTCCCACGGAAAGTAGGCGGCTCGCGCTCCGGTCTCGCGAAGCGCGATGCGGGGATCGAGGCAGGGCACATCGATCGATTCGCACCAGCTCGTCACGCGCTCCTGGAAGACGGCGGCGGCGCCGCGTCGAGCGACCTGTTCTCGGGTGGGGACCAGGGCCACCGCGAAGCGGAACCCGCCGGTACGCGCGAGTGCGACCATCGCAGCGAGGTGGGAAAACAGCCGTCGGTACGCGCGCGACGACGTGCCACGGCCGCGAATGACGGCAGCGGCGTCGGGGCCGACGTCGTTCGGGAAGAGGTTCGCCACGACGAGCGACGGCGCGAGCTCGCCCGCGTAGCGCTCGAGGAGCCAGTGCATCTCCAGGGCGCCGTAGCCGTTGACGCCGAGGTTCAGCGGGGCCACCGGCCGGCCGCGCTTCCGCGCGTGGTCGGCGAAGCGGCTCGCAAACGTCGCCTCCGGCGCGACCCACAGCCCTTCCGTGAACGAATCGCCGAGGAACACCACCCGCGCCGCCGCATCCTCAGGACCGCCACCCGTCGGCTTGAAACCACGGGCATCGGTGCGGAACTCGATCCGATACGGCACCTCGCAGCGCTCGAGCGCCGCGCGCAGGTCGGACGTTCCGGGAATGGCCAGACCGCGATAGCCGAGTCCGGTCCAGACGAGCGCGTTGATGACCGTCACCCCGGGCCGCGGTCGGAACCGCGACCTGCCGAACATCTCCACCGGCTCATAGAGCTGCCGCGAGAGTGCGATGCCCCTCGAGAAGTCGGCGACGCTGTCGAAGTGTTCACCGCTCGAGGCGCGCCGCTCGAGCTCTTCGAAGTGAGGATCGGCAAGCAGCGCCCGCACCAGCGCGAAACGGGCCAGGCGCGGATCGACGATCTGCCTCGCGGCGGATCGCTGGATCAGGTACCCCCCCGCCAGCAGGACGACGAGACCGGCCGCGAGCCCCAGCCCCACGACCAGCGAGGCGAGTCGAAGACCCACCGCGCGCGGCCACCCGATGTCTCTTCTCGCGCTCACGCTCGCTGGCGAAATCGTCGCCCGCTTCATACCCAGAGACTAGCCGGACTGTGCGACCCGGTGGCTCCCCAGTACCCTCGTCGCCCCATGGCGTCTCTCCCCTCCCCCGCTCTCCTCGTCGCCCTGATCGTCGGCGGCGGCTTCGTCATCTGGTGGGCCTGGCAGAACCAACGCCGGCGCACGCACCCGGTCCCTCCCGGCCTCCAGGAGGGCATCGACCTGCCCTTCGACGAGGAGTTCGAGCTCTATCACAATGCCCTCTCGCTCTGCTCCATGAAGACCCGCCTCTGCATGGCGGAGCTGGGCGTCCGCTACAAGAGCCATCACATCGATCTCATCGAAACGGGCTGCTACGAAAACATCCGCCCGCGCCTCCTCGACGTGAACCCCGGCGGCACCGTGCCGGTCCTCGTCCACCAGGGACACCCGGTCTACGAGTCCCACGAACAAATCCGCTTCGCCGCGCAGCACGCTCTCCCCAGCTCGCCGGGCCTGATTCCCGACGATGCTGCCGCGCGCGCCGAGATGGAGTCGTGGATCGACCGAACGTCGCTGACGGACGACCCGATCCAACACGGCGACCAGAGCGCCGGCAACGCCGTGCCCGGCCTCACCCTGCCGCTGTTCTGCACGATGATCGAGAAGATCCCCTTCTGGAAGATCTTCGAGGGTGTGCTGTTCCACTTCGACAAGAAGCGCCCGCTCCTCTTCGTGGCTCTGAAGACGGCGGGCATCGAGAAGATCGGACGCCTCGGGTTGCCGATGAAGATCCTCGCGCGGAGCCGCGATCAGATGGGCGTCCACCTCGACGCCCTCGAAGCCCAGCTCGAGAAGACGGGCGGTCCCTGGCTGCTCGGCACGCAGTACACACTGGCGGACGTGGGCTGGCTCGTGATCTTCGAGCGCTTGCGCCAGGTGGACTCCATCGAGCCATTTCTCGGCAACGGGCAGCGCCCGGCGTGCGCCGGCTACTGGACGGCGCTCACGTCGCGGCCGGCCTATCGCGAGGCCATCCTGGAGCACTCGCAGCCGCTGATCGAGCAGGGTCTCGAACGGCTGCGCTCCGCGAAGGACGCAGATCCGGTACTGCGGCAGCTGCTCGAAGGCGGGTGAGATCGGTCCCATCCCAGGA
>JABSQW010000528.1 GCA_013215605.1 Myxococcales bacterium
GACTGGGTGTGGCCCTTCAACGGCCTCTACGAGTGGCTGCTCTCGAGTGCCCCCATGCCGGGCATCGACCTCATCGAAGTCACCGCCGACGACGCACCGCTGCTCGTGACCGCCGCGCAGTTCAGCGGATCCCTCGCGGTATACGACGCGCTCAGCGGCGAGTTCCTGCGCCGCTTCAACACCGGCAATGTCACCAACTTCGGCCTGCACCTGCCGAGCGGAAGCAGCCGATGAACCGCTTCGACCAGCTGGCCGAGGATGCGCTGCGCGGCCTCGCCAAGCGCACGTCGCGCCGCGGCTTCCTGAGTCGGCTCGCCGCCGGGATCCTGGGCAGCGCGGCCATTCCTCTGCTGCCCGTGGCACGCCGCGCAGCCGCCGCCCGCGAGCCCGCGCCCGGCGAGCCGGACCCCAGCACCGACGAGGGCGACCCGACGAACTGCGCCTACTGGCGCCATTGCGCGATCGACGGATTCCTCGCCGCATGCTGCGGCGGCAGCCACATCTCGTGTCCCCCCGGAACCGAAATGTCGCCCATCACCTGGCTCGGCACCTGCCGCAACCCGGTGGACGGAAAGGACTACGTGGTCTCGTACAACGACTGCTGCGGGAAGGGACACTGCGGGAACTGCTTCTGCCAACGGGACGAGGGCGAGAAACCGGTGTACTACACCCACAAGTCGAACGCGATCAACTGGTGCATGGGGCGCGTGGGCGTGGCGTACAACTCGACGGTGGCGGTCGTCGTGGGTATGAGCAGCGAGAGCGGTCAACGGAAGTGAAACTCTGCAACGCAGAGTTTCCATCTCTCTACCCGCGCACGCTCGTCTGCACCCTCGCCCTGCTCGCGTGCCCAGCCCACGCGAACCCCCCGAACGTCGACTACCTCATCCAATGTCAGGGTTGTCACCTCGCGGACGGCTCCGCGTCGCGGTATGTGCCGGCGTTGAAGGACCGCATCGGACGCTTCATCGAGGTGCCGGGCGGGCGCGCGTACCTCGTTCAGGTGCCCGGGAGCGCCCAGGCGGCCATCGACGACGCGAGGCTCGCGGCGGTGCTCAACTGGATGATCGAACGATTCGGTCCGGAGCGGGTTGCTCGGGATTTTACGCGCTTCGGTGCGGAGGAAGTGGGACGCTACCGACGTGAGCCGCTCGTGGACGTCGAGCCACTGCGCAGCGAACTGCTGGCGGCGGTCGCAGCCCTCGAGGCGAAACGCGCAGCCGACTGACGGGACGGCCGCCCTTCGCGAGCTGGAGCCGACGACGCCTACCCGTCGGGGTGCGCGGGCTCCAGCTCGAAGTTGTTGAACAGCACGTTGTACGCGTGCCACGTGTTCCAGTGCTCCGTGAGGTACGCGATCTTGCCGTCCTCGTCGAACTTGAATACGAAGCAGTACACGTTCGAGTAGTCGCGCCCGCGGTGGGTCTTCGCTCGGAAGGTGTGCTGGCGCACGACGTAGTTGCCATCGGCGAGAACGACGATGTCCTCGTTTCGCGCCGTGCTGAGGTCGTAGGCGTCCACGCCCGCGCTCTTGCCCTTCGTGCTGCTCGCGCCGGTAAGAATGGCGCGGATCGCCTCGATACCCCGGTGCTCCGTCTGGCCGGGCTCGCCGACGAAGGGAAGTCCGTTCCACCAGACGGCGTCCTCCGCGAAGAGGACCGACTTGTCGGGCAGGCCCTCCACGTCGAACAGAGCGTTCACGGAATCGATGTTGCGCTGCTCTTCTTCGGTGTAGCTCGGCACGATCCGCTAGCTCCCGAACCCGTTCCAACTCACCACCTCCGACAGCGGCTTGCGATAGGCCGGCCGGAAGTCCGTACCGATCGTGTACGCGATCGGAAACAGCCCGACCTGCGTGTACGCCTCGATTGGAATTCCGAGCAGCTGCGCCATCTCCTTCTCGCGGAACAGGTGCCCCGTGGTCCACGCGCTCCCCAGGCCGCGCGCGCGCAGGGCGAGCATGAAGCTCCAGGTGGCCTGGATCACCGAGCCCCAGAGGCTGGCCTGGAAGAACGAGCCGGCCCCCTCCGTGCGGCCGGCGAAGAGCGGAATCAGCAGCGCGGGGCTCCTGTGGATGTTCTCGCGCAGGTGGGTGACCGACTCGCCGATCAGCTTGGCGCGCGGGATCGTGGCGCCCGCGTAGTTCTCGCCGACGGCGTCGCCGAGACTCGCCACGTAGTCGTCGAGCCCGCCGTTGTAGACGGCGGCGACGGCTTCGACCTGCTTCGGGTCGTCGACCACGACCCAGTGCCACGTGTTCATGTTCGAGCCGTTCGGCGCCTGGAAGGCGATCTCGAGGCACTCCTCGATGAGCTCGCGAGGCACGGGTCGATCGAAGTCGAGGCGTCTGCGGACGCTGCGGGTGGTGGTGAGAACCTGGTCGGGCGTGAGGTCGAGCATGGGGTCTCCTGCTTGTGCTGAGCATTCTGCAGGAGACGGCGGTGGATGGGAACTCGGCTCGGCCTCGGCCCCGATCGCGCTGACCGTTGGCGCTGGCTGGCGCCCCGGGGAGGAATTGAACCCCCGACCCGTCGCTTAGAAGGCGACTGCTCTATCCAACTGAGCTACCGGGGCAATGCCAGCCCGCCAAGGCTAGCTCGTCCGATTGCGCTCGCCTTCGGCTCGCAGCGCGGGGCCGGCTCTCGAGCCAGCCTCCGGGCTCGTTGCTCCGCGTTGACACCCCGACCCCTGCCGGATAGCTTGCGCGGAACCGCGGTGGGCGTAGCTCAGTTGGTTAGAGCGCCAGGTTGTGGTCCTGGAAGTCGGGGGTTCAAATCCCCTCGTCCACCCCATCCATTCGCCGGTTTCCCACGTTCTTGCACGCCGCGCCCACCCTTCCTTTCAGTACCGGAAGAAGAACCACGCCGGGTCGCGCAGCTCCTCCACTTTCTCGTACTGCGCGCCGATGATGCGCACGAACACCGGGCGCGTGAAGGAGTGGAAGAGCACGATGCCGGCGAGGCCGGCGGCCACGAGGTCCCTCGCTTCGAGGCGCCGCGCGCGCAGCTGCTCGGCACCCACGCCCGCGGACACCGCCACGAGGAGCGTGAGGGGAACGCGGAAGCGCGTCGTGCCGACCATCGTGCCCACGAGCAGCGTGAGGGCCACCGCGAAGCCGAGGATCAGAGCGAAACCCCGGTCGTGGCGGGCGCGCCGCACTCCGAGCGCGGCCAGCGCGAGCACCAGCGTCCAGGCGAGCTGAATCGTCCAGAACGCGGCGAGGAGCGTTGCGGGCGCGACGCTTCCGTAGCCGCCGAAGATCAGATTGCGGATCACGAAGAACTCGAAACCCCACACGTTCAACCCCTGGGCGATCGAGCGGTTCACGAAGTCGATGGGTGCCTCGGCGATGGCTGCGAGGCCCCGCTGCATCCCCGCGCGGCTGCGAGCCACCGGATCGGGAAGCGCCCTCCACTCTTCGAGCACCTCGAACGGCGAGTCTTTCGTGTTGCCCACCCACAAGTTGTAGGGGCCCTGATTCTCCAGGAGGATCGACGCTCCGTACGCGCGCTGGTTGCGGATCACCCAGGGCGAGATCACGAGCGCCGTCGCGAGGCCGAAGCCCAGAGCGATCCTCAGCGCGGGCCGGAAGCCGTGATCCCGCCACCAGGCGCCCGCCAGAAAGAGTGTGAACAGGCCGAAGACGGGCTTCAGGAGCATGGCGAGGCCCGTGACCGCGCCGAGGACGGGAATGCGCCACCCCGAGCCGACCCGAAGCAGCGTCGCTCGGGCGAAGACCCACGTGACGAGCAGCAGATAGAGGGTCTCGGGCCAGAGCAGGTGGCAATAGGCGATCAACGTGGGATCGAACAGCACTACGGCAGCAGCCACCCGCGCCGCGAACGTGCCGCCGATGCGTCGCGCCACGCCGTACACCGGGACGGCAACGAGGGTACCGGCAATGCACTGAACGCCTTTCAGCGCGACCATCCAAGGTGCGTTGCCGAGACTCAGCGCAGCGATGAACAAGAAATAGAGGGGGGGGCGCACGAAGTCGCCGGTGTCGAGTACGCCAGTGGCGATCAACTCGTGGGCCATCTCGACGTACAGCAGGTCGTCATTCTGCAGGTTCGTCGACGAATGCGTGAGTGCCGCCACCACGACGCGCACGAGAAGACCCGTGACGAGTCCAGCGACGAGCCATCGATCCGCGATCGCAGCGGGCTGGGATTCGGGCGACTTCAGCTCGACTTCTCCGACCGAACACGAGGGGACCGGTCTAATAACGTCGTTCTACAGCGTTCGTGAAGGGGCATCGGGCGTTTCGGATTCGTGGGAACCGGTTGCAGCGAGTTCGCCCTGCCTCCCGGATCGTCGGCTGCCCCGCGCCGCGGTGCCGTTGCCGGACGCGGTGCAACTCCGTGAAATGACAAGGATCTTCTCATTTTCCCCGCGGGATCGCCAGATCGTCGTCAACCCCCGAACGAGCCCTGAATCACAAACCTTCCGGCGCTAGAATTCTGGGTGGGGTGCGTCGGGAGTCAACACCATGAACCGTATTCGGGCCGCACGCCATGCCATGGGATGGACTCAAACGGAGCTCGCCGAGAAGGCGGGCATCTCCGCTCGCACCATCCACGCCGTCGAGAAGGGTCGGGCCTGTCGCCAGGCCACCAAGCGGAAGATTCTCTCCGCACTCGGGGTTCCGTGGGAGATGCGAGACGAGTATCTGCCGCGGGCGCGCATGGTCCGCAGCGTTCCCGTGGCCGATGAGGCCAGCGCGCAAAGCGCCTAGAAATAGCCGATCGCTCCCCTTCCCCTACGCGAGCTTCGCCGCCAGTTCCCCCGCCCTCTCGAGCACCTGCGTCACGCTCCGCGACATGAAGTCGGTCAGCTGTCGACGCGCCCCGTCTTCGTCACCGTAGAGCGCCGCTGCGCGGGCGGCTTCTTCCGTTTCGACCCGCTGCCCCTCGAGTTCGGCTTCGAGCTTCGCCCACTCGGCGCGCAGGATGGGCGTGTTGCGGGAGAGATCTGGCGCCGCCGCATCCTGGAGCCGCCGGAACACCCACCACGCCGACTCCTCTTCCGAACTCTCCCCGCCCCGGGCGAGCACCGCTGGAATCACCCCGTGGAGATAGACGGGAACGAAGATCCCCGTGCAGGGGGTGCCGAACGATACCCACACCGGCCAGGGAACGTCGCTGGCGCGCGGCAGGGGCGCGACGAGACTCGCGGTGGTCCACTGCACGGGCTCACTGTGCGCGCACAAGGTGAAGTAGGCCTCGTCGCCCGGCGTCGCGTCGCCGGGATTCCACGCCTCGGCACCGGCGTGGTCGCGCAACACGCGCTGGAACGACGCGACGTCGTGGCGCCCGGCCGCCGCGTCGAGTAGCGCCTGGCTCCGCGACCGCCGGCCCGACGTCAGGTGCGAGGGCACGTGCGGGTTTCGGAAGGCCGCCGCGACATCGAGGCGTTCGTCGTTCGTCCAGTAGCCCTCGGCACGCGCGAATCTCTCGAGATCGCGCGCTCCGATCTCCCAATCGGCGGCAATCTCGTAGTGGTTCGACACCCCGGCTCGCCGGGTGCGGCGCGCCACCCAGCGGCGGTTCGTGGTCTCGAGCCGCCACGCTTCACTCGGATCCGCGACGAGGAAGCTGTTGTGGTAGCCGCTCTCGCCGGGTGCGAGCGCGGCGCCGGCCTGCCCGTATCGCTCGAGGAGTCCGGCGATCACCTCGACGGCTTCGCGCGCCGTGCGTCCTCGCTCGAGTCCGAGACGCACGAGGTCCATGCCGATGAGACCGGGCGTCTCCTCGATGGGCTCGTTCGAGAATACCGTGTGGTTGCCCACCGCGACGGCGTGCTCGTTCACGCCGTGCTCGAAGCCCCACATCCACCACGGCGAGTGACCGAGCACGCGGTATGTCTCGGCCACCTGGGGGATCTCGATGTGCGTGCAGCGCAGCATTGCGCCGGGCGGATGCACGGCCTCGGCGAACTGCAGCAACGGCTGGCACTCGTCGCGCTTGCGGTCGCTGTTCTTCGCGAAGAGCGTGGTGCCGCCCGCCGTCTCGTCGCCAACGGCGACGACGGAGTCGCACATGATGGTCCTCCCCGTCCCGTTATAGCCGGGAATCGACCTCCTCGGCACGGGTTGCGCGTCGAATCGCTGGCCGGAATCCGTGCAGACAGCGGGCGCATGCGGTGAGCTACGTTCCAGGCGTGGCGCACTTCATTGCCGTCGTCTTCATCGCGGCGGTCTGCGCTGCAGCGCCCGCGGCGGGTGCCGAGCTCCGCGAAGCCACGCTCACCATCGCGCGCGAGAGCGTCCGGATCGACGGGGTCGAGAGCGAGGCGATGACCATCAATGGCGCGATCCCCGGCCCCACGCTGCGCTGGCGCGTGGGGGACCTCGCGCGGATCCACGTGCGCAACACGCTCGACGTGCCGAGCTCGATCCACTGGCACGGGCTTCTGGTCCCGAACCGGCAGGACGGAGTGCCGGGGATCACGACGCCCGGAATTCGGCCTGGCAGTACGCACACCTTCGAGATCCCGATCCGTCAGGCCGGCACCTACTGGTACCACTCGCATACCGGGCTCCAGGAGCAACGCGGGGTCTACGGATCGATCGTCATCGAGCCGGAAGACGAGCGCGCCGGCATCGAGGTCGACCGCGATCTCGTCGTCGTCCTCTCCGATTGGACCCGGGACGATCCTCGCGAAATCCTCCGGCTGCTGAAGCGCGGGAGCGAGCATTTTTCGATCGAGAAGGGCACCGCACAGAGTCTGTGGGGCGCGTTGCGGGCGGGCGCGCTGGGCTCCGTCGCCCGCCGTGCGTGGGCGCGGATGCCGCCGATGGACGTCTCCGACGTCGCCTACGACGCGTTCCTCACGAACGGATCCCCCGTCGCGCGCTTCGACGCCCCGCCCGGAGAGCGCATCCGTGTGCGCGTGATCAACGCCGCCGCGTCCACCTACTTCTATCTCGGTCTGGGAGGGGGCGGGCTGCGGACCATCGCGGCCGACGGTGCCGACATCGAACCGGTCCGGTTCGACCGCATCCTGATGGCGGTTGCCGAGACGTACGACTTCGTCGTCGAGGTTCCCGAGCGCGGGAGCGTCGAGCTGCGCGCCACCGCGCAGGACGGGTCCGGGACGACCTCGGCCTACTTCGGCAGCGGAGAGCCGATCCGCGCCGCCGACGTGCCGCCTCCCGACCCCTACGCGATGAGCCACGGCGACCACGGCAAGAGCGTCGATCACACGCCCGTCGACCACAGCAAGCACGAGGCGATGGGGCACTCCATGCCTTCAACGCCGCTCGACGAGCGCCCGCTTCCCCCCTACGACCAGCTGCGCGCGGCCGCTCCGAGCGAGCTTCCCGGCGACGCCCCCGTGCGGTCGATCCGACTGCGCCTGACGGGCGACATGGAACGCTACGTGTGGTCGTTCGACGGGCGGACGCTCGCCGAAGCCGACCTGATTCCCGTGAAGCGGGGCGAAGTGCTTCGCGTCGAGCTCGAGAACTCGACGATGATGCACCACCCGTTGCACCTCCACGGCCACTTCTTCCGCGTTCTCGGCGGCGACACTGCCCGCGCACCGCTGAAACACACGGTCGACGTCGCCCCCATGCAGACGACGACCATCGAGTTCTTTGCGGACGCCGACAAGGACTGGTTCTTCCACTGCCACGTCCTCTATCACATGAAGGCTGGGATGGCGCGCGTCTTCCACTACGAAGGCAGCGAGCCCGACGCCGACCTGATCGAGGAACGCCGCAGATTCTTTCGCGACCCCTGGTACGCGTGGGCCGAAGCGTCCGCGATGTCGCACTACACGGAAGGCATTGCAACCACGAGCAACTCGAGCCACGAACTCGCCGTCGAGTGGGAGGTGGGGTGGCAAGACGTTCCCGAAATCGACCACGAGGTCCTGCCGCTCTACCGCTATCACGCGAACCGTTTCTACCGCGCCTTCGCGGGCGCCAGCCTCGAAGAAGAACGCAACGCCGGTGTCTTCGGCGTCGAAGCGCTGCTTCCTCTCAACTTCGAATCACGCGCCTGGGTCGACACACAGGGCGAGGGCCGCTTCACACTCGGCAAGGAGCTTGCGTTGACCGCTCGCCTGGTGGCGATCGGAGAGGTGAAGTACGACACGAAGCAGGAGTGGGAGGGCAGTGCCGGTCTGCGCTGGCTCCTGCACCGCTACGGGTCGCTCGCATTTCAGTGGCACAGCGAGTTCGGCTTCGGGGGCGGCATCGAGCTGCTGTTCTGATCGGTCGCATGCTGATCGGTCGCGTTCTGATCAGTCGGAATATGACGTCGGCTGGCGGCCCCCGGGTGCGTCCGGGGGCCACGCAGTCTTCGACGCGGCAGGCGGGGCCGGCGTCAGCACGACTTCGCCGATCAGGGCAGGACGCACTCCTCGAGGCTCTGCTTCGCCTCGGCGCGACAGCGATGCGCGGCGCGGCACTCGTGGAGGCACGCCCGACCGTTCTTGATGGCTGCGCGCACGCAACCCTTGCCGTTGACGTCAGCCTCTCCATCCGCAAGCGTGCGGCACTGCGCAATCGCCTCCGCTTTGGCGACGTGGCAATCCATCGCGCAGTCCAGAGCGTCGGCGGTGCAGAGGTCGAAGTCGTCCACACTGCCGTCGACACAGGCCGGATCCAGATCATCCCGGCGGTCCGCGTGGCAGCCGAGCACAGCGACGGCGCAGAGCCGATTCGACTCGGCGAACGCCTCGCGACACGCCGCCCGACACGGCCGATCGCCCTCGTCGCAGCTCGCCGCACACTCGTGTCGTGCGCCGCGCGCGTCCGCGCGGCACATCGCGCGCTCGGCGCGGCAGTCCTGGCCGCAGGTGTCCTCTTGCGCACGGACGCTCGGCGCCGCGGTACACAGGAGCGCGGCGAGGGCGAACGCCAGACCCCACATCCGCGCAGTGCGGGTGCGAGTGCGATAGCAGGGGAAGTTCGAGTTCAGTCCTTCGAGCATCTCGGTTCCTCCGTGGCCGAGCGGATCGCTCGGCGGGTTCTCCGGCTCCAACCCGCCTCTGCGGCGTTGGTTGCGAAGATTCTCCGGAGTCGGGATTGGATCCGAGGGGCCGAACCCGTTGGGGCGCCGGGGGGCTGCGCTTCGAAAGCGCGACGTCGCCGCGCAGGAAACCCGAATGCGGGTTCCCGGCTTCCCGCGCCGCGAGCGGGTCCTCTGGCGATCGCCCCGCGGGTTCTGTATCCACGCGGTGACCTGGGTTCACCGCGGAGCCATCCGCGGTGGGTCGTTCAAGAGTCCCTTCTCGAGAGCGGCCCGATGCGCGCCGGTAGCTCAGCTGGATAGAGCATCAGGCTTCGAACCTGAGGGTCGGGGGTTCGAGTCCCTCCCGGCGTGCCATTGAATCCAGGTAGTTAGGGGATTCGTCGGTCGTGCTCTCCGAGCCCGGAGCCGGATAGAACCGTTTGGAGCCACTGCCGAACTCCGCAAACGAGAGGTCGCTTTCTTCCTCTCGCATCGCATGCGCGTAAGTGCGGAGTGTCCCGTATTGGGTTCCTAATCGACAGAACCTCTAGGATAGGAACTTGCGAAAACGCAGCTTGAACTTCCTATCTACAACTTCCTATCTACCTATCCGCTTCCGGGTGATCTGCTCCAGAGAATGCCGTTTCCTGCTTCCATTCCTGTCGCTTTCTTGCGCGATCCTCCCATTCTTCGCGGATCGCTTTGAATGGGCAGGTCACTCCTAGGGGATTCACATTTCTGGTTCTTTGACGCTCTTCAGAGGTTCCTAGAATAGGTCATCGTCCGGGTAGAATGTCTCGCACTGTTGAGCGACTGCTGCATCATTGAGCGAAACGGTGATTTCGAGGTCCCCATCCCCTCGATTGCTTCCGGTTCCGACGCATGCCCAACGGCCGAGGGAGCATTTATCGTCATAGATTCGTGTTGCACTTCCGCAATGGTTGGTCCCGAAGCTCATGGAGAAGGTTATGCCATCCGTAGTCGACCTTGGCCCTACCCGGAGATCGACCCTACCAGAACCCGCGTAGTCCTTTACTGGTGAAGTGCATGTTAGGCTCTCGCCTGGCGCGAGCTCGACTTCGTCACCACAGCGGGGATCCTGCCACTCCCAACTGTGCAGGCCGACTGATTGAATCGGCACCTTCACTACCGTTGTCGAGCTCGCGTTGTTTTCGATCCTGACCGAGGCGTAGTAGCGGATCTTTCGAGACGTCAAGATGGTGTACTCCGGGTCAAACGCTGAGCCCGTTTCCCCGATGACAAAATCCCAAATCCGATCATGTAGCGTTTGGGGATCGAGATCTGGGCAGCGCGCCTCAGAGAAACGTGAATCGATCCGGTCTAGTCTTCGTGCAAGGCGTTTGAAACAGCTCCCACTCCCCTCTGGGAATGTCTCCACAAAACTGAGAAGTCCCTCCTCATCAAGCGCGTCCGCGACCTGGGCCCACACGCATTTTGAGTGCTTTCGTAACGCACCGACCACCTTCTCTGTGCATTCGAGGTCGTAGGCGCCCTCCTGGATGGAGTTCGAAGCGTGAGCTTCCGTGATCGAGATCTGAGCGATGGTGAGGGGGAGGGCGGCAATGGAAAGGATGGTTTTAGCCAAAGTATTCATGGGCAAATCTCCTGTATGCGGGTCACCGGTTCCTGGTTCACAGAATCTCTAGGATTGGACCTTGCAGAAATACAGCTTGAACTTCCTATCTACCATGTATCTCGAAGAAGATGAATCCCCGTGGGGCGAAGACACGCAGGTCATCGAGCTCGACGACATGCAGCTCCAGCACCTCCGGGCGATCGGCTACGGCGTCTGACAATCCCGTCACAGGGCCACCGCGTGTTTACAGATCGCCCGTTATCGGACGTGCTGCCAGAAACGCAGCTTGTACTCCCTACACAGAATATCCACAATGGGTGCCGGACGGGAGGGGGCTGCGAGCGATCACCGGGATCGCCGAGTTCGTCTAGCGAGTTGGCCGCGCAGACTGCCGGCCAGGGAGGGATTCCTCGGATAGACGTTCAGACCGGTCGGCTCGGCGGACCGCTTTCGCTCGTCTCGTCGAGAGCTTTGGCGTGGGTGATTGGCACCATCTGTTTATCGAAGCGCTGAATCAATTCGATGCATCCGTGAAAGCAGTAAAGAACCAACACAGATTTCGTAGCACCAATTATGTTCGTGATCGGGACGTCCTTAGCAAATCGCAGAGCTCTCTGTGTGATCTCACCCTGTGGTGTCGAGAGCTATGACCGTTGCGCGCCCACGAATCTACTTCGCAAATCAGGAGAGCGGCGACATGTTGAATCGATTTAGTGGCATGGGATTCCCGGGCGCTTCCGTCGCTCGAGTTATCACGATCGCGTGTGCGGCATTTGTGGTTTTGGCCCCCTTTTCCGGCCTCGCCAGCTCGAAACATTCGGATGACCGACCGGAAGATAGGTTGGAGCTTCGGGCTAAGGAGAGGCGGGACGACCGTCGAGAAGAGCGAGCACGCGACAGGGCCCCGCAAGCCAAGCTGCGTATCCGGTCGAGGGAGCCCGAAGACGACGGATTCCGTTGGGTTCGGCTAGACGCTCGAAGATCTGAGGCTAAACGGGGTCGACTGAAAGGCTACGCGTTCTCGGTTCGAGACCTGAGCACGAAACGATTGCTGCCGGGGCCGGGAGAGTCGGCTCAGCCGTTCGCTTGGGTGCGCCTTCCAGCGGGCCGATATCGGGTCGAAGTCGAGGTACGTGATCGGCGGGGCCTGACTGATTCGCGAACGAGAAAGCTCTCTTTCGATGAAGCCCGGTCGGCCGCCGGAAGCACGCGCACGGTCGATTGGTCCCTCATCCGCAAACGTCGTCCCGAGAGTCCGCAAACATTCTCTCGGCACCGCGGCCCCCTGAACCTGGGCGCCGTGCATGCGTTAATCGAAAGACGTCAATCCACGAGTCTTCTGGGCCTGTCCAATGCGGGTTGCGGCGGCATCTTGAACAATCAGGGGTCCAATGGGATCTCCGTTGCGGCCGGGGTCGCAAATTTCGGCGTCACGTTCGCTTTTCCTGAAGCCAAGATGGCCTCCAGGGTGCTCGGTCTGGGCGGGGCGGCGTCGGGGGCGTTGAAGATCGCAGGCGGCAACAAGTCGGGCGCATGTACACAGGCCCAGTTCGACGCGATCAACGACCAACTCGCGTTTCAGGAAAGCCAGATCCAGGATCTCTACGCCACGCTCGCGCGAGACGAACAGGCATTCTTTTTCGCGCTCTCGCAGCTCGACGCCGATGTTGGCTCGCTCGTAGACGGTCTCTTCAGCACCAGCACCCAAACAATCGCCGACCTGATGGGTCAATTCATGACTCGGGCAGCGATGTGGAATCCCGACTTCGCGTCGCCGTGGTTGGAGCCCGGCTCCACTACGAAAGTGGAGCTTGACCAGTTCCTGCTGGCTGCGTGCGACTCGTCCTCGTCGGCGTGTTGTGCCGGAATCATCCCAGCGAATGACCCAACGTGCGAAGCGGCAGCCAGAGGCGGTCCCATGGAAAGGCTCGACGATCTGAGCGTCCGGAATGATATCAGTCTCGAACTGCCACACGTGACCGGCGCCGCTCTCAGTTTCTCCAACTCACCTTGCACATACGATTGCTGGAGGAACGTCCGTCGGGCAACTTTCGAGGAATCCGCTCTCCTTCAAGTCTACCGCCGCTACGCTCAACATCTCTTCGACGCATTCACTTTGTGCACGGCGGAAGACCCGCGGGTTCGTGCCCATTGCCCCAACCGTGATCGAGGCCCGAACGATGATGCGTGGACGCCGCCGGAGGGCTGTACGGACGCGGACCCCTCCGGCTGCTCGAGTGGCTCGACGCCTCCCGATTCGAACAACGTCGTCCCGCTCTTCGATCAATACAACAATGCGCTGATCGCTCTCTACTACAGGGCAGTCGTTGCGCTTCAGCAGGCTTATTCGATTGAGCAGCTCGCGAACCTCTACAACTACAACCGGTACGTCGCCGATCAGTGCGTCCGCGGCTCCGTCGATTCGCTGGTTGCGTCCGATTCCTGCAATGCGATCGTGGGTCGGGGATTCGACGGCATAAGGAGTATCGGAGCTTTCGAGATGGTCGCCGGAATTCGTTATTCCTTCGACATGACGTCCGGTTGTAGTGGTCCGCGGCCTCAAAGTCCCGAAGAACATGCGCAGGCTTTCGAATGTGCTCAAAGGCAGCTCGCTTTGCTTTACGCGCAACGATCGAATCTCCTTTGGCAGGCTCTGCTCAGCTTTGTGCTTACCGACAGTCCCGTGGGGCCGCAGACCTACCCGACGGGAAGGATCGCTTTTCCCGAAAGCCCCCAGTTGGCGGCGCTGAGGCAGTGGAATCAAGATGTCGAAGGCGAAGGTCCCGGCTCGCCTCTCGACTACGAAAATCTGGTCGGTCGTGCGTTGCCGGCGCTCATGCAGGGAGCACGAACTCCGGTCGACCTCTTCAAGAGAGCCGCCGGCGAGCAGACCAAGACATTCTCCAGCAGGAACTCGCCTTCCTTCGACTACACATGGACGGACGACAGCGTCATCTATCAGGCCTACCAGATCGGCGATGCGGCGACCTGCATCAATACTCTTCTCGCCTACAACATAGCCGACAATCCGGACGTGACGCTCGACCAGGTCTTCACGGAATACGACGACTGTCCGTCGATTTTTGCGCTTCATGACGGAGCGCCTCTGAATTCGGGAATGTTCGACGGCATCACCGTGCAGCCGCACAGCTTTCACAAGCAGTTCGAAGTCGGTGAGTGTCCTGCGGCTTGTACGACCTGCGGCGATGGGCAGGCCGTCGACCCCGAAGCCTACCAACCTGGCGGGCAAGGGCTTCTGAACGACACGTGCCACGGTTACTGCTCGAGCGACAACCTGTGCGGAGACTATCGGTTTGCGACGGGTGCTTACGACGACTGCACCGCGTGCGCGGGGGTGGCGCCCAACGAGGCCACGCTTGCGAGATTGAGCGCGCCGATGGGGGGGAATGTTCGTCTCTGCGAATCTTTCGATCCGGCGACCATCGAGTCGGTCGGCTCGGATTTTGACAACGACATAAGCTGCGCGGGGGTGACGTTCTACGGGAAGAAGTACAAGAACTCTTATGGCCCCGCCGGCATCGCGCCTGGAGGCGGAGAGCTTGCTTCGTATCAAGACATGCTCGGCGGATTTGACGTCGAAGAGCCTAACTACCTGAGCAAGCAAGCGAGGGGTGACGGAACGTTCGACTGTGCCCCTGATTTCTTCGCAGACGTGCTTCCGGAAACACTAGGGGATCCTGCCCCCGGCTTCTACAAGCAGTGCTTTTGCGTCGAGGGTCCTGCTCTGACGTGGTACCGACCCGAGAGAGACTTGCGCACGACAGCTTGGCTCGGATCATCGAGCACGTCGGCGGACGCGAGTTCCGGAACGAAGCAGTACACGTCTCTCCAGGCTGATCTCGATTACCTTGCCTGCGGGAACTATCGAACCGGAAACTACCCCTTGGTTTCGCGGGAGTATGGGACCCGGTTTGTTAACGACAACGATGATCCGCCCCCGACGAAATACATCTCGGAATCCGTA
>JABSQW010000053.1 GCA_013215605.1 Myxococcales bacterium
CTCGAAGCTCCAGACCTGGTGACCCTGGGACGTCTCGATGCGCTTCGGTCCGCCGTCCCGGAGCTTCTTCGGCAGGTGTTCCTCGAAGAGGTGCGGCGGCTCGACGACGTGATCGTCGACGGAGATGACCGTGTACTTCACCTCCCGGGGTTCGGGCTCGGGGAGGAAGAGCGCGGGGTCGAGAGCGGTGGACATGGCGGGGCTCCTGATCGGTTCGCGGTTCGGAGTGGACTGCGTTTTCTACACGATACCGGATACCGGGCGCGAGATCAGAGTGCCGCCCCGCCCTCGGAATCCGGCCGGCGAGCTCGTTCGCGTGCTTCGGAGGTCCGCATGCGGCCGCGCGGCCGATGCATCCTGAAGCCAACGGGCTAGGTTCGCGCGGGGGAAGACCCGGCAGAAGGCAATTGGACGGATTTGAGCTCTCCATACTCTGTGCGGTCGCCCTGGCGACGTCGATCCTCTCCGCCATCGTCGGCATGGCGGGCGGCATCACGCTGCTCTCAGCAATGTTGCTGTTCTTCGACCCGCTCGTCGCGATTCCCATCCACGGTGTCGTGCAGCTGGTTTCGAACGGATCGCGCACCGTGATCCAGCGGCGGCACGTCGAGTGGTGGATCTTCGGTCTGTACGCGATCCCACTCCTGCCGCTGGGGTTCATCGGAGTCGGAATCGCCCAACAGCTGCCGCCCGCGGGCCTCAAGTGCGCAATTGGGGTGTTCGTCATGCTCGCTACGTGGGCGCCGGGGGCGATGCTCGCCGGCACGCATCCCGAGCGCTCATTGCCGAGGCGGCGCTTTCTCGTGCTCGGTGCCGTCGTCGGCGTACTCAACACGACGATCGGCGCCACCGGACCGCTCATCGCACCGTTCTTCCTGAACCTCGGGCTCGCGCGTCAGGGTGTGATCGGCACCAAAGCGGCCTGCCAGGCCGCGGGACATCTCGCCAAGATCGTGATCTTCGGAGCCGTCGGCTTCGCCTTCGTCCCTTTCCTGCTCCCGCTGCTCCTGCTGTCGGCGGTGACCGTCGTGGGCACGGCGATCGGCAGCCAACTGCTCGATCACGTGAACGAGACGTGGTTCGTCCGGCTCTACAAGGGCGTGCTCAGCCTGATCGCGATCCGCCTCATCGTTTGGGACGGCCTCGCAGCGATCGGACTTCGGTAACTCGCACGCTCCTGGAAGTCGCAGGCGTCGTCGCGTGCACGTGTCGGGTTGCGCTCCTCTAGAGAAGGATCACCGTGCGGATCACGTCGCCTCCGTGCAGCCTGTCGAAGGCGGTGTTGATCTCCTCTAGCGGCCGCGTCTCGGTCACCAACTCGTCGAGCTTGATGCGTCCCGACATGTAGCGGTCGACATAGGTCGGGAGCTCCGTGCGGCCTTTGACGCCGCCGAAGGCGCAACCCCGCCACGAACGGCCCGTGACGAGCAGGAAGGGCCGCGCGTGGATCTCTTCGCCAGCGCCCGCGACGCCGATGACGATCGCCTGCCCCCAGCCGCGTGCCGTGCACGCGAGTGCCTGACCCATCAGGTCGACGTTGCCCACGCACTCGAACGAGTGGTCGACGCCACCGTCGGTCATGTCGACGATCTTCGCTGCGATGTCGGGGACCTCCGCGGGATCGAGGAAGTCGGTCGCTCCAAACTGGCCGGCGAGCTCGAACTTCCGCGGATTCGTGTCGACGGCAATGATCCGCTCGGCGCCCGCCATGACCGCGCCCTGGATCACGGAGAGCCCGACACCGCCGAGCCCAAAGACCGCGAGCGACGAGCCCGGCTCGACCTTCGCCGTGTTGAGCACCGCGCCGATCCCCGTGGTGACCGCACACCCGAAGAGGCAGATCTTGTCGAACGGAGCGTCGCTGCGGACCTTTGCGAGGGCCACCTCCGGGAGAACGGTGGCCTCGGCGAAGGTCGATGTACCCATGTAGTGGTGGATCGTCTTCCCCTTGTGGGAGATGCGACTCGTGCCGTCGGGCATGAGGCCCTGACCCTGCTTCGCGCGCAGCGTGATGCAGAGGTTCGTCTTCCCGGAGAGGCAGAAGCGGCACTGGCGGCACTCGGGCGTGTAGAGGGGGATCACGTGGTCGCCGGGGGCGACGGACGCGACACCGGCGCCGACCTCCTCGACGATGCCGGCGCCCTCGTGCCCCATCACGGACGGGAACAAACCCTCGGGGTCGCGACCGCTCAGCGTGTACGCGTCGGTGTGGCAAACTCCCGTCGCCTTCAGTCGTACGAGCACCTCACCCGCCTTGGGTCCCTCCAGGTCGATCTCGCCGATCTCGAGCGGCTTCGCGGCCTCCCAGGCAATCGCTGCCTTGACTTTCATGTGGGCTCCTCGGGGATGAATGGACGTTTTTGCGCTCGGATCTTGACACCGCGCGCACATTGATTCAATTAACCCTCGTGGAGTTACAAGAACTATTCGGCCGTCTCCTCTCGGAGTCTGCGCTCCGCCAGATCGGGAGCCTCGCGGCGCTCGGCGTCGGGGCGGCGCTCCTCTATCTCCTGGCGCGGCGGGTACTGGTGGCCACCATCCGGCGCGCCGCGATGAACAGCGCGAGCAGCTGGGACGATCGCCTCGTCGAGGCGTCGCTCTTCGCGAGGCTCGCCTACTTCGCTCCGGCGCTGGTGGTCTGGTACGGCGCCCAGGCGATTCCGCTGAACGACACCCTCGATCTGCTGCTGCGGCGGCTCGCGGTCTCCGTGCTGATCGTCGTCGCAGCGATGTCGATCAGCGCCTTCCTCACGGCTGTCAACGAGATCTACTCGTCCGACACCGAGAACCGTCGCCGTCCCATCAAGGGCTACCTGCAGGTCGTCAAGATCCTCGTCACGCTGATCTCCGGCGTGCTGATCGTCGCGACGTTGATGGACAAGTCGCCCCTCATCTTCCTGTCGGGCATCGGCGCCATGGCGGCGGTGCTGCTGCTCGTCTTCCGCGACACGTTGCTCTCACTCGTCGCCAGTGTGCAGCTCACGGGCAACGACATGGTCGAAGTCGGCGACTGGATCGAGATGCCCCAGTTCGGCGCGGACGGAGACGTCATCGACATCGCCCTCCACACGGTCAAGGTCCAGAACTGGGACAAGACCATCACTACGATCCCGACCCATAAGCTCATCGAGTATTCGTTCAAGAACTGGCGGGGTATGTCCGTGTCGGGGGGTCGCCGCATCAAGCGCTGCCTCCTGATCGACGTCAACACGATCCGCTTCCTCGAAGAAGACGAGATCGAACGGATGAGTCGTTTCTCTCTTTTGCACGACTACATCTCCCGCAAGACCGAAGACATTCGCACCCACAACGCAGACCCGAACCGCGACCCAGAGACCAACGCGGACATCCGACGCCTCACCAACGTCGGCACGCTCCGCGCGTACATCGAGAGCTACCTCCAGAACCACCCGTCGATCCACCAGGGAATGACGCTGATGGTCCGCCAGCTTGCCCCCGATCCGAATGGCCTTCCGCTCGAGATCTACTGCTTTACCAACACGACCGACTGGGGGATCTACGAAGGCATCCAGTCCGACCTGATGGACCACATCTTCTCGATCCTTCCGGAGTTTGACATCAAGGCGTACCAGAGCCCGGCCGGGCGAGACATCGCCCTGCTCGAACCGAAGGGTGGCGGGTCGGGAGTGCTCCCCTAGTCACTCCGCGGAATGGGCGTCGCCTCCACGGCGCCGGTCGCCTCTTCCCACGCCCGACGCACCACGAAGTCGCGGTCGGTCAACGGGCCGTGCCCCGGAACTAGACGTCGCTGCGGAGCGGTGTGGGCTTGCCGAAGAGCCAGCCCTGTCCAAAGGGGATTCCGAGACGGCCCAGGGTCTCGAGCTCTTCGAGGGTATCGAGGCCCTCGCCGATGATGCGAGCGCCGATCTGCTGCGACACCGATTGAAGCGCACGGAGCAACTCCTGGCGCGCGGGATCCTCGTCGCTGCCGGCCACGAAGGCGCGGTCCACCTTGATGAACTCGGGCGAGAGCTCCATTACAGCCTCGAGACTCGCGTAGCCCGCGCCGACGTCGTCGAGAGCGATCTGGAAGCCGAGCTTCCCGTAGTAGTCGCGCACCTCGCGGAAGATCGCGAAGTTCTGGATCGATTCCTGCTCAGAGATCTCGAAGACCACGTCACTCGGCGAGAGGCGACTCGCCTCGAGGGTCCGCGTGATCTCTTCCGCGCGGAATGCCGGGTCGTAGATCGTCGTCGGGCGGACGTTGAGGAAGAGCTTGGCGCCTCCCGGGAAGTCGCGGGCGCCGTCGAGACCGCTGCGTCGACACAGACAGTCCAGCTGGAAGAGCAGATCCTCCTCGCACGCCGTCGAGAACAGCGCCGACGGCGAGTACAGCTCCGAGCCCTCGGGTCCGCGAGCGAGTGCTTCGTAGCCAAAGACCGTATTCGAACTCACCTCGACGATGGGCTCGTAGACAGAGCGCACGCGACCCTCGAGTACGAGCTCGAACAACCGATGACGTCGACGCCGCGCTTCGAGCCGGGAGTTGAGGTACGCGTGCTCGCGCGCCTCCTCGAGCGCGCTGCGGATCTGCGTGTCGGCGCCGATCGTGGGATTGCGCAGCGCGGCGCCGGCCCCCACGTGGAGCGCAGGAGCCGATCGCATGTGGGGATAGCCGATCCGCCCTCCCCGCTTCGCCAGTCCATCGGTCAGGACCCGCGTGAGGGCGGGGAGCTTGAGGTGGTAGAACTCCGCTTCGCCGGTGTCGCGAAACAGGAAGACGGCGAATTCGTCGCGCCCGGTCTCACCGGACACGATCATGTCCGCAATGGCGAGCTGCTCCTCGAGAAGCTCGCTGATCAGCTGCCCCAGCTGGTTCTGAGCGTTTCGATGGGCAGCGTCGCCGAACGATTCCTCGATCTCGGCGAGCGACGACGCGTCGACGATGAGAACGCCGAGGAATCCCTCGGTGGTGAACTGCTCGGACACCCGCGCCAGCACTTCACCCAGCGTCGGAAGTCGGCGCGCCGGGCCCTCTGATTCCGATGCGGGTCGAAGGTCCGCCTCGTCTCCCATGCTTCCTACATCGGTCGGTCCGAAGTAGAGGCTGAGGCGGGCGGGGCGGGAAAGTCCACGCGGAAGAACCACACGTCGGAGCTCGCGGCGAGGCTGTCGGGCGCGACGTCGTACTTGGCCGCAACTGCGAGGCGCAACTCCGTTATCCGACTAGCGCTCTCGACTCGCGTGGCGCGACCCGGGTAGAGGAAACCGTCGATCCGGAGCGTCACGCGCGGGTCCTCGAGGACGAGATGTGGCCAGCGCTTGAAGGGCAGCATGAAGTCGGCGGGGATGTGGACCGCCGAGTCGACCACCACCACCCACGTGGTCACCGATCGCGGCCGGTCGGGACGCACCTGGATCTCGATCGTTTCGAGCGATCCGAGGCGCCCGAGATCCGGCGCGGATCGCCCGGCGGCATCGCCGGACAGCCGGCCGCCCGGCAACATGCCGATAGGGCCTCCCGCGACTCCGGTCAGCAGCAGGAAACCGATTGCGGCGGCGATGCCGGCCGCCCCAACAAACGCCGCTCCCCGCATGATCCCGCCTGCGCGCGGGCTTTGCCCGGATCGGGACCCCTTAATGGACGCCCCGGGTCGAGACGAGCGTCGACGGGTCGACCCCGAGACTCCGCACGACGTGGTCCCACATCTGCTGCTGCTCCACGTCGAACACCACGTTTCGCGTGACGGGCGCCGTCAACCACGCGCCTTCGGTGAGCTCCACCTCGAGTTGACCGGGGCCCCACCCCGCGTAGCCCAGGAGCAGCCGGACATCCTGCGCGGGTTCCTTCGCGATCTGGCGCAGGACGTCGAGAGAGCCCGCAAAGCGAACGCCCTCGGCCACGGGCTTCACGTCGTCGGTGCCTGCGAATCGAGAATCCTCGCCAAAGAGCATCCAGCCGGTCTGGGGCTGGACGGGTCCCCCCCAGTCGATCGACTCGTCGGGATGCCCTCGCCAGTCGATCTCGAGGCTCGCGCAGAGACTCGACGCGTTGAGCTCGGTGGAGCGATTCAGGACGACGCCAAAGGTGCCTTCGTCGTCGTGGTGGATCAGGAGCACGACCGTCCGCTCGAAGTTCGGATCGAGGAGCTGGGGCATTGCGACCAGAAATCCGGGCGTCAGGTTGCTGTCGGCCACGGGTTTAGCGTACCAAACCGGGCGGGATGAAAGACCAACGCTCCGCAACCCCTGGCCTCGTCGTTCTCGCGATCGGCCTCGGAATCGCGACCTGCGGCCTGGTGGCGCCCCGGGCCAGCGATCCCCTGGAAGCCCTCGTGGTCTCGGCCGTGGGGTTCGAGGTCCTCTTTGCGATGCTGGCCTTTGCAGGCGCCGCCCAACACCCGTCACCGGTGCGCAGGTTGGGCCTGCAACCCGGCCGAATGTCGGCGGGTTGGGTCGTCGCGGCTGCGATCGGAACCATCGGCCTGAGCCAAGCACTCGACTGGACCCTGGAGTGGTTGGGCGTGCGCGAGCAGAGCGTGCTCGCCGACCTCGACGATATGCTCCGCGGCGCGAACGGGCGCGCGCTGTGGTTCTCGGTTGTCGGGCTCGGACTGATCCCGGCGTTCGGCGAGGAGCTCCTTTGTCGCGGCCTGCTGCAGCGGGGACTCGCGGAGCGCTACGGCGCGCTCCTCGCGGTGGTGGCGAGCGCTGCCTTTTTCGGAGCGTTGCACCTCGAGTGGATCCAGGGCGGCTCTGCGTTCGTTCTGGGGCTCTACATCGGAACGGTTGCGCACCTCGCCGGCAGCATTCGGCCCGCCATCGCGTGCCACGCGGCCAACAACCTCGTCGCGGTGGGCGTGGGCTCGCTGGACTTCGCTGGCTTCACCGGATTCGGGGCGGTCGGCACATCGCTCGCGACGGCCGCCACCGGGATGACGGTTGCCGCGCTGGCACTCGCGCTTGTCGTCTGGCACATGCGCCGCCTCTCTCGGTGAACAACCCCTTCAGCAAGTCCCCACATTGGACGATCCAAGGAACGAGCCGGATCGCGACGCACCCCTCCCGGCCCGATCAGGAGCGTTCGAATGGCTCAGTCCGGCAATGTCCTTCTTCTCGACGATGGCGAACTCGACGACGTCCAGGAGATCCTCGAGAACCTCGACATCCCCTACGGCCGCGTCCGCGGCGGCGCCATCGCCGACGGGACGCCGCCGCCCTCGCAACTCCTCGTCGCGACATCCCGGCGCATCCGCTGCGTCGACTTCTCGCCGAAGCCCGACGCTGCAACGAGCGCCGCCGATGCGTCTCCCGCACCGACCCCGGTTCGCGTGGTCGTGGTCGACGAGGACTCACCGACCCTGCGCGCCCAGCTTCGGACGATCGGCTTCGACTATCTCGTGCGCCGACCCGTCCACGGGGAGGCGATGCGGCTGCTCCTGCTGCACTGCCTGTACGCGGGCGTCGAGAAGCGCGGCGAGCTGCGGATTCCCCTGGGCTTCGACGTCTCGATCCGCACGGGACTGCTGCCCCGGCGCGCTACTTTGGCGGACCTGTCGAGCAGCGGTTGTCGATTGCTGTCCCCCTACGCCCTCGAGCCGGGCATGCGCATCAAGGTGGACGTGCCCACCGGCAACGAGAACGCCGAGACACTCTCCCTCACCGGCCGCGTCCTGCGGATCCACCTCGACGAACGACTCCAGGGCGACGGGCTCTACAGTACCGCCGTGGTGTTCGACGGGGCCGATGCGACGATGTCCCGACGGCTCGAGGAGACGCTGCGGATGCGCGCCGGTGCGCGGATCACCGAGGCGGGCAGCCTCGCGTTCGAGCGCCAGGGCCTCGATCTCGCCGAGCTTCCCAGCGAGCCGCCGGCCGAGAGCGACGGGAAAGAACGCCGCCAGAATCCGCGCGCGAGCTACCAAGGCAAGATCGCGGCGTTCGGAAACCCCGCGCTCCACGTGCTCGTGGGCCGCGACCTCTCGACGGGCGGCATGCGCGTCCACAGCCACCCCGAGCTCGAGCTCGGCGACCGCCTCCACCTCGCACTGTACGGCGAAGCGTGCGACGAGCCCATCTCGGTCTTCGCCACGGTGTCCCGCGACGACGGCGAGTGCGGCCTCGGCCTCGTGTTCGACCCCCTCGATGACGCGGCGTGTCTGGAGCTCGAGAAGCTCGTCGCGAATCTCCCGAGCGTCGAATCGCTGCACGACGGCGAGGCAGGCGCGATGGGAACCGTCATGTCGAAGATCCTCGACGACTGACCCCACCTCGGTTAGCTTCGGGTGCCATTTTTTCCAGAGGACGATTCATGGCGCGAAGCAAGAGCAAGCAGAAGCGGCAGAGGCAGCTCCACAAGCAGCGCGTGAAGCGCCGCGCGAAACGCCTGAAGCTCGAGAAGCAGCAGGAAGCGTCCCGCTAGTTTGGCTGGGTATCGGCGGGCGAAGCCCGCCTGCCAGCCTCCGCGCGGCTACGCCCCGCTGCGCGCTGCGCTTGCGCTGCCTGGGTTGCGGCGGGCGAAGCCCGCCTGCCAGCCTCCGCGCTCAGTCGAGCGACACCAACGGGCGCGGGGTTACCGTCACGGCCGCGAGGGTTCCACCCGGCCGCATGGATGACGGTTTCGGCTCCGGCTCACCCGGAACGGCGTGCAGCCAGCGCTCGACGTGGTTCGCGGCGCAGCGGTTCCTTTCGCAGAAGACTCGCGTGAGGACGTCTCCCGCGATCTGCGACGCCGACCGCCACCACAGATCACCCTGCACCATCAGCACCGCAACCGCGATGCGCGGCTCATCTGCTGGCGCTACCCCAATGAACCACTCGTAGCGCCCCGTCGGGTCCTTGCCGGAGAGACTTCCCGTCTTTCCCGCCACCTCTACCTTGCCGAGCCTCGGCGCGCCCGAACGAGTCCGGAAAGCGCTGCGGGCCGTCCCGCGCATCGTCGTGTCGACGAGCATTTCGCGCAGCTCTGCCGCGAGTTCGTGGGAGATCACCCGGCGCGGGGCTGTCGCCGCCGGGATTGGCAGCTCGCGACCGGACGCGTCGAAGACGCGCTCGATCCAGCGCGGGGCGACGCGCTCGCCGCGAGCGAGCACCGACGCCAGCTGCGCGGCGTGCAGCGGGGTGATGCGGCAGCCCGAGAGTCCGCACCCCAGCCGGCCGATGTCGTAGCGGTCCTCGCTGATGTCGACCTCTCCCGCTTCGTGCGCGGGTGCCGGCACGGACGTCCAGCCGAACGCGGAGATCGCGGCGACGAGCGCTTCGCCGCCGACGGCGTGCACCGCGAGTTGCGCGAAGCACTGGTTGTTCGAGGTGGCGAGGGCGCGGCGCAGCGAGACCACGTTTCCGCTGCGGGGTGGATCGATACGAGATCGCGTGAGGCGATACGGGGAGCCCCGGTAGCGACACGGCAGCATCGCCTTTTCGCGGTCGCGATCGAGAGCTGCAGCCGCAGTGATCACCTTCACGAGCGACGCGGCGGGGTAAGTGCGCGTCGGTGGAAACGCCGCGACGTCCGTCGACGCGTAGGCGAGTACGCGGCCCGTCAGCGGGTCGAGCAGGATGACGTGGCCGAGCTTCACGCGACCGCGGCGCAACACCTCGAAGACCCCTCGCGTCAGCTCAGCGTCGAGCGTGTACTCCACCCGCAGCGGTCCGGGCATCAGCGGACTCAGGCCTTCGACCTCGACCCACTCGAACAGTCGACCGCCGGGCGAGTCATCGGAGGCGCCGTCGGGATCGCCGGGGGTGCTCACGGGCAGCTCGAGGACGGCGCTGCTCACCGGGAGGCGTTTGAGGATCTCCGGCGGTGGACTCTTGGCGAGACGAAGCGGCGGAGCGGCCATGGAAACGGGGGGTAGCTCCGCGGAGGCACGGGTCGGCCGGAGCGCGAGCACGGACACGGAGTCGACGGCGACGTCCGGTCGGGCTGCGAGAGACCAGTGGACGGAGGTCAAGAGGACGACTACAGACGTCAGTAGCGTCGCACGCCCACGCACAGTCATTTGGCGCCGGCGATACCTTTGCGCGCGGCGCCACTGCGACCCGCTCTCAGGCTCGCCCGAGCGCGGGTTGCGTCGCGTTCTTGTCCCACTCATGAGCTCGATCGTGCCCCTCCGCTCCATAGACGAGCGCGCGCCACACTCCGCGGGCGCGTCCGAGGAAACGCCCGAAGGTGCGATGTTCGTTCCGCTCACTGCCCGTTGGCAGCGCTATGTGTCAGGGGGTGGAGAAAGTGGCCGGCCGCCCTAGACAGCGGCCACGCCGAGAACCTCTGGAATCGCTTCGCGTAGACGTGCTTCGATGCCGTGTTTCAAGGTTGCCGTTGAGCTCGGGCAGCCGCTGCACGAACCTTGCATCACCAGCTCGACGATCCCGTCGCGGAAGCCGGCGAAGACGATGTCGCCGCCATCGCGCGCAACGGCCGGCCGGATCTCGTTGTCGAGGATGTCCCGGATGCGCGACACCAGGGTCGTGTCGTCCGCGGGGGCGGAGACGACCTCGAAGTCCGGACCGAGCGCCGGGATTCCGTCTGCGACGCTCTGCTTGATGACGTCCACCACGCCCTGCGCGATGTCCGTCCACTCGACGCTCTCACGGCGCGTGATCGTCACGAAGTTGGCCGCGATGAATACGCCCTCCACGCCATCGACCTCGAACAGCCGGGCGGCGAGAGGCGAGACGCCCTCCTCGGGGCGGCAGGAGAAATGGGCGCTGACGCCGGGTTCGACGAGAGTTTGGCCCAACACCCACTTGATGCTGTTGGGATTGGGCGTTCGCTCGGCGTGCATGCGGAAACCGAGATCCACGGAGAAGCTCCGGTCGCGCGGGGGGATGCGCGTCAGCGGGTTGGAGTCCTCAGAATAGGACGGATCCGGTGCAGAGCCAACTGCGCGGAGCGCTCAGCCAAACAGCAGGGGCTCGACGTCGTCGAGGGCGCAGACGAGGTAGCCCCGCTCGCGGGCGAGTGCGATCTCCCGGTCACCGTTGTACCCCCATGCCGCGAGCGCACAGCGGACCCCGAGGCTGGCCACGCTGTCGAGGTGGTTCACCTTGTCGTCGACGAAGGTCATCTCCGCGAACGCGACTCCCTCCTGATCGCGGAGAGCCCGCAGGTGGGTGACCTTGCTCACTCCCGTTTCCTTGTCGAATACCCGTTCGACCGGAAAGAGGTCGCGAGCGCCGTACGACCCGAGCAGACGGTCGACGGACCGGCGATCCTTTGCGGTGGCGATGGCGAGAACGGCGTCGGACGCCCGTCCCCGGAGCATTTCGAGAAATCCCGGATAGGGCTCCATCAGGCGCTCCCAACCCACCGGGTCGCGCTCTGAAACCGCCCTGCGCTCCTCGTAGAAGGCGGTGTGGAAGTCGTCGAGCCAGCGCTCCGAGAGCTTCGCGCGAAACCGGTCGTAGTCGCCCTGGTCGCGGATCGTGGCACCGGCGTCGATGGCGGAGAGGACGATCCCAAAGTCCTCGGCGCGGTTACCGAGGGGCATCAGCTCCACGAAGGGCCGGTAGAACTCCGCCGCTTCGACCGCCGCGGGAGCCGGGGCGCTGTCCGCGTCGAACCCCGGTGGGAGCGCGAGGGACGTTCCGTTCTGCGTGCGGAGGTAGGTGCACAGCGCCACCACGAAGCACTCGGGCGCGCTGTCCGAGATCACCCCGTCGAAATCGAGGGCCAGCAGCTGCACGCGACGGACGGTAGCAGGGACTGAAGATCCGCTCGGACGGTAGACTTGCGCCCCGGCCGGACCTCCAGCGCGAATCAATCGCTATCCTGCGCCGCTGTGGCGAGCAGTGGTCGACAGCTCTGGAGGCGCATTCTCCCGTGGACCGTGTCCGCCGTCGCTCTCGCGTACGTGTTCACGTCACTCGACTGGGAGCAGCTCGTCGAGGCCACCCGCGGAGCGAACCTGCCCCTCTACCTGACGTTCACCGTCCTCGACAAGCTGATCTTCTTCCTCTGGTGGGGAACCCTCCAGGCGGCGGCCATTCGCCGCTTCGTGAGCCCGATCGGCACCTTCAAGGTGATCTCGATCCGGGGCGGCGCAGAGCTCGTGCGCACGGCCAACGGCCCGCTCGCCGATGCGGCGTTCATGTTTGGAGTCTCGCGCGTGACCAACGGCAGCGTCGCGGCGGTGGCTGCGGCGGTAGGCGTCCCGTTCGTGTGTCATTTCACCATCCTGCTCCTCCAGACCACGGTCGCGCTGTCCTTCCTCGACGGTGGGCTCGGGGCCAATCGCGACGTCGTCGCCATCGGCGCGGTGGGCTGGTCGGCGGTGATCACCGTCGCGCTCCTCGTGCGCTACGGGCCCTTCGAGAGGTGGTTCGCGAGCTCGACGCTGGGGTCGTGGCTTCGGGGACTCTCGCTGCGCTCCCTCGCCCCTTTCATGCTCTGGTTCGGCCTGTTCTCAGCGTTCGACGTTCTCATCCAGGGGCTCGCATCGCGCGCGTTCGGAATCGACATCCCGTGGTGGGCGCTCGCCGCGCGCATCCCCATCCTCTACACGTTCCTCGCACTTCCGTCGTTTGGCGGCTTCGGCACGCGCGAGCTCACGTGGGCCGCGTCGTTCGTCGACTACGCGCCCCAGGAAACACTCGTCGCCTACGCGCTTGCGACGAACGCGATCTTCCTGCTCATGCACGTGGTGATCGGAATGATCTTCCTACCGCGCGCGATCTCGCTCATCTCCGACATGCGGAAAGCCAAGAACGAAGGCGAGACGGTTCGCGTGCCGTTCCTGCGCGACGCCAGCGACCCCTGATCGCGCAGCGCGCCCGCGGACCGGTCACAGTAGAGTGCGAGCGAGCAGGATCAGCCCAGCCGCAGCCGACGTCGCGAGCACAGCAGCGCGCGTGCGCCCGCGGTCGAGATAGCGGGCCAGGGGAGCGGACACCGCGAAGCCCACAACGGCTCCCGGCATCAGCGCCAGCCCCCAGATCACCTCGGGCACCGCGAACTTGCCGACGAGGTGGAGCGCCGTGAGCGTCACCACGCTGCCGACGAGAATGTAGCCAGCGAGGGTTCCGCGCAGCGTCTCGCCGTCCTCGTGCTGGTAGACCATCGCCATCGGAGGGCCGCCGATGGCCGAGGCGGTCCCCATGGCTCCGGAAACGACCCCCGCGCTCAGCAGCGTCACGCGGGTCGGGCGGATCTTCGCACCAGACGCGCTCATTGCCACCGCGAGGAGCACCGCCGCTCCGATGATCAGACTGATGTTCTCGATAGAGACGGCGCTCAAGAGCGCCGCTCCGGCGGCGGCGCCGGGAACGCGTCCGACGAGGCTCCAGCCGACGCCTCGGACATCGATCCCCGCACGGTCGCGCCAGGCCGTGAGGGCCACCAGGAACGTGGCGGCGAGGCACAGCGGCCCGGGAACCAGCTCGGGTGAGATCAACACCAGAATCGGCGCGGTCATCAGCGCGAGGCCAAAGCCCACGGCGCCCTGCAGCGCCGACCCGACGGCGACGATCGCGCAGCCGTAGAGCGCGGCTTCGAAGGTGGGGGGGCCTAGCACGCTCAGCGCTCGATGCGCACGGGGTCCGCAGCCCCCAGCTTTCCCCGCAGATAGTTGAAGAGCTCGTGGACGTCTCGGTGCAGCTCGGGCTCGCGCGTGGCCCGGGCGATTCGGGCCAGCGGTAGCGGACGGCCTAGCGCTCGCGCGAGCGGGCCCTTCTTCCCCAGGAGACGCTTGGCATCGAGCTCGCGATGGGCGTCTTCGTCATCGGGCGGCGGCAGGTGTTCGCGGAAGGCGCGCGTCATGCGGTCTCGATCGCCCGAGCGGCCGAGCACTCGATGCAGGGCCTCGGGAATCAACAGGTAGCTCTCGATGTGGCGCCGACTCCACGTGAAGAACACGAGGTTCGCGTGACAGTCCGGGAGCGCGCCATGGGCTTCGTCGTCGCGGTCGAGGATGCAGAGCGCCTGAGCGTTGGGGCGACGATCCACTTCGGCGTGGAAGTGTTCGGCGGCGCGCACGGGCTGGCGCCCACCGAGAATGACTGTCTCATCGAACAGCCTTCCGGCGAGCTGGGGGATCAGCCGGTAGGACCACTCCCGCAGGATGCTGCGGTCGTTCGGTCCTTCGACGTAGAGTACGAACCCGTTCGGAGCGCTGGAACCGCTCCCCGGTTCGGGGTCGAGCTGCAGCATGCGCAGATCTTAGCGAGCCTTCCCCACGACGTCCTTTTGCGGCTCTCTCGAAATGATGTTTCCTTCTCGCGTGATTTCCGTCCTGGTCGCTGACGATCACTCGGTGGTGCGCGAGGGCATCCGACGGGTCATCGAGACCGAGATGGACATCAAGGTCTGCGCCGAGGCCGAGAACGGCCGCCAGGTACTCGAGGAGATCGAGCGCCACCGTCCCGACGTCGTGATCCTCGACATCAACATGCCGGAGATGGGCGGCCTCGAGTCGCTCGAGCGCATTCGGTCGAGTCGGAGCGGCATCAAGGTCGTCCTGCTGTCGGTGCGATCCGACGCGCCCGTGGTGCAGAGCGCCGTTTCGCTGGGCACTGACGGCTACGTGCTCAAGACCGCGCGCACCAGCGACATCATCGACGCCATCCGCGCCGTACACGGTGGCGGCAGCTACTTCAGTCCGACGATCGCCAAGGAGATCGTCGATCAGATCCGCGGTCCGCAGAACGAAGCGGAGCCGTTCCGCACGCTGTCGCCCCGCGAGCGCGAGGTGCTGTGTCTGATCGCCGAAGGGCGCTCCGCGAAGGAGATCGCGAGTGATCTCCACATCAGCTCCAAGACGGTGGAGGCCCATCGCACGAGCCTCACGCGCAAGCTTGGCGTCCGAAAGGCCACCGAGCTCGTCCGCTACGCCATCCGCCACGGCCTCGTCGACCCGTAGCCGCAGCGAGAGGCGGTCATCGCTCGAGCACGGCGAGCGATTCGACGTGCGGCGTTTGCGGAAAGAGGTCGAAGATCCGCAGGTCGGTGAGCTCGAAGTCGGCGTCGACGAAGATGCCCAGATCTCGCGCGAGAGTCGCGGGGTCACACGATAGATAGACCAGGCGGGTCACGTCCCGGTGACGCACGAGGTCCCGCGCGCAGCCGTCGGGCAGCCCGCTGCGCGGAGGATCGAGGACGACGACTGCATCGCTCCCCATTTCCGTGAGGTGCGCGACCGTCTCCTCGACCATCTCGCAGCGCGCATCCACGTTGGCGAGCCCCGCACTGACCAGGTTCGCCTCGAGATCGTCCACCGCGCGTCGATTCGACTCCACGGCGAGCACCCGCGCGAAGCGACGGGCGAGCCCCAGAGTGAAAAAACCCGCCCCGGCGAAGAGCTCGAGCACGAACACGCCTCGCCCGGCGGCCCCGTGTACCGCCGCCGCGAGGTCTTCGAGCAGGAGGCCGTTCGACTGGCTGAAGACCCCCGGTGACACGCGAAGGCGATCTTCGCCAACCCGGAGGTGGATGGCTTTCCCCCGTGCCTCCGGGAGGCGCACCGAACGCGCCGCTCCCTCGTCCGGAGCTCCCAGCGCGATCTCCCACTCGAACGTCACGGCGCCGTGTCGGCCCTCGGGCCGCGCCTTCCCGGCCGCTTTCGAAAGCTCTGCGAGGCGGGCCTCGACAGGCTCGAGGAGCACCGGGCATCGCGACACCGCACACAGCGCGTTGGAGCGGCGCTTCCGATAGCCGACGCGACCGTCGCCTTCGAGGACACGAGTCCGGGAGCGATAGCGATACTCGGCGGGCGACGGCGTCACGGGAATCGGCGCTTCCACGCGGATGCTGCCGATGCGGGAGAGCGCCTCCGCGAGAATCTGCGCCTTGGCATCCTGCTGCGTTCGATAGTCGATGTGCTGCCACGCGCACCCGCCGCAGCTCCCGAACACGGGACACACGGGCTGCGCGCGCGTCGCACTCGCGACGACGAGCTCGAGTACGCGCCCTCGCGCGAAGCTCGCGCGCTCCTCGAGCACCTCGATCTGCACCCGGTCGCCGGGAGCCGTGAACGGTACGAACACGACGCGTCCGTCCGGCAGGTGTCCGACACCGTCGCCACCGGCAGCGAGCGACTCGATGGCGACCTCGACCGACGGGTGGCGCGCCTCTCCGCGCTTCGGCGAGTCGCGCCGCGCCCCGCCACGATTACGGCGTCGCGTCACCGCCCGGCGCGCACAAACGATCCGGCGCGCGATTCGTGTCGTCCACACCAGGGACAGAATCGCAGGAACGCCTGGTTGGTCGGCCACCGGCATTTCGGACAGCGGTCCGGCAGATCCGGATGTGACCAGACGCGCCGGGTCTTCTGTTTACACAGCGGGCAGTAGCGCATGAAGGGTCGCAGCTGTCCGCGGCAACCCCGGTTCGAACACGTGCGCTCCGCCTGGGGGTCGTCGGGTGGCGTGCGTCCGTTCGAGACGAAGCGCCCGGAGTAGCACCACGGGCACGCGTTCCACTCGGGGCGAACTCCCCGCTCACATTCCGGGCAGACCAGCGGGTATCTGGTGACATCGCGGTAGGAGTTGTCCCCAGACCCACACCACGGGCAATACGACATCACTTCCGCGATGGGTCCACCGCAGCGGTGGCACTCGTAGCGCATCCCGATCTGGCGACCGTGAGCCCGGCGGAACGCCACCGACTGGACTTCGAGGGGTGACGGCGCGGCACGCCGCTTGCGCCGCTTTCGAACCGGCATCGGTTTCTGGCCCTCGACCCGCGAAAACGTCTTCTCCAGCGCCTCGTGAAACGCCTGACCGTCTTCGTAGCGTTTGCCCGGGTCGAACGCGGCCGCCTTGCGGAGCACCGGACGCAGCGGCTCGGGGACCTTCGCTGTGAACTTGTCGTGTCCAGCCGCGGGCCACTCAAAGGGCCAGGACATCAGGACTCCCGTGAGAATCTCGTACGCGATCAGCCCGAGCGCAAAGACGTCCGAGGTAAAGCGCGGTCGACCATAGGCCTGCTCGGGCGCCATGTAGCCGAGCGTTCCGGCTTCGGTGTAGGTCTGGTTCGCCCCCTTCGCGAACTTCGAGGCACCGAAGTCGGCGAGTGCGGCGTGCCCGTCCGCGTAGATCAGGATGTTCTCGGGCTTGACGTCGCGGTGCAGGATATTTTGACCGTGCGCGTAGCCGAGTCCGGCGGCGACATCGCGCACCACGCGAAGCGCGAGCCGACCCGAGCGGCGGATGCCCGGACTGCCAGCGAGATTCGCGATGGCGAGATCGGTGGCGATGACGAAGCGACCGTCGATCCAGTCCGCGTTGCGCACCACCGCAACGTTCGGGTGCTGGAGCCTGCTCGCGATGCGGGCCTCGAGCTCGATGGCGTCGCGACCGTGCTCCGCCACGGCTTCGCGGTGGGTGATCTTGAGAGCGAGCTCGCGTCTCTCCACGGAGTCGCGCGCCTTCCACACCTCGGCGAATGCACCGCGACCGAGCCGCCTGTCGAGCCGGTACTTCCCGAGCCGTGATCCTCTGCGAAGTACGATGGCCATTCCTACTCTCTCGGCGAGAACCCTAGTGACTCAAGACCTTTTCGAAGCGGGCTGCCGGGCTCGAGCAGCCGTCGCAGCGTTCGCACCGCCGGGCGGTCCCAGCGATCTTCGGGGACGGCGAAATCGTAGTGCTCGGGTCGCAACGGGCGAAACAGGAGTCCGGACTGACGGGCCACCGTCGCGATCGTCACACCCCAGTCGGCGCGCTTCTGCGCCACCGCAGCTGCCACGGCGAAGTGGGAGCGCGGCTCGTACGCATAGCCCGACGGTTTGCGATCGCCGAGCAGCTGGTCGATGAGGATGCGCGTTCCCGACCCCCGGTTGCGGTTGACCATGCGTAGGGTTCCATCATCGAGGAGCTCGGTCACGTCACGCGTCTCGTCCGGTCGGGTCACCACCCCCTGCTGGCGCTCGTAGCCGGGGAGCAGCCTCAGTCCGTGTGGAAGGAATGGGGTGTTGTACTGGTCGGTCTCCGGGTCGAGAAGGTGGATGGGAGCGATGTCGCACTCGCCACGCTGCGCGGCCGCCAGACCGCCCTGGCTCCCCACCGCCATCACCTTCACCGTAAGGCCCTCGCGCGAGAGGGCCGCGGCGATGAGGTCGAGCCCCACGCAGTGGCTCCCGATCACCACGAGGTCGGCGAGCGGCACCTCGCGACCGGCGAGCGTCACCTCGACCTCGGTGTCTGCGGCCACGAGCTCGACGTTTCGGGGAACGCGCACGAAGCCGTCCGCACGGCTGAAAGCGGTGACGCTACCGCTCCCCTTGCCCATCGGGTAGGCGGCGAGCGCTCCGTCGCCGCGTTTCGCGAGGCCGACCAGCAGGTACTCGAGTCGCCCGCGGTCCGACACCGTCTCGAGCGCGAGGCGTGCCGACACCGTCTCGCGTCGATCGGGCGGCAGGCCCGAGAGCTCGCGAATCACCGGGGCCACGAACTCGTGGAACGTAAAGACGGCAGACGTCGGGAAGCCGGGGAGGATCACCACCGGGCGCCGCCCGGAAGCGGCGAGGCAGATCGGCTTGCCGGGCTTCAGCGCCACCCCGTGCACCACGATGCCGGGCTCGAGCTCGCCGACGACCCGCGCGTTGAGGTCGCCCTCGCCCTTCGACGTTCCTCCGGAGAGCAGGACGAGGTCGGAGTCCTCGAGAGCGCGCGACACTGCCGCTTTCAGCGCGGCCACGTCGTCGCGGAAGGCGCCGAGGAAGACGGGGTCGCCGCCGAGCTCCCGCACCGCATCGGACAGGATGCGGCCGTTGCTGTCGAACACGAGGCCCGGGCGCATCGCCTCGCCGGGCTGCACGATCTCGTCACCCGTCGAGAGGATGGCGACGCGCGGGCGGCGCACCACCGAGACCTCGCGACGGCCCACCGCGGCGAGCACGCCCGTCTCGCGCGAGGTGAGCTTCGCACCCGCGAAGAGCACGGTCTCGCCCATCCCGATGTCGGTGCCCGCGAAGGAGACCGCGCCGCCCGGCGTCACAGGGTGACGCACGACCACGTGGTCTCCCTCGGTGTCGGTGTACTCGACGGGAACGATGGCGTCGGCGCCTCGGGGCAGCATTCCGCCCGTCGCGATGCTCGCTGCGCCGCCCGCCGGGACCGCCTGGGTGGGCGAGATGCCCGTCGGGATGGTCTCGGTATTGAGGCGCAGGCGCACCGCCTCCTCTTCGGACGCGCCGAAGGTGTCCTGGGCGCGCACCGCAAAGCCGTCCATGTTCGAGCGGTCGAAGCCCGGCACGTCGACCTCGGCGCGCACGTCCTCGGCGAGTACGCGACCGAGCGCGTGCTCGAGCGCCACGGTCTCAGGGGCGAGCGCATCGGTGTCGATGCTGGCGCGCCAGCGCTCCTCCGCCTCGTCGCGGTCGATCACCTCGAGGAACTGCTCCTGCTTCACGGCAGCGTCCCCGCCGGAGGCTCGTCGTCGTAGAGGCGGACCTCCACGAGCGCTCCCTCGGGCATGCCCTCGTGAGCGCGCTCGACGATCACGCAGCCCGATGCGCGAACCGTCGACGACAGGATCGAGGCGCCCGACGTCGCGATCGGAATGACCTTCCCATCCTCGATGGCGACGCGCACGTAGTCGGTGCGGCCGACAGCGGAGCTGATCTTCCGCGCGAGGGGCAGCGTGACCCGTCGGTGCGGCCACTCGCGCGAACGGCCCGCGAGCGCCCGGATGCAGGGTCCGGCGAAGAATTCGTAGGCGCACATGCAGCTCACGGGATTTCCCGGCAGCAGGACCACGAGTGTGTCGCCGATGTGCCCGACGCCGGCTGGGCTCGACGGTCGCATCGACACACCGTGGAAGTCGAGCTCACCGAGCTCCGCCACGAGCCGCGGCGCGTGGTCCTCCTGGCCCACGGAGCTGCCCCCGGACACCAGGATGACGTCGGCGTCTGCGAGCAGCGCGTCTCGGATGACCTCGATCTCGTCGGGCAGGATCTCGAACGGGAGATTGACGCCGCCGTCGCGGCGCACGAGCGCCCGAAGCACGACAGAGTTGCTGTCGACGATGTGCGATCCGCCGGGTCGACTGCCCGCCGGGAGAAGCTCGTCGCCCGTCACCACGAGCTGAACGCGGGGCGAGCGGACCGCGCGCACGCTCGCCACTCCGATCGAAGAGAGGAGCCCCGCGTCCTGCGCGCGCAGCCGACGGCCGGTGCGGAGGACGAGGTCGCCGCACCGGATGTCCTCACCCACGGAACCGACGTGCCTGTGCGGAGCAACCGCTTCGCGCACTTCGACCTGTCCGTCGCTTTCGGTGCACACCTCGGCCATCACCACCGCGTCCGCGCCCACGGGAATCGGTGCTCCAGTCATCACTCGCACGGCAGTGTCGCGACCGACGTGTCCCTCGAAGGGGCGTCCGGGCAGCGCCGTCCCGAGTACGCGAAAACGAAGCGGGTCGTATGCGGACGCACCGAAGGTGTCCTCGCCGCGCACGGCGAAACCGTCCATCGCCGACCGCGCGAACCCGGGGACGTCGACCTCGGCGCTCACGTCTTCGGCAATCACCCGACCCACGCACTCGAGGAGATCGACGGCCTCGGCCGGGAGCGCACGCGTACGCTCCGCGAGGAACGCCTCGACGACTTCCACGTCGGCGCGTTCCGCAAAGCCTTTCATGCGCACGTCGCGCGCCATGCCCCTCCTCATCACCCAGCTGCTGGCGGTTCGCCGAAAAAGGCCGCGGGCAGGAGGGTTACCCCCCTGCCCGCTCCTCGTCCATCGAACGAGTTCCAGTCCTCTCCGCGCGAACGCGAGCGAGGACTCAAGACATCAGCCCGCTGCCTTCTGTGCGAACAGCTCGTCTCGGGTCTCGAAGCGAGTGTAGGCCTGCGCGACGATCTCCGACTTGACGTCGAACACCGCGTTCGCGGGCCCCACCGCGTCCTGCTTCATGCAGTCGGGCATCTGATCGGGATCGTCGGAGAGACCGGCCCGCCGGTTGAACTCCCACTCGTCCGTAAGGCACTCCCACCCCATGTCAGCCACCTGCTCCCGGGTCACCTCCTCGCCATAGAGGTGTCCGTAGAACATTCGTACGTCTTCCAGCGTCGGCTGGATGAACTGGCAGAAGCCCGAGGAGTCGGTGGCGGCGTTCACCAGCTGCGACTCCTGCGACGCCCGCGCGAGCTCTTCCTCGCCGAGGCCCGGATTCACGACGAGTCCGGCGGTGTGGTCGGCGCCCTGGGGGCTCGTCGCGTACGTGATGCCCGTGGCCTTCAGCGGACGCGGATCCCACGCGGGGATGGCCTGGCCCCGCACCGCCGGTACGCGGTGGTGCTTGGCGTACTTTCCCGTCGACACGGCGCCGTTGCCGATCGCGTTTCCGAGCTCGGTACCCTCGGCGATCTCGCGCAGGAGGCGCTTCGCGCCTTCGGCGTCGCCGAACTCCATGCCGCCCGAGTCCATGTAGATCGCGATGGCGGCGCCGGCCTCGATGGTGTCGAGGCCGACTTCGTCGCAGAGGCGGTCGAGGTCGGCGACGTCCTCCCAGCTCGAAATCGCGCAGTTCGCGCCGAGCATCGTGAGGGTCTCGAACTCGAGGGCCGACGTGCGGTAGTTGCCGTCCTTGTCGTGCACCACGTTGCTGCACTGCACGATGCAGCCCGTCAAGCAGTTGTGCATTCCGCCACCGTACGTCTCGAAGCTCTCGACGATGCGCGCACCGTCGAGCGTTTCGGCGTCGGGGGAGCTGCCCTCGGTGCGGTTCTTGTACGGGAAGGTCGACAGCATGTTGGCCACCGGAACCACCGAACTCGTGCCCGTCTTGAACATCTGCGGGCCGTCGAGGTAGTCCTTCGTGAACTTCTTGCCGAGCGCCATGAACTCCTTGCGATTCGCAGGCTGGCGCGATCGTGCCTTGCCGGCGTCTACACAGACGTACTTGACGCCCTTGCTGCCCATCACGGCGCCGAGACCGCCACGCGCCGCGTGGCGCGCGGGGTGACGAGCCTTCTCCTGGTCGGTGCAGGCGACCGACGCGCCGGTGAGCTGCATCTCGCCGGCGGGACCGATCGAGATGAACGACGCGGTATCGCTGTAGCTCTTGGCGAGGTGGTCGATCAGGGCGTAGTTCCACATGCCCTTCGTGTCGTTGGCTTCCACGACGCTGGCGCCGTCGGCCGTGATGTCGATCGCGTAGCGCTTCTCCGGATCAGCGGGCTTGCCCTTCAACAGCACGGCGCGATAGCCGAGCTTCATCAGGTCCTGGCCCGGGTTTCCGCCCACGTTCGCTTCCTTGATGCCGCCGGTGAGCGGGCTCTTTCCGCCGATCGAAAGGCGACCCGACGTTGGCGCGGCGGTTCCGGAGCAGACGCCCGGGGCCATCACGAGAACATTGTCGGGACCGAGGGGGTCGCAGGTGGGATCGCACTCCCCCAGCAGAATCTTCGCCGACAAAGCGCGGCCGCCGAGGAGTTTCCACTCTTCGGGAAAGTCGTCGATCGCGACGCTGAGATTCGACATGTCCACACGGATGAGTTTGTCGCCGGTCGGTCCGCTCATGATTCACTCCTTTGCTTCTGGCGTCGGCGCAGAATACCAGAAAGGTGCAGCGCGAGGCCGTTCCGCCTCGCGCCGGCATTCGTCGGAAAAGCCCGCAGTGAGCGGATCAGCCCCCGGCCACCGCCGCGAGCACCTCGACCTCGTCGCCCTCGGCTACCGACGTGTCGACCGCCGCGCGGTCGACTTCGTCGCCGTTGATGAACAGCTGGACGAAGCGATGCACGTCTCCGTTCGGGTCGATCACCAGGTCGAAGAACCCGGGGTAGCGGTCCCCGACGGCCTGGATGCACTCGCGCACCGTGGTCCCCTCGACCTCGACTCGAGCTTGTCCGAGCGTAGACCCCTGGTACGGCGGCGGAATCTTGACTTGCGGCATTGCGGGCCTCCTCTGAGTCGGTGGGGCGCCGGCTCTCGCTTCGGGAATGGGGCTCCCCGCTGGGCGGGTGTTCAAGAGTCCGCGGTGGCGGGCTTCTTCTCGTAGGTCTGTGGGACGGCGACCTTGATGGACTCGGTCCCGGAAAGCACGGCGTCCACCTCGAGCGCATTCACCACGGCCGTCTCCTCCACACTCCACGCGTTCTTCGTGCGACTCGACAGCGCCTCGAGATTCTCCGAAGCACGCGCCTTCGCGACACGCAGGCGCGTTTCCTGGATCGACTCGCGCTCGACACGGTCGAGCCGGCGGAAACTCATCGCCGCATTCGCAAACGCGACCCGGTAGGTATCAAAAGACCGCGCGGGAGCGGCGCCCACGATGCGGAAGACCAGATCGTTGTGGCGGATCCACGTGAGATCGAGGTACAAGGTTCCGCTCGTCGCGCGCATTGCGGCGACTGCCCGGTAGGCGGGGAGTCCGCCGACCTCGAGCGACTGCGTCTCGGCAACCTCGATGTTCACCTCCTTCGCGACTTCCGCGAAGAACGAGTCGGCACACGCCTTCGGAGCATCGGCGCTCGGGTCGAGGACCAACGTGATGTTCGCGCGACCGTCCGACACCTGGGCGGCGACCGCCATCCGCGTGTTCACCGTCTCCCATCCGTCGGGAAAGCTCATGGCGAAATCCATGTCGGGGTGCCGGAAGAGCTGATCGTCGAAGACGCCCTCAGCGGGATTCAGACCGAGCAGAAGCCCCGCGAGGAGGTCGAGAAAGCCATTGCGCCCGCTGACGAGCGTGGACCCGCGCGTCCACGGGAGCTTCATTCCCCGCTCCATCGCAGTCTTTACACGTTCGGGAGTGGAGGGGTGCGTGTCGAAGAAGTGTACGCGCCGCGGCACGTCCCCTCCCATGCGCAGATCCGTGTCGCGCTGTAGGGTCGAGAGGAAGGTCGAGAGGGCAGTGGGGTCGTAGCCGACCTGCGCCGCAATATCCTGTGCGATGTGGTCTGCCTCGCGCTCCTGCCCTCGTCCATGCGCGGCGATGAAGCTGTACCCCGCAACGGCGAAGGGCGCCTCGATGAGCGCGCCGATCGTGCCACCTACGAGCCCCCCCACCAGCCGCACGGGCGAAGTCAGCAATCCGAAGCCCGCCGTACGTGCCTGCTGGCGGGCGTGGTGAAGTGCAGCGACGTGACCAATCTCGTGGGCGATGACGTTCGCGAGCTCGTCTTCCGAGTTGGTGATCGCGAGCAGGCCCCGCGACACGTAGATGTAGCCGCCCGGGAGCGCAAAGGCGTTCGGCTCCTCCATGTCGACGATGGCGAAGGAGTACGAGACGTCCTGACGCGGTGAGTGGGCGGCGAGCCGCCTCCCCAGGTCGGCCACGTAGGTGCTCAGAGCGCCCGCATCGATGGTGCCGATCTGCGCTTCGACCATCAGGGCGGCTTCGGCACCGAGCTCCGACTCTTCCTCGGGGCTCATCAGCACGAAGTCGCGCTTGCCGGTGACGGGGTTCTGCGCGCAGCCGTTGAACTGGACCACGGCGATTCCGAGCACGAGGAATCGGGTCCAGGGACGGGGGGACGCTACAGCCATGACGCTGCGCAGCGTAGCGATTTTCGGCCGGGATTCGCCGTCGATCCAGCCAACCAGGGGCGCTCGAGGGGCAACGCGGCGGCGTTCAGTAGGGCCTCCGTTCTGCCGAATTCGAGGCCTGGCGTCATTCGACAGGCGTCTGCCCCCTTTGCATCCGCCCCGCAAGGGGTGCTGCCAGGAGGCTCGCAGGACCCATGAACCGCTCTCGCATCATCTCGATCGCAACCCTTGTCGCGGTCCTCCCTCTCATCGCGGTCGCAACGGCGGGCCAGCTCAGCCATACCCAGCTCCTGGGCTTCCTGTCCGACCCTCCGCCCCACGCGCGTGTGTCCAGGTCCGACGCCGCGGTGATCGGGACGATCGGAGCCGTGGGCGTCGGGCGGATCGAGGTCCGCTCCGCCCGGGTCCTGTTCGGACAGGTAGACGAGGGGTTCGAGCTCAAGCGGTCTCCGTCGCAGCCTCCCAGGCTGCAGAGCGGTGAGCGCGTCCTGCTCCTGCTGCGGGGTGCGCGGTCTCCGTACCTCCTCGTGGACCACAGCGAGGACCTGGTGAAGATGATCAGCGACACGATGGAGGCGCGTTGGTCGAACGCCATTCGCGATCTTCGCGGGGCGCTCGAGAAGCCGGGCGACGTCACGTCCAACGATCTCGCTTGGGTCTACCGCAGGTGGCTCGATCAGCCCTCCCACGACCTTCAGCGTGCGGCGATCGCCGGCCTCGCCGATCGGCGAGCGCGCTTTCACCCGCTGCCGGGCGATTTCGTGCGCGCGTTGATCGACACCGCGTCGAATCCGGAGACCGATTTCGACGTCCGCCGCGCCGCTGCGTTCGTCGCGGGACGCATCTCAGCCGACCAGCCGGCGCTCGTCGCCCTGCGTCCACAGATCAAGAAAGACCTGGCGCGGCTCGACTCGGAGCTCGGCGAGTAGGAATGCGACCCGCAAATCGGGTTCCCGCGACTTCGCGAGCCCGCGCGGGCGCGTCGGACGGAACTGAATCTCAGCCGTGAAATCCCGCGGGCTCCCAGCTCGTCCAGCCTTTTTTCGGCCTTCCACCGTAAGCGAGAGCCCCGATCACCGGATCGGAACCTGTAAGCCCACGAACCAGATCGGATCCTCCTCCTGGAAACCGTTCAGCCACGAACTGGTTACCGGAATCTGGCCCGCGACCCGCAGCGACGGCACTTTGCGGCCCGCGAACCAGGGGATCCGCATTGCGAGCGTCGGTGTGACGTAGAGGATGGAGCCGCCGCTGTCGTCGAAGTCATGGCCGTGGAAGACATCCTTGTCCGCCCAGCGGTAGTTGAACTCGAGACCGGCCGTGAAGCGCGTGAGCCACGAGATCCCGGTGGCGTGGCCCAGGGGCAGCAACCCGACGAAGTTGAGCAGGAACACGTCGCCGTACTCGTAGTCGAGGGAGCCCTGGGTGTTGATGCGATACGTGGTACTCGCATAGGTGATCGCTTTCTCGAGCTTGTGGGTCGCTGCCAGCCCGAACCCGAAGTCCCAGGATCCGGTTCCCGGCTGAACGTGAGGGTCTTGGGTTCCGTCGATCACGACGCGGCTGTCCCCGGTGGGAGTCTTCAGGAATGCACGCCCTGTGACGAAGGTGCTCGGCAGAACGTCGCGGTTGCGCCAGAGCACGTAGCCCACATCGAGGGCGATGTCGCCGAGACCGTTGGTCGAGATCGTCGTTTCGGCTTCCTCGATCCGGTTGAACGCCACGGGGACGTTCAGACTCATGGTGAACCGGTCGATCGGTGTCCATGCCAGCAGGAAACGCAGTCGTTTGCTGTCGTTGAACTCGCCGTGGCCGTGATCGGCTTCCCCGCCGCCCTCGCCCTCGGCTTCTTGGTGGGGCAGTTCGCCGCTGGTCTTCGTCCAACCTCGCAGCTCTACGTACGCGTTGAGATCGCCCCGCTGTTGGGCGACCGCTCCCTGGGCGTCGAAGATGGGATCGCCCGGCAGGCAGATCGAACAGGCTCGCGCGACGTCTGCGGCCGCGAAGCTCGTGCAGAACAGGGCGATGAGCCAGAGCTCACGCCAAGAGAATCGAAAGATCATGTCGTTCCTCGCTCGAAGCATTGGAATTGCGTCCACTCACCGCGACGGACGTGGCGAGTAGCGTTCTCAAGTGCTGGGGGGTCAAGCGAGGAAATCGATCGGGACGTGTTCGACGGCTCCGACCGGTGCGGACGAGAACGCGCGCTCGGGACCGGGTTCGAGGACAGGCTGGGTTCGGGGAAACCGCTCCGGCGACGCCGACAGCAATCCCCAAGCGGGGGCGGCCGCGACCAGGCGACCGTCGCGTGCCTTCTGGCAACCGCAGGTGCAGGTCGCGACCAACTCGGAGCCGCGGGCTCGTTTCTCCACCGCGGACGGGTTGGGGATCGGCGCATCGCCCTCGTAATCGGCGTGGGAGCCACGGCTCGGTCCCACGAATTCCCGATGCTCCGCGTGGGAGGCGGCGCTCCCGACCTGATGAGTCAGCTCGACATTCGACCGATCAGCCGCTCGAGGACCCAAAGATTCCAGCTGGCTGCAAGGAACGACGCAAAGCCACGCGTAGGCGATCGCGATCAGCAGCGATAGTGCCCGTTGCCCGGCCGCGAGCCGGGGGCGAAACCGCTTCGATCCGCGCGCCCTCGAGACCTGGTGCAATACCGACCCGAGCGTATGCGAAATCCGGATCCGCGTTCGGATCCTTGATTGAAAATAGAAAAGACTCACGCGCTCGCGAACTCCCGAGACCCGTAGGAACGCTGTCAAACAGTAGAATTCGAAGCGTACGAGAACGGGCCATCGCGTGCTAGCGCCGTGCTTGGGGGCGCATCAGGTTTCTTTATGAACCTTTCATCCAAGCTTCAAGAAGCCTTCACGTGCGGTGAGCAGGAGCAGAGCAGGAGCAG
>JABSQW010000529.1 GCA_013215605.1 Myxococcales bacterium
GGACCACGACCAGGGGGGAGTGGGACGGAGGGGGGGGGCTGTGTCTATCAGTCCAGTGCTATATGGGTCTGCACCGGGGTTATACCCTGGATACCGTACCCAGACCCACCAGTACTGGCACCTACGGTCCCCGGTCTCCCGCCCGTGTCCCTCGGTGTTACCATGTTATGACCGAGTTACCTGCGGGTAACGAGGGAGTACCACGAACCACTGGGATACCAGGGGTGAGTGGGGTGGGGGGGTTATGACGGTCCTTACCCTGGTTACCCGGAGTATAGATACTGGTGTCCCTGGTGCTGGTACCCCCCCGTACCTCCGTCCCTCACGGTCCTCCGGTACCCCCTCTCGTACCCTCCTACAGTCCGGGTACTCAAGGTATTCATCGAGTGAGAACGAGATGCCCTCGAACCACCAGTACCAGGGGGTGTACTGGGGGTGAGAGGGGGTATAGGGTGGGTATGGGGGTCAGGGTCACGGTACCAGTATCCCCCTCTATACCCGGGATACCCCCTGTATACCCCCTGACCCCCACCTCCTTCCACTACCGTTCCAGTCAGTGAATGTATTGACCGAACGATCGAGTTACACGAGAGCGTGAGGGAATACCCGGAGCCCACGGTAGGGGGCGTAGGGTAGGGGGTGTGGCTATGGGCATGAAGCCAACCGTCTGTATACCCCTACCTACCGGTAGCCACACCCGTACCAGAGCCCCCGGACCGCAGTCCGGACACACCGTGTTATAACTCTAGTGACCCGAGGGTTACGACCCGAGGGGGACACCGGAGTACTGTGGTAACGGTACGGAGGTGTGGGGGGGTATGTAAGTCGGAACACGGTGGTTGAAGGTGAACCTGTAGCCGGTACCCCCCTACCTACTACCTGTACCAGTACCACCGTGTTCCCTCCCGGTCACTAGCAGGTACAGAGATAGTAACGACGGAGTGACCGAAGGGAACGAGGGAGGACCCCGAAGCACCACCCGGAGGTACCGTAGGTACGGGGAGGGTGGGGGTGAGGGGGGTATCTAGCGGTGTGTCCAAAGCATTACCCCCTATACCTGATAACAACACTAACCAACCTGAATCCCCCAGGGGTCCGTGTCCCGCAGGACACCCGGTAGTAACCCTAAGGGAACAGCCTGTGAACTGAATGTTACAACTTCAAGAGACTACGAAGGACCAACCGGTAGGGTGGGCCTGAGGGGGGGGGATACTGTATCTGACCACATCCCTAGGGGTATACCGGTGTGTGGGTGTCCTATATATATAACTGGTACATGCACTCCGGGTACCCCCCGTACCTCCGTACCCCTACCGGTGTCCTACGGTACCCTGGCTGCAGCCAGGAGGCCCACCCCCCTACCCTGTACCACTCATACCGGGGTACTCACTGCGGTGAGTTCAGTCATGACAGTTACCTCTAGGGTATAGGTTATGAGTGACCGACTGGCCGGGGGGGCCAGGAGGGAAGGAACCACCGGAGTGTACACGGAGGTGGGGGGTATAGTGCCTGTAAAGTTACAACACTAGACACTGATATACCATACCTATGGA
>JABSQW010000530.1 GCA_013215605.1 Myxococcales bacterium
CATGGTGAAGAACCAGACGAGTCCGATCGTGATGCGCGTTCGGAGGGTCACACCGCGTCGACGCGGTGGAGGATCACATCGACGAGCTTCGGGTGGAGGCCGAGCGGCTCGCTGATACGAACCGACACGCCCTGATGTTGGTGCATGGCCTCTTCGACGAGACGCGGGATGTCCGTGGTGGTGTGGTTGCCGGGGGCAAGGAAGTACGGATGGACGATGATCTCGTCTGCGCCCGCCACCACGCAAGCGCCGATGGCCTCGGAGATACTCGGAGTGGCGAGTTCCATGTGAGCGATGGCCACCATGCAGTCGCTCACCCGCTCGCGCACCGCGTCGGCGACGCGCTCGAGCTGCTCGTTGGCCGCTGATCTGCGGCTCCCGTGGTCGACCAGGAGGATGGCGCGGCTCAACCTACCCTCGCTGCTCGCTCGAGCGCCTGAGCGACATCCGCGCAGAGGTCGTCGACGTGCTCGATGCCCACCGAGAGGCGGACGGTGCCCTCGGTGATGCCCTTGCGGCGCTTCTCCTCGGGCGGGAAGGCGCCGTGACTCATCGACCACGGGTAGCCGATCAACGACTCGACGCCGCCGAGACTCTCGCCCAACGAGAAGAACCGCGTCGACTTGCAGAACTCGAGCGCGGCGCCCTCGCCACCTGCGAGCTCCACGGTCACGATGCCGCCGAAGCCGCGCATCTGGCGCTTCGCGAGGTCGTGCCCCGGGTGATCGGAGAATCCCGGATAGTGGATCGCCGAGAACTCCGGTCGCTCGCGGCAGAACTCCGCCACCTTCCGCGCGTTGGACTCGTGCTCTCGCATCCGCACCGACAGTGTCTTGAGTCCGCGAAGCGTGAGCCACGCGTCCCAGGGACCCGGAACGCCGCCCGTTGCATTGCGCGTGAACTGCAGGGACTTCGCGTCCTCGTCGTCATTCACCACGACGGCGCCTCCGATCGTGTCGGAGTGTCCACCGATGTACTTGGTGGTGGAGTGCACCACGACGTGCGCGCCGAGGTCGAGCGGATTCTGCAGATACGGGGTGGCGAACGTGTTGTCGACCACCAGTCTTGCTCCGTGTCGTTGCGCGATGTCGGCGCAGGCCGCCACGTCGACGAGGCGCAGCATCGGGTTCGTGGGACTCTCGATCCAGACCATGCGCGTGTTGTTCTGCATGGCCTTTTCGACTTCTTCCGGGTGGGTCGCGTCCACGTATGTGAACTCGATTCCGTACCGGGGAAGGACGCTCGAGAAGAGCCGAAAGCTGCCTCCGTAGAGATCGTCGGCGACCACGACGTGCTCGCCGCCGGACACGAGCTGCATCGCTCCGTGGACGGCCGCCATGCCGGACGCGTAGGCGAAACCGTGTTTCCCTCCCTCGACTGCGGCGATGGCCTGCTCGAGAGCGACACGGGTGGGATTGCCGCTGCGTGAGTACTCGAAGCCCCGGTGCTCACCGACGGCGTCCTGTGTGAATGTCACAGTCTGGTAGACGGGCACGATGGTCGCGCCCGTGGCCTCGTCGGCCGCCTGACCGACGTGGATCGCACGGGTTTCGAAGCGGGTGTCGCGGGGATCAACCATGCGGGCGAGTGTAACGGCTCGGGGCAGTGCGGGAAATTCGGACTTGGATTCAGAACGACCCCTCGGATACTCTTGCGGCATGTCGAGCGCGGGCATTCTCATCATCGGTAACGAAATCCTGTCGGGAAAAGTCGTCGATGAGAACTCCCCGTACCTCTGCCACGAGCTGCGCGAGCTCGGGGTCGACGTCGAGCGCATCCTCACCATCCCCGACGTGATCGAGACGATTGCGAACGAGGTGCGCGCGATGAGCGACCGCTACGACCACGTCTTTACCTCGGGCGGCATCGGTCCCACCCATGACGATCTCACCATCGAGGGCATCGCCCAGGCGTTCGGCCGCCCGGTCGAGCTGAATGAATCCATCGCCGATCGTCTGCGCCGCAACGCGCGCGGCGAGATCAACGAGAGCACGATGAAGATGGCGATGATTCCCCAGGGCGCGTCGCTGCTCGACGCGGGAGATCTCTGGTTTCCCCTGGTCGTCATCGAGAACGTCTACGTCTTCCCGGGCGTTCCGGAGCTGCTGCGCAAGAAGTTCGAGAGCTCGCGCGAGCGCTTCCGCGGCGTGCCGTTCGAGCTGAAGCACGTCTACGTGACGGTCCATGAGAGCGAGATCGCGGCGGAGCTTCACGAGCTGCTGGTCGAGTTTCCGAACCTCCTGCTCGGCTCGTATCCAAAGATCCGCGAGACCGAGTACCGGGTGATGCTCACCCTCGAGTCGCGCGACACGGGTTACCTGGAGCGCGCACTGGATTCGTTGCTCCTCCGCCTCCCCGAACACACCATCCTCAAGGTCGAGTAGCTGGACCTCGCCGCGAACGACGCCACGCTCCGGTGGCTCTCGTATGTGCATCCGACGTGGATGGTGGTGGCGATTGCGCTCGCGGGCCTGTCGCTGAAGCGCGGTCTCGCCAACCGCAACGCGCGACGAAAACGCGCACTCCGCACACGGGAGATGCGCGCAGCACACCTGCGTGTCGCGAAGCCCGCGCTCGTCTTGATTCTCGTCGGCTTCGTCGCCGGTCCCGCATCGGCGGCGTGGCTCCGCGGCTGGGGGGTCTTCGAGAGCCTTCACGGATGGATTGGAATCACCGGGGCGCTGCTCTTCATGGCGACGGGATTCTACGGTCGTCGACTCGAGCGGGGGAACGCGGGTGCGACCGAAACCCACGCCGTGCTCGGGTTGCTCTCCGTGCTCGCGGCCGCCATGGCCGCCGTCGCCGGGTTCGCGCTACTCGCATGACTCGCGACGCTCAGCGGGTGGATCAATCGCGCGGTGGCGACGGCTCGAGGACCAGGGTGGGGACGCCACACGTACCGGCGCGCACGGAGAAGACGTGGGTGCCGGGCTTCCGACCCTCGCGAACCTCATCGACATCGAAGCCGCCCTCGACGAGGCGCGCGTGTGCAGCGACCGCGTCGCGCACCCGCCACGAGAGGCCCCAGAGCCGGTCGCCGCGGGTCACGTCGACGCCATCGTCGCTGTCTCCGAGACTCCCCGCCACCTCGACGGTCAACCCACCGACGCGAAAGAACAGCAGGCGTGCGCCCCACTGCGGGAACTCGCGATCGAGGGCGAGGCGAAGTCCGAGTGCGTCGCCGTAGAGCGCCTTACACGCTTCTGCGTCGGCTGTGCGTACGACGACGTGGTCGAGCGCGAATACCGCGGCATCGGCGGCGCCGATGGGCGGCGCTTTGGGGAGGATCTCGTCGAAGGACGTGTGCTGGATGCCGAAAAGGCCCACCCCCCTCGTCTTTGCCAGGGGGAGAGGGACGCGCAGCCACTCGCGGAAAGCGCCGGACTCGACATCGCGGCCGAGGCCCTTCTCGACGGGTTCGGGGTCGAGGCCCCGCTCGCTGAGTGTGGCGCGACACGAATCCGCGTCGTCCGTTCCGAAGGCCATGCCGAGCAATCCCTCGCCCCTCGTGTCCAGCACGGCTGAGATCGCGCGCCCCAGAGGCCCGTCGCCCGCCAGAGACAGAAGCTCGATGTAGGTGTTCTCGAGGCGGAAGAGGGTATTGGCCGTCCCGGCGCTCGGGTGCTCGCCGCGCCAGGAGGGACTGCGCGCGAGCAGGCGCGCGTACTGCCTCGTAGCGGCGTCGAGGTCGCTGACGGCGAGGATGACGTGGTCGAGGCAGTGGAACATCGCGCAGAGCATCGCAGAAGCGAGGTCTTGTGTCCCCGAGCCGTGTCAGAATACCCCGACCGGCACCGAGCAGAGGAAGCGCCCCGTGAGCCACGCCGAACCCCGCTACGCCCTGGCGAGAGCCGAAGGAGGCCCAGAGCTCGAACGTCTGCGCATGCTCGAAGCGATCAACGACCCCGCCACGATCCGCCGCCTCGACGAGATCGGCGTCGCGGAGGGCTGGCGCTGCCTCGAAGTGGGAGCTGGCGGCGGATCCGTGACGCGAGCGCTGGCGGAGCGGGCTGGCGCGTCGGGGCGCGTGGTCGCGGTCGACATGGATCCGAGGTTCCTCGGCGACCTTGGCCTCGCGAATGTCGACGTCGTGAAGCACGACATTACGCATGGACCGGTTGCTCCGGGCGGCTACGACCTCGCTCACTGCCGGGCGGTGCTCACTCACGTACACGGTCTCGCCGGGGCGCTGCACAA
>JABSQW010000531.1 GCA_013215605.1 Myxococcales bacterium
ATGGTAATCCGGATTATTTTAATGTTGTAGCGACGAATTTTAGTTCGTTTATATCGACATGGCAGGATTTTATGGATTATGGCGCCGGCGGAGCGAACACGTTAAAGATTGGGGAATTGAGGTTAAATACTGTGCGGATTTCTGATTCCGTTGGTTGGACTGCCTACGCGATCCCCGAACCATCCACCTTCGCGTTGCTGGCCCTCGGCGTATTGGCCTTAGGCATCAAAAGCCGCAGAGCTGCCGCGTAGTTGCAAGAGGCCACGAAATCAATTTTTTGCCACACGCCTGACCAACACCAGCGAACCCAACCCCTGCTGTAATACCCCACGGCCCCCTGCCAACCTGAGCGGAGGCCGTGTTGCTCATAAAGCCGGGTTATCCGTTGAAGGAGAAGGGCTTCTTACGGGCCCCAATCCGCTCCCTATCCAGTGGCACTCGGACGGGAGCTACTACGAGCGCCCGTCCCACGCGGCGCTCCTGCAGCCCGCGATCCTGGCATCACTCGGGGGCGATACGCTCTGGGCCAGCACCAACGCCGCCCTCTCGGATTCCCTCCGCCGCAGCCTCGGGGACCTCCGTGCGCTCCACAGCGCCGGGACCCAGGGCGAGTGCGTGCACCCCGTGGTCCGCGTCGACCCCGCCACCGGACGTCGCGGCCTGTTCGTGAACCGGCTGTTCGTCAAGCAGATCGTCGGTCTCGACGACACCGAGAGCCGCAACCTGCTCGAGCTGCTCTTCTCGCACCTCGCGTCGCCGGAGTTCCAGATCCGCTTCCGCTGGACGCCGGACATCGTCGCGGTGTGGGACAACCGATTCGCGCAGCACTTCGCCGTGCGCGACTACAAGGAACGCCGGCGTATGCACCGCATCGCGCTCGCCGGCGAGCGTCCGCTGGGGCCGGCCGACGTCTGAACTCCGGGGCGAGGAGCGGCGGCCGCCCTCACGCGCCCGACTCGTCCTTCGCGGGGCGCGTCGGTCCGAGCACGTAGCGCCCCGACTCGGGGTGCGGGTACCAGCCCGCCGCGGCGAACGTGCCGCCGTCGACGTGCAGGCAGTCGCCGGTGAGGTAGGTCGAAAGGTCCGAAGCCAGGAAGATGGCGGCGCCGGCGATATCGTCGACGTGCCCCGCACGCCGCATGGGAACCATGCCGACCGCTTCCGTACCGCCGGCGCTGACCGCGGCCAGACCCTCGGTCCAGGTGAAGTCGGGCGCGATGGCGTTCACGCGGATCCGGTGCTCGGCCAGCTCGACGGCCAACGTCTTCGTGAAGTTGATCGCACCGGCCTTCGCAGCGGCGTAGGCGGCGTAGAGCGGGGCGGCGCGCACGCCCTCGATCGAGACGACGTTGATGATGCTGCCGCCCTCGCCGCGGTCCACCATGCGCTGCCCGACGCTCTTCGAGCAGTGGTAGATGTGCTTCAGGTTGGCGCGGTGGAGCGCGTCCCAGCCGCGCTCGTTCGTCTCGAGGAAGGGGGCCGCGAACACTCCGCCCGCGTTGTTGACGAGGATGTCGACGGCGCCGAACCGCTCGCAGGTGGCCGCGATCGCGCGCTCGACCGCCTCGCCGTCGCGGACGTCGGTGGGCAGGGAGAGCGCCTCGCCGCCCGCGGCCGCGATCTCGTCGGCGGTCCGTTGGCACGTCTCCTCGTCCCTCTCGAGAAGGGCCACCCGGGCGCCGAAGTCCGCGTAGCCCTTTGCGATCCCCTTTCCGATCCCCGACCCGGCCCCGGTGACGACGGCCGTCCGTCCATCCAGAAACGCGGCGTTTCGATCCATGGCTCCCTCCTCCTCGGTCGCCATCCTAGACGAGTTGACGGGAGGTGGACCTGGACGCCGCAGGGGAGGATATATGGGGAGGCATGGGGGCGACGCGAAACAAAGCAACGGACTCTCGCTGCGAAGACGCCCCTCACTCGGGGGTCAGTGAGAAGATTGATCCAGCCACCGCCAAAGCGAAAGCGACGCTGAGCGCGGCCACCACAGCCGCACCAGTCGGTAGATCCCAGATTGCACTCGCCGCAATGCCCGCACTGGAGCTGATCGTGCCGATGAGCCAACCGGCGAGAAGCCGGTTGGAATTACTTGCAAAGAATATCGCCGCGCAGGAAGCCGGCACGATCAGCAAGCCGAAGACGACCAGTACGCCCGATAGTTGGACGGCACTCGTCACCACGACTCCAAAGCTGGCGTAGAAGACGAAATCGAGAATCTTCTGATGCCGAGTCGGCCAGGTGTGGATTCGACTCTGCTCCGAGATTTCGAGAAACTGGCGACGTAGCGCGAAGTGGAGCAGCGCGACGGCACCGAATACCAGAGCCATCGCGCCAATCTCGCCCCACTCTGCGAACAGTAGCCTCCCGGTGAGCATGCTTTCGACTTCATTTCGGTCGAGCGCGCTTTTCGACACCAGCAGAATGACGAGTGCAGCGCTCACGCCGTAGACGATTCCGATCAAAGCTTCCTGCGGCAGGCGGGTCCTGGCGGGTCGTGCAAGCGCGAAGATCCCCGCTCCTGCGAGCGTGAAGCCAAATGAGTAGAGATAAGTCGCGAAGGAATCAGTGTGACCGGAGAGCAAGTGCCCCACGGCCGCGCCCAATGCCGCGAGCTGCGCCAGGGCGAGATCGACGAAGATCACCTCCCTCAATAACACGTGCAGCCCGAAGTAAGAGAGGATGCATGCAAGCAGCAGGCAGGCCACGAGTGCGGGTGCGAGGAGTTCGATCATCGGGTCGGCTCTGTGGCGGGCGGATTCGTTGACGTTCCATTCAACTCACGGTTTGCTGCGAGCAGTGCCTCGGTGTTGTACTGGAAGAGCGCCTGAAAGGTTTCGACGCCGGGGACGGCGTTGACCTCCTGCGCGAGCAAAACGGTCCGACCCTTGGAGAGATCGGCCACGCGCTGCGCTGTCCGCTGATTGCTAAAGGTCTCGACGATCACGAGGCCGACGCCGCTTCTTTTCATCTCTTCGGCAAGCTGAGCGATGTGGCGCGGCCCCGGCGCGATGCCCGGCTTCGGCTCCACCTCGTCGAGCTTCTGGAGCTTGAAGCGCTTCAAGAAATACGGCCAAGTTCGGTGGTAGGTCACGACACGGGCTTCCGCGAGTGGCTCCATCGCCTGGGTGAGCTTCTCGGTCAGCTCCCGCAGACCCCGCTCCAGCTCCCGCGCGCGCTCGTCAAACAGGGAAGCGTGCCTGGGTTCGACCCGCGTCAGTGCCCTCGCAATCGTCTGTCCGATCACGATCCCATTCAGTGGGTCGAGTACGTAGTGGGTATTGCCGTAGACATGGATGTCACCCAGTGCCCGCGTCAGCCCACCCTGGGAAGGAACTTCGAGCAGAACGATTCCCGTCGAGGTGTCGATATTTCCCGTACCGCCTGAGAGCAACCGTGCCTGTCTCGCGCTGCGCAGGAGATTCGGCACCCAGGGCTCCGCGTCGAGCCCAAGATGCACGAAGAGATCGGCCTTGCGTAGCTTCATCACGAAGCTCGGCTTCGGGATCACGTTGTGTGGATTCTCGGGGCCGCGCATCAAGCTCTCGACATGCACTTGCTCGCCCCCGATCTGACGAGTCAAATCGGCGAGCGTAGGATTCGTGGTCACCACACGCACCTCCGCGAGTGCAAAACTCGGCATTATCGCCGCGACCACTGCGATCGTGAGCATTCTTCGACACGGGCTGCTCTCGTTCATGTCCCTGCTCATCGGTTCACCCAGTAGGGGTGCGGCGGATGCGATCCGATGTAGAACGTTAGTCCGAGGAGGATCGCATCTTCAGTGTCGTCTCGACCAACATGGTCTCGATCTAGATGCTGATACTCGAGACGTAAACGCAGCGATTCGAACAGGTACCAAGTGACATACGAGGAGATCGCCCAGTCGGGGTCGGTCTGGTGTCGCACCTCAAGGTTGGGGAAGTCCGTGTAGTCGTAGCGGATGCCCGCGTACCAGTTCTGGGCAAACTGGTACTGGCCAAACACGTAGACCCCCAAGTTGTCATCGCGGATGATGCCCCCGAACGTATCTAGGAAATCGCTTCTCGACCAGAAGAACTCTCCCTGCAATAGCAGACTGCGGAAGTCGGGCTTCTGCGGGTCACGCCACATGTACGTGGCGTCCGCTCCGAGTACGTAGCTTTCGTCGAAGTCGCCCGAAGCCCTGCTGTACAGGAGACTCGTGCCCAGTTCGAGGGAGCCGGTGTCCCCGACATCCTGGAAGAGCTTCAGGTGGCTCAGCACGGCTGGGTTCTCCGCACCCGGACCGATGAGGATCGGGGACTCCGACCCGCCGTCGGCGTTGACGACCTGCGCCGCCAGCTCCACGTAGCGATCCCAGGGATTTGGAACGAGCCAGCTCAGGGAGGCCCCGACCGTCGCCAGGCCCTCCGGCCCGAGGAACGCCTGCACGGCGAGGGGACGAGTCACCTGCGGAAGATCGTGGGTATGGAGCAGGTTGTTTCGACCGAACGAGGCACGGAACTTCCCGGCCTTGAGCGCGAGATCCCAGAGTAGAGTGTGTACATCCAGATAACCCTCCTCGACCTCGAACTCCCAGTCGGTCTCCACATCCCCGAATGGGTCCTTGATCTCTTCTCCGATCGCGATCACCAGCACACCGTCCGCACGCGGAGAAACCGCAGCGCGAAAGTCCAGTTCCGCCTCGCGTAAGGTGAAACGGTTCCGGGCCTTATTGTCCTCGTCGCTCGACCAGCTTCCACCCATGTCCAAGAATGCGGTGATCGCCGGGTTGAGCAGGTTTCCCTGGCCGGAGACACCGCCGCCCTCAGAACCCGTGGCTTCCGCTTCCACAGCGGACGCCTCATCGGATTCAGCCGCGTAGCGATCCGTCTCATGCTTTTCTTCCAACTCGCGGATGCGGCGCTGGTCCTCTGCGCGCAAGCGCTCCATTTCCTCGACGCGCTCGGCTAGGCGTTTCACGTTCCCCATCGGCGTGTCCACCGATGGCTCTTCAGCCTCCGCAGAGATGGTTTCGAACCCGACACAGGACATGGCCAAAGCCGCGCCCAAAGCAAGGGTACTTCTCATCACACGATCCTCCGGCCTCAGCCGTGAACCGGCGAGGCACTCGTCCACCTACGATAGATTCAGGGAGTTAGGCGGAGAGTCGTGTAGGTGGGGCACGCGCTGCGTTGGCGCGAAGGTGCAGTGTAGAAGGCACCGATGCTTCAGGAAGGAATACTGCGTGGGATCTTTCGCCGGCAACGGCGAAATGCGTAATGCTCCCGCTGAGACCTGTGGTCGAGGAGCGGCCTACGGAGCAGAACGGGCATTTCGTCGCCACATGCGAGGAAATCGGGTCGGGGGTATTCGGATCAGTGGGACCGTCGGCCGCAGTTGCGATGGTCGTCTCGGACCCCTGCAGCGCGCGGTCCGAAAGCGCGTGTCCGATCTCTCCGCTCGCGGTGCCGAGCAACAGCAGCGAGAGTGCCAGTGCTCTCGGGACCCATGTCTCTTCTGTTCGTGCGCTCACGCAGCAATCCCCGTTGGAATCCGAGCGGCTGGCCTGAGCATCGCCTTAACTGTAGCCGATTGGGTCAAATGGGCCTTTTGTGAAGCTTCTTGGGCGAGGTGGGCTGACGAGCGGATTTGCACCGATGAGCTGCCCGTTGCGAGTCTGGGGAGGCATGGGGCACGGAGCGGGCTGGCGATCAAGCTGACCGGGTAGCGCCGGGCCAACGATGCTTGATGCGGAAACGGCCCGATTCGACTGAACCGAGCCGTTCCTCAAAGTGTGCTCGGCGCCTCGCGTGCGCGAGCGGGCAGTGCGGCTCATCGAGCGATGTCGGAGGAGCGACCGCCGGACCGCCAGGAACAACAGAATCGCCGCAGCAGTCAATGCAACGTGAAACGGGTCTGTCACAAAGTGGACGAGGCCAAAGTCTCCGCCGGAGGCATGCCCCGGGTGGGCGGCGGCAGCACCGGGCATCAGGACTGCCCCAACCGCGACTGCGAGCTTGCTCATTTTCTCTCCTCTGGGTCGCGCCCAGCGAATCCGGAGCCTATTTTCCCCACTCCACTCGGGCCCTCGCGAAGCCCGGGCCCAAGCAACCCGATCTCGAGCAACCAGGCTGGCAGCATATGCACCACATCCGGCGACCCCAAGCGTGCGCTCTTGCATCTGCCATCGCTTGGCTCCTGGCTTTCTTGCCCGCCCCGGCGGCAGCACAAGATCCGGTGGACTCACCCGCTGCCATCGAGCGATACGAACCGGTCTTTGAGCTGTGTCGAGACGCTGATCGCCAGAGCGTGGCGATCCGGGCGTATCGACAGGGCGATGTGGACTACCGGCTAACCGTGGATCCGTACACGCTACGCAGCCGCCTCGAAAAGGCCTCGCAATTGCAATGCGATGCCAATCCCGGAAGCGTTGAGGCCCTGCTCGCCGGCACTCCCTATCGCCGTACATTGGACGTGGAACGGGAGAACAAGCACTTGCTGCAGGGCGCCGGGGTTGTCCGGTCTCTGACGCCCGTCACGGGATACTTCCTCACGGTCGATCTCTGTCCGTCGACCAAGAAAGGCTTCAACCAGGAGATGTTCGAGACCTTGGAGCACGCCTCGCAGGTGCATGGCACCGCGGCGTTGCCGATCGCATTGGCGGTCTCGGGGAGGTGGATGAAGACGCATCCCGAGGCCTTTGCGTGGCTGCGGAACGAGGCGGTCAGCGGCCGCCTGCAGGTCACCTGGGTCAACCACACGCTGTCGCATCCCTACGATTCCCATCTCGATCTCGCGCACAATTTCATGCGCGAGACCGGCATCGATCCGCTCGCTGAGATCCTGGAACTCGAGAAGCTACTCCTGGAGCAGGGGATCACACCGTCGGTCTTCTTCCGGTTTCCCGGGCTGGTGTCCAGTCCAGAGCTGATCGAGATCGTCGAACGTCTGCATCTGGTGGCCGTCAGCAGCGATGCCTGGCTGGCCAAGGGACAGCAACCCAGGCCTGGCAGCGCCATCCTGATCCACGGCAACCTGAACGAGCCAGCCGGGGTGAAGCTCATGCTCGAGTGGGTGGCACGCCAGGAGAAGGACAGCATCTACTTCCTGCCACTGGAGTCCATCGCCGGAACGGGTCGCGATCGGTAAGGCCAGTTCAAGGGCGAATCGTTCCAGCATGCCCCTTGCCGATTCCCGCCGTCCGGCCGCCAAGCGCGCCCCCGCTTGTTCCCCACGGCCCTAGCCCAGCCTTAGCCCAGGTTCCATTTGGCAGAACATTCGTTACCGGAACCTGAACC
>JABSQW010000532.1 GCA_013215605.1 Myxococcales bacterium
AGCGGTATGCGGTCACCGATCGACGAATCCATGTGCTGGAAGTACTCGTCGAGCAGTGCGTCGATGAGCTGTGGCACGCCGTCCATCTTCTTCGCCTTGCCCTTGAGGAATACGAGCAGATTACCGAGGTCGGCCGCGGGATCGCCGTGGGCGAGCGCGTCGAAGTCGATCAGGAAGATCCGCTCGCCGTCCACGTGCATCTGCCCCATGTGAAAATCGCCGTGGATGGCCGTCAGGATCTCCTCGCTGTGATGGCTCTCGATCTCGATGGCGCGGTTCACGATGTGGTCGATGTCGTCTTCGAGGTCCGGGCAGGCGAGCTGCAGAAAGGGGTACTTCGGGTGACAGCGGCTCAGGTGCTCGCGCATCCGAAAGTTCTCGCGAGGAACGAAGCCGCAGCCGTGGAGCTTGATGAGGGCCTGTGCGACCTGCCGCATGTAGTGGGGAGACGGGTTCATGCGCAGGGCGTCCTTGATCGCCAGCCCGGGGACCTCCTCTTGCACCAGCAGGCAGAGGTCGGGGAGGAACGTGAGCGCCTGGGGCATGCTTACCGCTTCACCTTGTCTGCGCGCCAAGCCGGCGTCCCAGAGCGATTCCATGTCCTCGTAAACCGGCTCGCCTCGCCCTTCCTTGAATACCTTGCCGATCAGATTGAACGGCTTCAGAACCTCTGCGTTCCCGTTCGCGAGCCGCATGCGGTAGCGAACGACACAGCGCTTGTTGCGGCGCCGCAGCACGTCGACCTCCATCTCCTGGATGCGTACGGGGCTCTCGTGGCGGGCCGCGACGATCGGCTCGAGGGCCTCTCGCATGACAGCGACGTCGAGAGCAGCGTCGAGGGTGTACAGCTTGTCGTTCGTGATCGGTTCAGCGTCCATCTTCAGGAATTCTCTTCAGCGGGTCTTCGGGAGTAGCTCCGCGGCGCGGGTTTTGCGGCGGGCACGAGCGAGTGCGCCGCGGTGACGTCGTCGAAGATCAGACCGAGCATGCGGGTGTTCGTCGTGGAGTCGTGCTCGCCTACCACCTTGCGCCGTCCCGCTTCGGAGAGGCGCTCCGCAAGCAGCGAATCGTCAAATACGCGCTCGACGGCCCTTGCCATCGCATCGGAGTCTCCCGAGGGGACGAGCAAGCCGGTACTCTCGTCGTCGATCAATTCCGGGATGCCGGAGATGTCGGTGGAAACCACCGGGACGCCCATCGCCATGGCCTCGACGAGGACGTTGGGAATGCCATCTCGATCGCCGTCTTCCTGGACCTGGCAGGCGAGCGCCATGCAGTCGGCCTTCGCGTAGTGGTCCATCACCGCGCCCTGCGCAAGCTTACCGGTGAACGTCACGCGGTCGGTGAGGCCGCTGTGCTCCACCTGCAGCGCGAGTTCCTGCCTGCTGGGACCGTCGCCGACGATCGTCCAGTGGAAGTCGACGCCGCGTTCCATGACGAGGCGCATCGCCTCGATGAGCACGGGGAAGCCCTTCTTCGCGACCAGGCGACCGACCGACAGCAGCATCGGCGCGGCGTCCCGCTGCTTCTTGGTGGGCGGGCTGAAGTGCCGGCAGTCGACGCCGTGATAGATGCGATGGATCGGGGTGCCGTCGTGTACCTTCTGGAGCGTACCGCGGTTGAAACCGGTGCACGTCACCACGAAGCGTGCGCGCGCGAGCTTGGTGCGCAGGAACTCCTCCTCCTGCACGTAGATGTCCTTCGCGTGGGCCGTGAAGCTGAAGTCGGTACCCGCGAGCTCCGCGGCGTAGAGCGCCGTGGTGGCGGGGCCGTGGGCAAAGTGGGCGTGGATGTGGGCGGCGGGGGACGAGCGTAGGTGGCGCTCCACCAGGTAGCCGGCCTGCACGAAGCGCTTGATCGTCGAGCTGCTGCTGCGCGTGATACTGCGCCACGCGGCCTCGCGGAACCCGCGCCAGTAGCGCAGCGGCCGGTTCGCAAAGAGCTGCAGGTTCGAGCCAACGAGCTCGAAAAAACCACGCCAGAAGTGGTCGGGGATGTAGTTCACTGGCGCCTGGATGCGCATGACGTTCGGGTGAATCTTCGACTCCCCGGGCTCGCGCAGCGCGTAGATGTGGATCTCGTGGCCCTGTTGCTCGAGGAGCAGGATCTCGTTGATGATGAAGGTCTCGGAGAGGCGCGGATAGCCCTTCAGAACGTACGCGATGACCGGCTTGGCCACGCCGGGCTTCGAGCCGGACCTGCGCTCGGCGTTCGTTTCGGGGGCGGCCATCTCAGTTCACCGGTGCGTGCTCGATGATCCGCTTCGCGATGTTCTCGAGACCGTCGAGCGGAGCCACGTGGTAGCCGTTCGTATTCACCGATCGCCCCCCGCCGTTCAGCGCATCGAGAACCTTCTCTCCGAGTAGCGCCGGCACGAGTGCGTCTGGGTGGATCATCTCGACCAGGCCGTGCGCGTCGAAGGCGCGAGCGCGCAGGAGCTCGTCGCGGTTCGGTTGCATGCGGGGGACGACCACCGCGCGCTTCCGAAACGACAGGATCTGACACGCCGTGTTGTAGCCGAAGGTCGACACGACGACCGAGGCGGACCGCACGTAGGGCGTCAGGTCCTTGTGGAAGCGATCGATGCTCACACCGGCGAGCCGAGCGGCCCTTGCATCGAGGGCCTTCTTCTCCGCTGTGGACATCAGGGGACCGCAAACCACGTGCGTCTCGAAATCGGGCTCGATGTCGCGCGACTCGAGGTAGGAAAAGAAGTGGTCGACGAGGCGGTAGCCCTCGCGTCCACCGCCCACCGTCACCAGTACCAGGGGCCGCTCGAGTGACACGCCCTCGTTGACGAGCTTCGACCGGGCCTCTTTCAGCGCAAACTCGTGGCGTAGGTAGCCCATGTACACGACGTTGGGGAAGTCGGCCGAGGGATCGAACTCCGAGCCGAAGACCTGCCGCGCGCCGTAGAGCCAGACCTCGTCGAAGACCTCGTCGAAGACCTCGTCGATCGATGCGCCGCCGCCCTGGTGCGCCCACGCGGCGCGCACCAGCGCGGGATCCCCCACGACGTCCTGCAGACCGGCGACGATGCGCACGCGCGAATCACGGCGGCGCAGCTCGGTGAGCGGCTCGTAGAGTTCGCACTCGATACCGAGCGGCTGCCGGTCGACGATGACGAAATGGGGGGCATAGCTCTCGACCGCGGCCGAGATGACGTTGCGCCGGATTTCGAGAACCGCAGCGTTCGAATCGAGCCGGCTGGTGGGCTCCTCGGCGGCGGGAATTCCAGCGGCGACCCGCGGAATGTGCACGTAGTCGAGATTGCGCGGCAATTTGAAGCGGCCGAAGACCGGGAGGTCGGTCAGCACCAGAAACGACGTTCCGGGGAAGGCGTCCGAGAGGTGCGACGCGATGCTGAGCGACGAACACGCTCCACCCATTCCCGAGCTGTACATCAATACCCGCACGAAACCCTCTACCCCAGTGTGCTAGATGGTACTAATTAGATAATCATTATTTATACACTCTAATTGATAATAAGTGGATGATTATATTCATGTAATTGAAACGAATTACCTTATCTTGGGACTATCGATAAAAATGCAACGTATCTCCAAAGCTTTAGCGTGTCCTTTGCACTTCCCGCTCTTGACGCGAGCTGCCAAAGACTTCGGGGGTCGTTGACTCGGATCACTGAGGCGCCCGTCTGAGAACCTTCTAATTCAGACTTCACTCGAATCTAACGAAGGCCTCCTAGATTCATGCGCGAGTTACTCGAGTGGACCGTCAGCCCAGGGAGCAGCACGTGAAGATCGGAATCATCGCCGCCAGGGAGTACATCCGGACCGAGGGCCCCGCGCGGGTCCTGACGGCGCGCCGGCCGGCTGCGGGCGGGACGGCCGGCCGCGACGATGCCTGCTG
>JABSQW010000533.1 GCA_013215605.1 Myxococcales bacterium
GAGGGACGAATGCACCCCGACTGCGTCGAGTACGCGATCTACGAAGTCGCCCACGGCTGAGGAGCAAACATTGCAGACCGTCGACCTCTTCGATTCCGGCACGTACGAGCGCGAAATGCCCCACGAGTACTTCACGTGGCTCCGCGAACACGAGCCCGTGCACTGGCAGCCGCCGGGGCCGAGCCGAGTCAGCGAGATCAGCCCCGTGAACCTCGCGCAGCGCGGCTTCTGGGCGATCAGTCGCCACCGCGACGTCGTCGAGGTCTCCCTCGATCAGCAACGCTTCTCATCCGAGCGGGGCACGGCGCTCCTTAACGACATCGACGAGGGAACGATGGCGCAGCTGCGCCTCTGGATGATCAACCAGGATGCGCCGCGCCACACCAAGCTGCGAAAGCTGGTCAACAAGGGCTTCACGAAACGAGTGATCGAGCAGATGGACGCTCACGTTCGGACGCTCTCTGCCGAGATCGTCGACCGCGTGGCGCGCAAGGGCGAATGCGATTTCGTCGCGGAGATCGCCAGCGTGCTTCCCATGCTGGTGATCGCCGAACTCGTCGGCTGTCCCGCCGAGGACCGGGACAAGCTCTTCAACCTGTCGAACCGGATGATTGGCTTCGAGGACCCCGACTTCGCCGATGGCGACGACGCCGCCGGCGCCATGGTCGAGCTGCTCGAGTACGCGGGCCACCTCGGCAAGCTTCGCCGCGCGGATCCCCGGGACGACCTGACGAGCACGTTGGTGAACGCCGAGGTGGACGGTGAAAAGCTCGACGAGCTGGGCTTCAACATGTTCTTCATCCTGCTGATCCTGGCGGGAAACGAGACCACCCGAAACGCCATCTCGGGAGGCATGCTGGCGCTCTCCGAGCACCCGGATCAGCGCCAGAAACTCGTGGACGATCCGTCAGTGCTGAAGACGGCGACCGAGGAGATCCTCCGCTACGTGAGCCCGGTGATCACCATGCGGCGCACCGCCACCTGTGACACCGAGATCGCCGGCCATTCGATTCGGGAGAACGACAAAGTCGTGCTCTTCTACCCGGCCGCCAACCGCGATTCCGATGTATTCGAGAATCCGCAGCAGTTCGACGTGGCGCGCGATCCGAACCCGCACCTCGCATTCGGCTGGGGACCGCACTTCTGCCTGGGCGCAAACCTCGCCCGAGGCGAGATCCGCTGTGTCTTCTCCGAGCTGTTGTCCAGGCTTCCGGACATCGAGGTCAGTGGACCCGTCCGCCGCCTGCGGTCGTCCACCGTGAACAGCATCAAATCGATGCCGGTGCGTTTCACACCGGAGCGCTAGGGTGAGCGGGCGCGGTCTCGCGCTACCCACCCAGCACAGGTGCGAAGGACCGCAATCCGCGTTCCCAATCCGGAAGAATGCTCCAGACCACGGTTCGCATTGCGCCCAAAGCCACCAGCTCGGCGGCGCGCTCGCGCAGTTGTGTCGGGCTCACGGCGACGGATCGGGCGAAGGCCTCGAGCTCGTCGCGATGTCGCTCCGAGAACGCGTGGTCGTGCTCGTTCACCTCGACGATGTGACGGTCGTGGACCCTCAGATGACGCGTGGATACGGGGAAACGCTCGATCGTCCGTAGCCAATCGTCGCCGTGTGGAAGACTCTTGACGCCGGTGGACGAGAAGCCGTCATACGCCAGGTGATACTGCAGGGTGAACCACACCCGCGCGGCTTCGATGACCCGCGGAGAGTCAGCCAACTCGCCCTCTTCGAGCGGGATACCCGCCAACGCCAGCTCGAGCCACTTGAAACCACGGGGCACGGCCTCCTGGGATCCACCGTAGATCAGGCCATCCGCGCAATCGCGCGCAACTTCGACGCCCCTGGGCCCGTTTGCCGCGATCAGCAGTGGCACGTCGATGGGTCGTTCGGGTGCGTATCCAGGTGGGTGAATCATCTGGCTGATCGCACCATCGATCTCGACTTCGTCGCCGTTGAGAAGACCGCGCAGCTGCGCGATGAAACGCCGCATGAAGGCCCATGACAGGGGGCGCTGCCCCATCGCCATCCGGCCGGTAAATCCAGTGCCCATCCCAACCGTCAGGCGCCCAGGCGCGGTGTGACACAGCGTCGCAATCGCGGACGCCTGTGCCATGGGGTGGCGCAAGTGCGGAATCAGCACATACGTTCCGACCGTGATGCGCTCCGTGCTGCGGAGCGCGTCTGCGATCGTCA
>JABSQW010000534.1 GCA_013215605.1 Myxococcales bacterium
GACGAGTTCGAGATCGAGATTCCCGACGAGGACGTCGACGGCGTGAACACGGTGGGCGACTGCGTGAAGCTGATCGTCGACAAGGCGAGCTAGGGCCGCGTTGCCCCCCCCGCTTCCGCTTCACCCTCGGCTGGCGCTTCGAGGGCCTTCGCGAGTCGCGGCGGGTGTTTGGCGAGGGCCGGAGCCGCTACCCGCGAAATCGACAGGACGGCAGGGGCGACGGAGCGCCTGAGCTCGGCGAATGGGCCCGAGGTGGCCGGCACGCCGTCATTCCGCGAAACTGCGGTTCGATCGCCAGCTCGGGAGGAAGAGATCCATGGGCCTGCTCGCCGATCGATCGATCGTCGTGACCGGTGCTGGGCGCGGGCTCGGCCGCGCCTATGCCGTGGCCGCTGCCGCGGCAGGGGCGAGGGTCGTCGTCAACGACGTCGACGAGGACGTAGCGCGGTCGGTCGGGGCGGACATCGAGTCTGCGGGCGGGGCCTGTGCCGTGCACGTGGGCTCGGTTGCCGATTGGGAGTCCGCAGACGAGATGATCCAGCGCTGCGTCCGGGAGTTCGGGCGCATCGACGGCCTCGTCAACAACGCGGGCAGCCACTACCTGACGCTGCCGGAAGACGACGAAGAGGTCCGGATCCGGGACACCGTTGAGTCGAACGTCCTCGGCACGATGTTCTGCGGCATTCACGCGATGCGCGCGATGATCCGCCAGGGCGGGGGCGGGGTAATCATCAACTCGACGTCCGCGGCCCAGTGCGGCGTGTCGATGGTGGCGAGCTACGGGGCCGCCAAGGGCGCGACCAACTCGCTGACCTACAGTTGGGCGATCGACCTGATGAAGCACGGTATCCGGGTCAACGCCATCTCGGCGACCGCTCTCACACGGATGGTGGGGCATACCCTCGAGCACCGGGACAGTCCCGTCACCTGGCCCCCCGAGACGATGGCCCCGCTCGTCCTCTACCTGCTGAGCGACCTCTCCCGGGCGCTGACCGGTCAGGTGATCCGGCTGTGGGGAGGGAGCCTGCAGCTCATCGCCCACCCGAGCGTCACGCCGACCCTGGCCGAGCGTGAGACCTGGACCGTCGAGGAACTCGACCGCGTCTTCCGACACGAACTGCGGCCCCACCTGCAACCGTTTGGCCGCGACATGGAGGCGTATCCCGAGAGCCCGGAGACGACTCAGTCGCCGTAGTCGATCGCGCCCTTCGCGCGAAGGTCGCGCAACTGCGCAACGTCGAGGCCCAGCTCTTCGCGCAATACCTCGACGGTGTGTCGACCGAGCAGCGGCGCGGCCCGGTGCTCGACCGGGCTCGCCGAGAGGCTCACGGGGCAACCGAGCACGCGCAGCGGGCCCTGCTCCTCGTGCTCGACGGTCTCGATGAAGCCGCGCTCGAGCAGGTGCGGATCTTCGAAGAGATCGCGCGTGTCGAGCACGGCGCTGCACGGGACACCGGCCTCGCCAAGGATCTCCATGGCCTCGGCCTTGCTGCGCTGGCCCGTCCACGCGGCGACCTCCTCGTACAGGTCCGGAGCCGCGTGGTCGCTGGCGGCAACGGCCTCGGCGGGAACGGCCTGGTCGAGCTCCGGCCGGCCGATCGCGCGCCACAGGGCCTCGCTGTGCTTCGGCGTGAAAGCCATGACGTAGACGTAGTCGTTGGGTCCGCCGGGCGCGCAGGGGAAGAGGTTGGCGCCGGCGCCCGCGCCGTTTCCCCAGCGCGGTGCGACCTGTCGGCCGTAGTCCGACGCCGACGCGACAGTCGTGCGGAGGAAGTAGGTCGTGGCCTCCTGCATCGAGACCTCGACGAGCTGGCCGATCCCCTCCCGGAGCTTCTGGACATAGGCCGCGGTGATCGCCAATGCGAGCTGCAGCCCGCTGCCCGAGTCGGCCAGGGTCGGTCCGGGCCGCAGCGGGGGACCATCGGCCTCGCCGGTGATCGAGAACGCGCCGCCCGCCGCTTGCGCCACCATGTCGTAGCTGCGGTAGCCAGAGTACGGTCCGTCGCTCCCGAAGCCCTTGATGCGCGCATAGATGAGCTCGGGGTGCACGGCCCGGAGGGTCGGATAGTCGAGCCCAAGCTTCTCCATCACCCCGGGGCCGTAGTTCTCTGCGAACACGTCGTAGTGGGGCACCAACTCGAGGAGCAGTGCACGGCCCGCCTCCTGCGCGAGGTCGATGGCGAGGCTGCGCTTGTTGCTGTTCCAGTAGATGAAGTAGCCCGAGTCGACGTTACCTCCGGCGATCGAGCGCCCGGGCTCGCCCACGCCCGGGCGCTCGACCTTGACGACGTCGGCGCCGAGCCAGGCGAGCCACTGGGTACACGAGGTGCCGGCCTCGTACTGGGTCATGTCGAGAACGCGCAGGCCGTCGAGTGCTGTCATGGGGAGCCTCTCGGGTCGGAGTCTGTTGGGCCAGCATACACCCGGCGCGACTGCGGCGAAGCATCCCGAGCAAAGCGGGAACACACGAAGATCCCTCCCTCTCCAGAGTGATCGTTTCCCAGTCTTTCCCTGCCAAAAAAGCGCGCCCTCGCCTCTTCTCGATTGACTCAGCTCGACTGAGGTTCATGATGACGAGTCCGGCGGAGATCTGAAGCGGATGGAGCCCAGTCCCACGGCTCGGAAGGGACTTCACTCCACCCGCTCGTGAAATTGCAATACCAAGGAGGTGAGCCATGGCGTGGGATTTCGAGACCGAACCTGAATTCCAGGAGAAGCTCGACTGGATGGACGAGTTCGTCCGCGAGGAGGTCGAGCCCCTGGATCTGTTGTTTCGGGGCAAGAGCGACGTGGTATTCGACATGAAGAACGAACTGGTGGTGAAGCTCCTGGCGCCCCTCAAGCAAGAGGTCAAGAAGCGCGACCTTTGGGCCTGCCACCTGACACCGGATCTTGGCGGAGGCGGCTATGGCCAGGTCAAGCTGGCGCTCATGAACGAGATCCTCGGCCGCAGCATGTTTGCCTCGCGCGTCTTCGGCTGCCAGGCGCCGGATACCGGGAATGCGGAGCTCATCGCCCATTACGGCAACGACTCGCAAAAGGACAAATACCTGAAGCCGCTGCTCGAGGGGGAGATCGTCTCGTGTTTCTCGATGACCGAGCCGGCCGGTGGCTCGGATCCCAAGACCTTCACCTGCAAGGCGTGGCGTGAGGGGGACGAGTACGTGATCGAAGGCGAAAAATGGTTCGCGTCGAATGCGAAGTACGCGGAGTTCCTGCTCGTCGTCGTCGTGACCGACCCCGAGGTGCCCATCTACAAGGGCGCCTCGATCCTGCTGGTTCCCAAGGACACTCCGGGCATGGAGTTCGTCCGCAATGTCGGCCTTGCCGGTGAGCGGATCGGCCACGGTGCGCACGCCTACCTGCGCTTCAACAAAGCGAGGGTGCCGGTGGAGAACTGCATCGGCGGGGAGGGACAGGGCTTCGTCGCAGCGCAGACGCGCCTGGGTGGGGGCCGCATCCACCATGCCATGCGCACGGTGGCCACTCTCAAGAAGGCCTTCGACATGATGTGCGAGCGGGCGCTCTCGCGCTTTACCCAGGGCTCGATTCTCGCGGAGAAGCAGCTCGTGCAGCAGATGATCGGTGACTCCTACACCGAGATCCTTCAGTTCCGCCTGCACGTGATGTACGCCGCGTGGCTCATCGACAAGCACAAGAAGTACAACCGCGAGGTCCGCAAGGAAATTGCTGCCACCAAGGTGGCCACCGGCCACATCATGAAGAGTGTCATCTACCGAGCCCTGCACCTGCACGGCGCCCTGGGGGTCTCGAACGAGCTACCCCTGGCCGGCATGTGGAACCAGGTGGGAATCATGGCGACTGTCGATGGGCCCAGCGAGGTCCACAGCATCTCCGTGGCCAAGCAGGTTCTGCGCGACTACGAACCCTCACCGGGCCTGTTCCCGACGGCGCACCTGCTTCCGAAGATCGAGGCCGCGCGCGATAAGTACGCGGAGTACCTCACGGAGGAGAACATGCACTGGATCGCGAACTCCTGACCGCCCACCTTCCAGCGGGCAGCGGTTCCCCGGCGCTCGCGAGGATCGAGGGCGCTACTCGCGCACGCACGGGGCTTTCGTCGCGCCGTTTCGCCCGCTTCAGGAAGCCTGCCCTGAAATTCCAGAGCCGGATGGAGCCGGGAGCCGTTCCACAGACCGCTGTGTGCAGGCCCGTGCAGGTGCTGACAAGCTCCGCGTCACTACGCGTCATTGCTCGAGCTTGCGCCAGGCTTCGAACCTGACTTTCCTGCGTGCAGCGCAAACGTCGCCCACGGGTGGCGGGCATCCTGAAGACGTCGGCGGCGTTCACTGGGCGCTTCGTTCCGTCACTCGTCGCTAATCGACAGAATGTCTACGGGTCGAACGAGTCCCTTGATCTCGAAATCGACATTCCATTTCGGCGACCCGACGCGATAGACCTCCACCTACGTCCGCACTTCGCGGGCACGGCGTTGGGGTTGACATTCTTCCAATTCATGGTCGGAATACATCGCGTCCGCTGACAGAAGCTCTTCTCGGCCAGCAGTTCTGCGTGCTGGTCATGGTGTACTCTGAGAAGAACCCGGGAGTCCAACATGTCCCCCCAATCAGACCTCGCGAAGCTCGATCTCGACAGCCTTTGGCATCCACTCACACAGCACCGGGGCCTCGAGGCGCGCATGCCTCGCGAGATCACGTCTGGCGAAGGCGTCTTTCTCACCGACGCGCAGGGCCAACGTGTGCTCGACGGAGTCTCGGGGCTGTGGTGCGTCAACGTAGGCTACGGCCGCGAAGAGTTGGCAGACGTGGCGCGCGAGCAGATGACGAAGCTCGCGTATCTGCCCTCCACCTTCATTCACGCACCCGCGGCGCTGCTTGCCGGAAAACTCCTCGACATGCTCGGTTACGCCGGCAAGGTCTACTTCACGAGCAGCGGCTCGGAAGCCAACGAGGTCGCTTTCAAGATCGCGCGTCAGTACCAGGCGCAGACCGGATCACCCGGTCGCTACAAGATCATCGCGCGCTACCGCAGTTATCACGGAAACACCCTGGGCGCCCTCTCTGCCACCGGGCAGGCCGAGCGCAAGATCGGTTACGGGCCGCCCGCGCCTGGCTTTCTTCATGTCGATGCACCGGATCTCTACCGAAGCAATGGTGACGCGGCAGCCCATCTCGAAGAGACGATCGAAAGGGAAGGCGCGGAAACCGTCGCGGCGTTCATCATGGAGCCGATCATCGCGGGTGGCGGAGTTCTCATGCCGCCCGACGACTACCTGAAGCGCGTGCGCGAGATCTGCGACCGTCACGGCGTGCTGCTGATCCTCGACGAGGTGGTCACCGCTCTCGGCCGTGTCGGTGCTGCGTTCGCACACGAGCTCTACGGCGCCGAGCCCGACATCCTCACCCTCGGCAAGGGACTCGCGAGCGGCTACCAGCCCCTCGCCGCCATGGTCGCCAAACAGCACGTCTTCGAGGCCTTCGAAGGCGAACCCGACGAGCTGCGCCATCTGCGCCACGTCAACACCTACGGCGGACATCCGGTCGCTACAGCGGTCGGGCTGCGAAACATCGAGATCATGGAGCGCGAGGAGCTCTTCGATCGCGCCACGAAGACCGGCGACGCGCTGCTCGGAAGGTTGCGCGGCCTCGAAGACCATCCCAGTGTGGGCGACGTTCGCGGCCGTGGGCTGCTTCTCGGCATCGAGTTGGTCGAGGAGAAGGCCGGGAAGACGCCGCTCGACGCCGCGGGTGTGGCGTCGGTCGTCGGGCGCTGCGCGCGAGACGGCGTGATCATCGGCAAGACCACCAACACCACACCGGGCTACGGCAACGTGCTGATCCTCGCACCACCGCTGGTACTCAGCGAAGACGAGTCGGACCTGCTGGCCACGACTGTCGAGCGCGCGATCCGCAAGGAACTCCCCACTTCGCTGTGAGAGTCCTGGCAGTCAACGGCGGAAGCTCTTCGCTTCGTTGGGGACTATTCGAGACCGAAGGCGACGTCGAACTCGCGGTCGGATCGATCGAGCGCGTGCGCGATCCGCAGGCCGCCTGGGCGGAAGCGCGCAGAACACTCGCGAACCTCACGCCCGATGCGGTCGGCCACCGCGTCGTCCACGGCGGCGAGCGATTCACCGAAGCCTCCCGCATCGATCACGACGTTACCCAGGCCATCGAGGCACAGATTCCGCTCGCTCCCGTTCACAATCGACGGTGTCTCTTGGGGATTCGTGAAGCACAGCGGCTCTTCCCTGAGGTCCCGCACGTCGCCGTCTTCGATACCGCCTTCCACCAGTCGATGCCACCGGCGGCCTATCGCTACGCCCTTCCCCAGCGGCTCTATGAGAAAGATCGGATTCGTCGCTACGGCTTCCACGGAAGCTCGCACCGCCACGCCAGCGAACGCGCAGCCGCGATGCTGCCCGACCCGATCGATGCGTTCACGGGGGTGACTGTGCATCTGGGCAACGGCTGCTCGATCGCGGCGATCGAAGACGGCCGGTCGGTCGACACCTCGATGGGCATGACACCGCTCGAGGGACTCATGATGGGAACGCGCTCGGGCGACGTCGACCCTGCCGTCGTGCTCGACCTGGCGGCACGGCCCGAGTTCGGGCCGGAACGCACGAAGACGATGTTGAACGAAGAGAGCGGCCTGCTCGGCGTGTCGGGCCTTTCGAGCGACCTGCGCGAAGTCGAAGCAGCGGCTGCCGCGGGCGATCCGCAGGCCGCCCTGGCTCGCGACATTTTCGCCCATCGCGTGCGTCGCGGGATCGGCGCGGCCCTGGGAGTTCTGGGACGCGCGGACGCCGTCGTTCTCACCGGGGGCATCGGAGAGAACGCCGCCGATATGCGAGAGCGGGTCCTGCTGGGGATGGCGGGGCTCGGGCTCGAGCTGGACCGCGTCGCCAATCGCGAGTGCGTTGGCCGCGAGGGGAGCATCTCGACCCCGGACTCGCGGATTGCGATCTTCGTGGTGCGCGCGCAGGAAGAGAGGCTGATCGCGCGCGAGACGGCGAAGGTTCTGGCAGGTGCCGCATGAGCCGCTGCCCGGCCCGTTCGATCGCTTCGGTAGAGTCCCAAACCCCGGATGGCTATAGTCGGACCTCTTTCGACGCTTCGTCCGAACCGATCGATTCAGCCGGCCAGGCGGCCGCGGTACACGCTGCCGTCTTGCAAACTGCGACCCGAGTCAAACCCCCACAGGAGCAGACGAGATGAAGATGACCACCGAAGAGGCCTTCGTGAAGGTCTTGCAGATGCACGGAATCCAGCATTCGTTCGGCATCATCGGATCGGCCTTCATGCCGATCTCCGACCTGTTTCCGAAGGCCGGGATCACCTTTTGGGACGTCGCCCATGAGACCAACGGCGGGTTGATCTGCGACGGCTATACGCGCGCGAGCGGCAGCATGGGCATCGCGATTGCACAGAACGGCCCCGGCATTACCAACCTGGTCACGCCCATAAAGACCGCATACTGGAACCACACACCGATGCTGCTCGTAACGCCGCAGGCAGCCAACAAGACGATTGGGCAGGGCGGCTTCCAGGAAGTGGAACAGATGGCGACCTTCCGGGACATGGTCTGCTACCAGGAAGAAGTCCGCGATCCTTCGCGCATCGCCGAGGTGCTGAACCGCGTGATCCTCAAGGCGTGGCGCGGCTCGGCCCCGGCCCAGATCAACGTACCGCGCGACTTCTGGACCCAGGTGATCGACATCGACCTGCCCCAGGTGGTCCAGTTCGAGCGACCCAGCGGTGGCACCCAGGCGATCGCCGATGCGGCCGCGCTGCTCTCGAAGGCCCGATTCCCGGTGATCCTCAACGGCGCCGGTGTGATCCTGGGCGACGGAATCAAAGCTTCAAAAGAACTCGCCGAGCGCCTGGGCGCGCCGGTCTGTTGCAACTACCAGCACAACGATGCGTTCCCCGGCAGCCATCCGCTCTCCTGCGGTCCCCTGGGCTACAACGGCTCCAAGGCCGCCATGGAGTTGATCTCGCAGGCCGACGTCGTGCTGGCCTTGGGGACTCGACTCAATCCTTTCTCGACCCTGCCGGGCTACGGCATCGACTATTGGCCGAAGGAGGCCAAGATCATCCAGGTCGACATCAATGCCGATCGCATCGGACTCACCAAGCGGATCAGTATCGGCATCGAAGGCGACGCCCGGCTGGTCGCCGAA
>JABSQW010000535.1 GCA_013215605.1 Myxococcales bacterium
CGGATACTGGGAGAGTAGTTTCTTCACCCTCGGGTGGAACGCGCGACACGCTTCGCACTCCGGGTCGAGGAACTCGACCAGCGTGACCTTTGCGTCGTCGGGGCCGAGGCTGTGGCTGTGCGATCGTTCGAGGCGCGACGGGTTGGCGGCGGCTGCGCGATTCCGCACGTCGGATTTCGTGCGCTTCTCGGAGCTCAGATACAGACCCGCTGCCACTCCAAATGTCACGACCAGTACGGCCGCGACGCTGCCGAGTACGTAGACCTCTCTTCTCACGAACCGACCCCCCGCTGAACGCTCCGGTGGGCAACAAGGCTACCGAGGATCGAAGCAAACGCGAACAGCGCCATCAGCGGAATGGTGACGAAGCCCAACCACTCGATCTGGCGTGTGCGACACGACACGCCCTCGGTGCAGGGCGAGAGCGATTCCGGGATCACGCCGTAGTAGAGGAGGTTGTGGTAGATCGAGAATCCGAGCCCCGCCAACACGAGGGGCATCGCGTACGCGACGACCCGCTCGTCGCGCAGGACAATCCCCACGCTGATCACCACCGTCAGTGGGAACAGGCAGATCCGCTGGTACCAGCAGAGCGTGCACGGTGGAAGCTTCATGACTTCGCCGAAGAAGAGGCTCATCAGCATCGAGACCAGGGCGATGAGCCAAGCGAGGTGGAGGAATGAGAAGGTGTTTTCGCGCTCGTTCGGCATGCGGTTCTACGGCAGCGTATCCAACCCGCGCGGGAAACGCGCGAGCGTGGCGGACCCCGCTGCGTTTCGCTACGTGCCGAAGTCCGGCACGCTTCGATCAACCCGGCTCCTCGACTGCGGCCCGTCCCGCCCGGCGCCCGAAGAACGTCCCATCTGCGAGGGAGATCCCGCTCGCCGCGTAGCCGGGCCCGCAGAACAGCGCTGCCGTTCGACCGGCGGCGTAGAAGCCCGGGATGGGATCGCCCTCGATGTCGAGCACCTCGCCGTTCAACCCCGTCGCGAGCCCGCCCATCGTGATGCCGCTGTACGGGCCGTTCTCGGTCGTGCAGTCGAGAATCGCAAAGGGCGGGTTCACCAGCGGCACCAGGAACTCCGCGCGCTTGCCGTAGATGGGGTCGACCCCGCGTTCGGCGAACTCGTTGTACTGGGAGACGGTGGCTTGCAGAACGCCTGTTGCGAAGCCGGCAAGGGCTTCGAGCTCCGCGATGGTCTCGCCGACGTGCGCCGGCTGTTGACCAAAGAAGTTGCGCTCGAAGATGGCGTCGTCGACCACCATCCAGACCCGACCGTTCTGTCGGAACAGCGCCTCGATTCCGATGTGACCGTAGTAGGTGTCCTCGTTGATGAACCGCACGCCGTGCTGATTGACGTAGATGCCGCGGCCGAGCCTGCTGGGAATGGTCGTCGCGAGAGCGACCTCTGATTGATCCATTCGCAGCAGCGCGCCCCCTACGGCGGCGCCCATGCGGATGCCCGAGCCGTCGTCGCCCTCGGTGGCGCTTCTCGCCGCGGCTTTCAAGAGCTGCGGGACGTACTGCGCGAGCATCTCGTCGTTCATCGCGAAGCCGCCGGCGCTGAGCACCACGGCGCGGCGTCCCCGGTAGGCGCGCTCTACGCCGTCCTGCCGCGCCACGACGCCCACGATGCGTCCGTCGGCGTCGCGGACGAGGGCCTCCGCTTTCACGCCGAGCTCGACACGCAGCGGACGCTTCTCGACCGCTGCGAGCATGCACTGCATGAAGAAGGGGCCGGCCTTGCCGTCGACCTGAGGTTTGTGGGCGCGGGGCGCGGGCTTCGCGATGGTGTTGAACGGCGCGCAGTCCTCGCCCCCGCTGTAGACCAGACAGTCGTCGGTGGCCGACTCCATGCTCGGCTCGGGGTAGAAGCTGCGCTTGAAGGGGATGCCCAGCGACTCGAGCCAATGGAAGTGATCGACGCTCTCGTCACAGTACAGGCGGATCTTGGCCTCGTGGGAGCCTGGCGCCGTCGCGGCCATCAGGAACTTGAACATCTCGTCGGGGGTGTCGTCGAAGCCGGCGGCCTCTTGCACGGGCGTGCCGCCGCCCATGTAGATGAGACCGCCCGAGTTCGCCGAGGTCCCTCCACCTCCGCCCGCCCGTTCGAGCACGAGCACGTCGGCGCCGAGGTCGGCCGCTTCCATGGCCGCGCTCGCTCCCGCACATCCGAGCCCGACGACGAGCACTTCGGCTTCGCCGTCGAAGCGCCCGACCTCCGAAGCGGACCGGATCTCCGTCGATTTCGCCATGCCCGACCTTAGCTTGGAGACGTTCGCGAAGTGAAGAGAAATTGGGGACTCGAGAGCGTCCCCAAGTCGCCGGGAAGTACCCACGTCCCCGAGTTTCGCAAGTTTCGAGCGGGGGAACCCGGGGATTGGAGGCGATGCCGGTCTCTGTCGGGCAGAACGCTAGGATTGCGGCATGGGCATGATCGAAACGCTTCGCTCGGTGCTCCGGTTCCGCCCCTTCGAGCTCGATCCGGTCGAACGGCGGCTGGCGCGGGCGGCCAGCATCGAAGACCTGCGCGGGATTGCGAAGCGCCGCCTGCCGCGCGGCGTGTTCGACTACATCGACGGCGGTGCCGAGGACGAGCTCACGTTGGAGCGCAACACCGCAGGCTTCCGCGCCCTCGAGTTCCGACCGCGCGTGCTGCGCGACGTCTCCGACATCGATCCCTCGGCGACGGTGCTCGGGAAGAAGCTCCCCATCCCGCTCATCCTCGCGCCGACGGGCTTCGCGCGGATGGCCGACCCGGAGGGCGAGCTCGCGGTCGCGCGCTCGGCCGCGCGCGCAGAGCTTCCGTACACGCTCTCGACGCTGAGTACGCGCTCGATCGAAGAGGTCGCGAGCGCTGCAGACCGCGTCGCGCATTCCAGAGCGGGAACGCCCCTGGCAGACCGGCGCCGCTGGTTCCAGGTCTACGTCTGGAAGGACCGTGACCTCATGAAGGACCTGCTCGCACGAGCGCGCGAGTCGGGCTACGAGGCCATTACGATCACCGTCGATACGGCCGTGCTCGGCCGCCGCGAGCGCGACGTGCGTCGGGGCTTCACGATTCCGCCGAAGATCGGACTCGGGACGTTGATCGACGGCGCGCTCCACCCCGGCTGGACCTGGGCGTTCGTCAACGCGGAGCCGATCCGTTTCGCCAATGTCGTCGGCAAGCACAGCGACGACGGCAGCAGCGCGGTCAGCCTCGCAGATCACATGAACAGTCAGTTCAGCCAGTCCCTCTCCTGGAGCGACATCGAGTGGTTCCAGGAAGCCTGGGGGGGCCCCGTCGTCCTGAAGGGCGTACAGACCGTCGAAGACGCTCGCACGGCGGCGAGCCTCGGCGTCGAAGCCGTTGCGCTCTCGAACCACGGGGGTCGCCAGCTCGACGGCGCGCCGCCGCCGATCGAGCTGGTGGCGCCCGTCGCCGACGCCGTCGGCGGCGACGTCGAGATCTACTGCGACGGCGGCGTGCGCCGGGGCAGCGACATCGTGAAGGCGGTGGCGCTCGGCGCCACCGCGTGCATGGCGGGCCGCGCACACTTCTACGCGCTCGCCGCGGCCGGTGAGCGCGGAGTCGACTGGATGCTCGACTTCCTCGAAGCGGGGGTGCGACAGACCATGGCGCTGACCGGCTGCAAGTCGCTCAGTGACGCAACCCGCGACCTTCTGCGCTCTCGAAGTAGCGCGTAGAGCTGCCGGCACCCGCGCCGATACCCGGGAGTTATCGGCCCTCGAGCGACTCCATCGCTCGGTTCGTGGGGCGGCCGCAGGCCGCGCAGCAGCAATCGGACCGACTCGGCGACGAGGCGTTCGTCGATCGGACCTTCGTCGAGTCCCAGGGCGCGTCGGCAAAGGGAGAAGACTCCGAGCCGATCGTCGAGCACGGTGGTGCCGCGGCCTCGAGCAGACGCTGCGCCTGGTTGGGGACCCGAACTCCGCGCCGCCCTGCCAAGAGAACCTCCAGGCGAGCCAGAATTTTATCTATTTACCCATTCGAGTAACTTAGTGAAGACTCATGAAGCTCTCCGACGACGCCAGACGACTTCTCGACGCTGCGAACATCGCGCACCTCTCGACCCTGCAAGACGACGGCGCCCCCAAGGTCGAGCCCGTGTGGATCGCCCGTGAGGGCGATCGTGTCCTCGTGACGTCCGATGCGAACTCCCTCAAGGGGCGCAATCTCGAGCGCGATCCACGGGTCGCGATTTCGATCGTCGACTTCGACAACCCCTACGAGCAGCTGTTGATTCGGGGTCGCGTCGTGGAGGTCCGCCGGGACGACGACCTCGCCTTTCTCGACACCCTGGCGCAGCGCTACACGGGCGCAGCCTTCGCGCGGCGGAAGTGGAAGCAGCGTGCGATCTACGTGATCGAGCCGAGCATTGCGCGCCACTATCGGTCTCCGCTGATTCACAATCCCTCTGTCTGAATGGAGAACCCCCCATGGCCATCTCACACACCCTCGAGGACGGCATCGCCGAGGTCGTGATGCACCACCCGCCGGTGAACGCGATCACCGTCGGCGATACCTGGAAGATCCGCGACACCTTCGAGGAGCTCTCGCGGGATCCGGAGCTGCGCGCCGTGATCCTCACGGCGGAGGGCAAGGGCTTCAACGCCGGCATCGACATCAAGGAGATGCAGGGCGCCGATGGCTTCGAGCACCTGCTCGGCTCCGGCGAGGCGTGCTACGCGGCGTTTCGCGCGATCTATGAGACCCCCGTGCCCGTGATCGCCGCCGTGAACGACTTCTGCATGGGCCTCGGCGTGGGACTCGCCGGCAGCGCCGACATCATCATCGCGTCCACGAAGGCGCGCTTCGGACTCCCGGAACTCGACAACGGCGCCCTCGGCTGCTCGTCGCACCTCGCGCGGCTCGTCCCCCCGCTGAAACTCCGCCAGATGACGTTCACCTGCATGCCCGTTACCGCGCAGCAGCTGTTCGAGTACGGCACCGTGTTCAAGGTGGTGGAGCCCGACGCGCTGCGCGACGAAGCTCGCGCCCTCGCAGTGCAGATCTCCGACAAGCCGCCGGCCGCGGTGCGCTTCGCGAAGGCGGCGCTCAATCACATCGACCCGAGCAACCTGCACACCAACTACCGACTCGAGCAGGGCTACACCTACCAGCTGAACATCATGGGCATCGGCGATCAACAACGAGACGCGTTCGTGACCAAGGAACGCGAAGTGACCCGGTAGCGCGGCCATGGGACGCCTGCAGGACAAGGTCGCGCTCGTCACCGGGGCGGCCCGCGGGATCGGAGCCCAGATCGCGGCGGTCTTTGCCGAAGAGGGCGCGGCGGTCGTCTTGGCCGATCGGCGCGACGAGCTCGGCGAATCGGTCGCCGAGGACGTGCGCAAGGTCGGCGGCCGCGCGGCCTACGTCCACCTCGACATCACATCCGAAGAAGATTGGAGCGCCGCGGTGCAGCGCGCGTCGTCCGAGTTCGGCGGTGTCGACGTCCTGGTCAACAACGCCGGGATCATCCGTGTGAAGCCCTTCGTGGAGACGAGCCTCGAGGAGTTCCGCAAGGTGCTGGACACCAATCTCGTGGGCGCGTTCCTCGGTATGCAGGCCGTCGTGGAGACGATGAAGGCGCGGGGCGGCGGGTCGATCGTGAACTTCTCTTCGGTCCAGGGGCTCGAGGGCCGAGAGGGGATGTCGGCCTACACCGCCGCCAAGTTCGGTGTGCGTGGGCTGTCGAAGACCGTCGCCATCGAGCTCGGCGAGCTCGGCATCCGGGTCAACACGATCTTCCCCGGGCCCACGAAGACGAAGATGACCGAGCGCAAGGGCTGGACGGACGAGCAGCGCGATGCCGTGTACGCTGGGTATCCGCTCGGACGCATGGCGGACGCCGCCGAGATCGCGAGAATGGCGCTCTTCCTGGCGTCCAACGAGTCCTCGTTCTGTACCGGTGCTGATTTCGTCGTCGACGGCGGCGTGTCCGCGGGCAAACCCAGGAGCTGATGCGGCGATGACGGCGAAGCTTCCGGAGCGGTTCGATCTCAGCGGTCGCGCGGCGATCGTCACCGGCGCGAACCGAGGGATCGGGCGCGCGATCGCGCTCGGTCTGGCGGAGGCGGGGGCTGCGGTCGCCGTGGCCGCTCGACAGGGCGAGCTCTGCGAGTCGGTGGCGAAGGAGATCGTCGCGAACGGCGGCCGGGCGATCGGCGTTTCCTTCGACCTCGCCGATCCGGATACCCACGCCGGGCTCGTCGACGCAGCCGTCGATGCCTTCGGGCGCCTCGACATCCTCGTGAACAACGGCGCGATCCTGAAGCCGCACTTCATCGAGAAGCTCACCCTCGATGAGCTCGACCAGCTGCAGCACACGAACGTCCGCGGTCCGGTGTTGCTGTCGCGGCTGGCCCTTCCACACCTCGAGGCGAGCGGCCGCGGGGCCATCGTCAACCTGGCTGCCGTGGCCGGACACCAGCCCATGAAGGGACTCGGAGCCTACGGGGCGTCGAAGGCGGCCCTCATCAGCTGGACGCGGGTCATGGCCCAGGAGTGGACACCCCGCGGCGTGCGCGTGAACGGCTTGACGCCGGGCTCCGTCGCTACGGACATGATCCTCCCGCAGGATCCGAAGAAGCGCGAGAGTTTCGAGAAGGACATGGCGGCGCAAAACCTTCTCGGCCGCATCGCCGACCCGTCGGAGATGGTGGCCCCGGTGTTGTTCCTGGCGTCCGATGCGTCGTCGTTCATGACCGGCCAGATCCTCGTGGTCGACGGTGGCCTGATGGCATGACTCTCGAAGGGGGATCCCAATGAGCGACCACGACCGACGACCGCGCGTCCTCTCCGCGGATTCCCACATCGTCGAGCCGCCGGACCTCTTCGTCGAGACCATCGAGCCTGCATTCCGCGACCGTGCTCCGAGAGTGGTCGAGCACCCGGAGCTGGGAACGATCTGGGAGGTCGAGGGCCTCGGGTATCCCAGCGTCGAGCTCATGGGCGGAGCCGGTCGCTCGATCGAAGAGATGGAGCTCAGCGCGCGCTTCGACCGCGCGCGCCAGGGCGGTTGGGACGCGGCCGAGCGGATCGCGGACATGGACACCACCGGCGTCGACGGTGCGCTCCTCTATCCCACCATCGGCTTTCACAGCTACGGGCTCCAAGACCCGCTGCTGCTGCGCGCCGTGCTCACCGCGTGGAACCACTGGATCGCCGACTACTGCAAGGCGGCTCCCGAGCGGCTGAAGGGCGTCGGCTGCGTGATCCTCGACGACGTCGACCTGGCCATCGCCGAGATGCAACGCTGCAAGCGAAGCGGCCTCGCGACGGTCAACGTCCCGAGTCAGCTCGACGGCGACCACTACGGGACGCCGAGCTACGACCGCTTCTGGGCCGCGGCGCAGGACCTCGAGATGCCGATCAGCACCCACATCGGGTCGGTGCGCGGCGAGAAGTCGCACAGTCGCGCGGTCGAGTACATGCAGCGCATGGTGGCCGGGCCCGTGCGCGACTACACGAGTGGCGCCGTGGCGCTCCCCGACTACCACGTCCAGGAGCTGATCTTCCAGCTGATCGCGTCGGGGGTGTTCGAGCGCTTCCCGAAGCTCACCTTCGTGTGCGCCGAGTTCGAGGCGGGGTGGGCGGCTCCGATGCTGCGCTACTTCGATTCGGCGGTCTGGGACGGCACCCACCCCTACGTGGTCTACGACCTGCCGCTGAAGCCCTCCGACTACTTCCAGCGCAACATGGCGCTCACCTTCATCCGCGACGAGGTGGCGGTGCGCTGTCGCGACATCATCGGGCAGGACAACCTCATGTGGTCCGACGACTACCCGCATCTCGAATCGTGCTGGCCCGATTCGTCGAAGGTGATCGATCGCATCATGCCCGAGGGCTCTCTCCCGGCCGACGAGCGGGACCAGATCCTCTACGGAAACACGGCGCGGATCTACGGCTGGTAGCGCGCCCGTCCCCAGAACCGCGCGTGCCGAAATTCTCAGATCGTCGCAATTGCGTTCTCACCGCCTCCGAGCCCAGAATGCACCTTCACCGGGGAATCGGCCTGTCGCCGCCACGCCCGTCGGTGAGGAGGGGTGACCCATGAGGTTCGGGATTCGATCCAGCGCTGCGACTCGCCTGGTGAAGGGTGCCGCTGCAACCGCCGCCCTCGTGCTCTCGACCGCAGCGCCGGCGTCCGCGAACGAGGCCTACGCGGGGGACTACACGGGCTCCTTCTCTGGGGGCGACAGCAGCGGCTCGCTCCAATTCACGGTCGCAAGCAGCGGCGACTTGAACGGCACCGGCATCCCCTCCAGCACGTCGTGTGATTTCACGGAGGGGATCAGCTTCAACTTCGACGGCTCGGTTGATGGTGCCGACATGGGTCTCCTGCTCGCCGAGTGGTCCCAGAATCGCTCAATCGCGGACATCAACCGCGATGGCACCGTGGATGGTGCTGACCTGGGCTTGC
>JABSQW010000536.1 GCA_013215605.1 Myxococcales bacterium
GCCTCGTGTCGGAGGTCGGGCTCGTTGAGTGTCACGCCCTTGTCGTAGACGCGCACCTTCTCGCTCGGCTCGAGGTCGTCGTACACCAGCATGCGCTTCGACCCGCCGATCAGCGTGGAGCGAATCTTCACCGGCGCGAGCCAGTTCACGTGCAGGTGGGCGATCAGGGAGTGGTCGAACTTGATCGTTACGTAAGCCTGACTCTCGAGCTTGCCGTAGTGGGCGCAGCCGATGGCCGAGACCCAGACCGGAGGCCGGTCGATCAGGTGCAGGACGATCGAGACGTCGTGCGGGGCGAGGTCCCAGATCACATTGACGTCCGACTGAAAGAGCCCGAGGTTGATGCGCACGCAGTCGACGTAGAGGAGATCACCCATCTCGCCGCTGTCGACGATCGATTTGAGCTTCTTGACCGCTCCACTGTAGACGAACGTGTGGTCGACCTGCAGTACGAGGCCCCGCTCTTCCGCGAGATCGACGAGCACGCGCGCGGTTTTCACCGAGTCGGTCAGAGGCTTCTCGACGAGGACGTGCTTGCCCGACTCGAGGGCTGCGCGTGCGAGGGGGTAGTGGTACTGGACGGGCGTCGCGACCGCGACGGCGTCGACATCGTCCGCTGCGATCGCCGCATACGCGTCCGTCTCGAGTCGCGCGGCGGGAAAACGGTGCCCCACGTCGCGGGCGCGCGTCTCGTCGCGGTCGCAGATGACGCGAATCTCGGTGTCCGGCAGCGCCGAGAAGTTTCGGACGAGGTTGGGGCCCCAGTATCCACAGCCGATCACAGCGACCCGGATCACGGGGCCTCCGTCCCGAGAACACGCGCCACGGCTTTCTCGAAGCCGTGATCCCAGCGCATGTGCTGCCAGTCCTGACAACCTCGGCACATCGTCATATCGCCCCAGCGACCGGTTGCGTGGAGCTCGCGAAACTCGTCGTACAGCGAGCTCTGCCAGATCTCGGCGAGCGTCGTCTCCTCTACGTTTCCCACGATTCCGGTGTTCCGCCAGTCCTCTACGCAGAATCGGACCTCGCCGTGCTGGTTGATGGTGACGCGTTTCCAGAACTGGGGACAGGGCCAGCGGACGATCTGGTCGTCGAAGTAGGTCTCGCTCGCGTTCACGATGCCGAGATCGGTGTTGAGACCTCGGACGAGAACCTCGTCTACGATCTCGCCCCAGAACTGCTGGAAGGCAGCGACCTCTCCGAGCGACTCCTTCTGCTGGATGATGCTCGTCATGATCTTTGTGGGTGCGCCGATCTCGTCCCGCATTGCGACGAGGCGCTTCAGATTCGACGTCACGACCTCGAACTTTCCGCGGATGCGAATCTTCTCGTACGTCTCTTTCGAGTACGCGTCGAGGCTCACGTCGATTATGTCGACCGGCGCTTCGAGCAATCGCCTCATCTTCTCATCCGTGAGGGACATGGCGTTCGTAGTGAGGTCGACCGGTCCAATGCCGGCTGCTTTGGTTTCCTCCACCATGTCGAGGAAGTGCGGGTTCAGGAGCGATTCACCGTCTGCCGCGTACCGGAAGACCCAGAGCTGGTCGCGATAGGGCTTCGTCTGTTCGACGATTCGACTGTGCGTCTGCGGTGTCATGAACGTCGCTTTGTAGTCGCGATCCTTCTTGATGACGGGATGTGCGCAGTGGATGCACGCCATGTCGCAGACGTTGGTCACGGCCACGATGACGATGGGCGGAAAGACGCGGTGGCGCGGCTGCTGAAAGCCGAATTCGCCCTCGGCGACGGCCTCGGTGGGAGTCGATTCACCGAAGATGTCCGGGCGGTCGTCGTGCTGGATGAAACTCATGCCTACCCGGTTAGTTGAGCACATGCCCTGCGGGTCGTGCAAGGACCGGAAGCGCTGGAACGAAGCGAAGGCTTCTGCGGCGGATCGCCGAATGTCGAACCGCCGCGAGACGCTGGGATCCTATTCGATGTCGAGCTTGAAGTAGCTCGGCGAGACCTCGGGCGCGATCGAGATTGCTGCCGAGTACGACTGGACCTCATTGGGGTAAAGGGTGTGGTCGACGATCGGGCCTTCGCTGGTGCGGGGCGGAATCGTCGCACGTCCGATCTCGACGCCGGTCGAATCGAACATCAGGATCGTGGCGTGCGGCAC
>JABSQW010000537.1 GCA_013215605.1 Myxococcales bacterium
ACTCCGGGCAAAGAACTCCGCGGACGGGTCCCAGACCGGCGCGGTGTCGAACCCCGCGGTCGAGTTCCACCACTCCACCACCACCGTGCCTTTGAACGCCGCTGGATCGGCAGGGCGCCTCACGATGATGCGGGTCGTATACGGGAGATTCGGAATGAGGGGCTTTGTATCCGCCGGCCCGTGCGGCGGGTCGTGGGCATAAATATGGATTGTGGCGAGTCCCTGGACGATGAACTCTTCCTCGATGTACGGCCGAGGAAGGTTTTCGGTCAGCCGGACACCGGGAGAGAAGATCGGACCCTGCTCCGTGGGCGACGGCACCACCGATGTCGGGAGCGAAACCTCTGCGCGGATCGGAGCACTCCCGGCGACGAGCCACGCTGCAGCAACGAAGAGGAGGACGGCAGGTCGAAGTCGCTGGATCATGGAGCACCTCATGAGGGGTCGAAATCACTCCCCATGGGTCAGGGAGGATACCGCTTGAATCTCCGATCCATCCGATCGCCCGCTCGGGAGTTGAGGCGGTAGAATAGAAACGAAAGCAGGGAAGAACTATGACAGAAAACCGACCGGTCATCATCTCGTGCGACGGTCATGCAACCGGCCGACCTCAGGACTATGTCCCCTACGTCGATCCCGCCTATCGCGGGAAGTACGAGGAGTTCGTACGCGAACTCGCTGCGACGCGTGCCGAGGCGAAGAAGAAGGAGTCCCTGTTCTCCGACGAGGGCAGCTTCGGACTCGACAAGGAGACCGGCGACGCGCGCGACGGTGAATGGAACTCCCCCCTTCGCGCGGAAGTTCTCGAGGGGGAAGGCGTCGTCGCGGAGGTACTGTTCCCGAATGGAGGCGTGCCCTTCGGCGGCTTCGGCGAATCGGCCGAACATGAGCTGCGGGGCGTCGGGAACCGCGCGTACGACCGCTGGTTGCTCGACTTTGCGAACGATCTGCCCGGACGACGCGCCGCACTCGCCATGCTGACCGTGCACGATCTCGACGCCACCGTGGCCGAAATCAGCTGGGCCGCCAAGAACGGCATGAAGGGCGCGATCATTCCGACGGTGCCGGGCAAGGGGCTCCCACCCTACTACGACACGTGTTACGACCCGCTCTGGGCCGCCTGCCAGGAACACGAGATACCGGTGCACATCCACGGGGGAGGCGGCACGCCGGACTACGGCGACTACGGCGTGGTGAGCATGCTGATGTACGCGACCGAGGCCACGTACTTCTCACACCGCAACCTCTGGGTCCTGATCTGGGGCGGTGTCCTCGAACGCTTCCCGCGCATGAAGGTGGTCTTCACCGAGACGCGTGCCGAGTGGGTCCCGGGTGCACTCAGGCTGCTCGACGGTATCTACGAGGCGCCGTTCTTCCAGCACGTCCAGGACACGGCGAAGCTCAAGCCGAGCGAGTACTTCGAGCGCCAGTGCCATGTCGCCGCGAGCTTCATGCCCCCGCACGAATCGGCGATGCGCCACGAGATCGGACTCGGCCAGTTGATGTGGGGCGCCGACTTCCCCCACGTCGAAGGAACCTGGCCGCGTACTCGCAAATCGCTGGCGCGCTGCTTCGAGGGCATCCCGATCGACGAGGCGAAGACGATCCTCAGCGACAACCCCGCCAAGGTCTACGGCTTCGAGCTCGAGACTCTCCAGCCGATCGCCAACCGCGTGTGCCCCACGGTCGAGGAACTCATCGGCACGTCCTGATCGGTCCGGGTTTCGGGAGCGTCAGCTCTCGTGGGGACTGAACGGCCGATCGCTCCCGTATTGGGGGTTTGCTCCACTGAGGCGAACCCTTGAATCCAGCTCAACCCCAGGCGGGTAGATCGCAAGTTCTCTGACCATCCGGTTCTCTTCGCCTCGTGGCCGGATGCGACACGCCGAAGACGCAGCCACTTCCTCACAAGCCTCGTATCGGAGGCTTCATCACGTCGCCGGTCGCTAGTTGACGGAATCTCGACTTACCGGAAGTCGTGCTGAGCCCAGCTTGAACCACCTATCTACCAGTTTGGTATTCTCGGGCGGAGGATGGTCAAGGTTCTTGGATCTTGTTGTTGACTCCGAGATAATCCTGGCAGCAGCGATCTTCGCTCTGGCGCTGCTCCCTGTTGCGTGGCATGTCTGGAAAACCGCCTCACTGCCGGTGGGCATGGTCACCTGTGCGCTCTACCTCGTGGCAACGGCATCGATGGCGTGGGCTCTGATGAGTTATCGCCCAGAGGTAGTCCCTGAAGCGGAGCACGACAATCGACCGATTCAGGTGAACGAACCCGGATTCGCTTCGTCGAAGGCCTGCAAAAGCTGTCACCCGGGCCAATATGCGATGTGGTACGCATCATATC
>JABSQW010000538.1 GCA_013215605.1 Myxococcales bacterium
ACCGGAGCGGACAGCGGTACGTGAGCTCGGCGATGAGATTGAACGGCCGCGGCGCGCTCATGCGCCGCGCTGCAGCACCCCGAGCGTTCGCATCTCGCTCAGGTACTCGTGGACATCGGATTCGATTCCGGCGACGTCTGGATGTCGCTCGCGCATCGACGAGGCGATCGCCACTGCGCTTCGTTCGCCGTCACAGGTCTCGAGGATTTCTCGCCCGGTCGCGTTGATCTTCACGGCGCGCTCGGGGAGCACGAGGAGCGTCCCCTCGGCGGGATCGTCGCGCCACATCGCGTGTGGCGAGAGGTGCGGTGCCGTGCATCCGCGCTCGACAGCATCGAGGAGGTTCCAGAGGATCTCGCACTTTCTTTCGAGTGCCGCCACGCAGCGCTCCTGGTCCTCTTCGCTCGTCGCCTCGCGCAACACGAACGCGAGGCCCTGCTCGGCATCCTTCGGCGCCTGGACGGTGCGCGTGCGGAAGTAGCGAAGTCCTTCGGCAGTCACCCAGGCGTAGTGCTTCTCGAACGCAGCGATCCGGACTTTCATGATATCGCCGGCGAACATCTCGGTGAGCGACGCCGCCACGGAGCTGAGGAGATCGTGGGAGTCGACGAACTCGACGTAGTCGTCGCAGGCGCTCCGCACGCCGGGAAGCACGCCGGAGAGATCCTCGACCTGTCCGCGCGAGAGGCCGACGGCATCGGCGAGGGCCAGCCACAGTTCGAGTCCGCCCTCGCCGGGTCGGCGTCCGTCGTGGTCGTGGATGCGTTCGACCCACTCGCGGCGAAAGCTCGGGTCCGGGGCTTTCGAGACGATGAGGCTGTCCTTGATGGGGATGCGCGTTTGGTAGTAGTAGCGATTGCGCACCCATGTCTGGACCTCTTCGCGCGACAGCGTGCCCTCGTGCATGCGCAGGTTGAAGGGGTGGCGGTGGTGGTAGCGGTTCTCGCCCACTTCTCGCAGACGCGCCTCGAGTTCGTCGGGGCTCCGCGTCATATCTCGACCTCGAGTCCATCGGACGCGATTCCGACGCCCGCGGCGAGGACCTGCTGCGTGGCTTCGGACTCCACGTCGAGAATGGGATTCGTGTTGTTCATGTGGATGTAGTAGCTGGCCCCGGGCATCTTCGAGAGCTTCTCGAGACTGCCCCCCGATCCACTGATGGGCAGGTGCCCCATCGCCACGGCGTCAGGCGCGTCGGGGCGAATCGCGAGCAGCTCGTCCCACGTGAAGAAGGTGCCGTCGACGATGCGGCAATCGGCCTCTTCGAGCTCGGCCTGGGTCCCCGAGTCGAGGCTCTTCATGCCGGGCACGAAGGCGAGGCGCCGACCCGTGTCGGTGTCGGTGAGGCGCAGCCCGACCGTGGTTTCCCTGTTGCTGTTCGCGACATCGCGCAGATACGGCGGAACCTTTGGAGCCACCGGAAAGAAGCGCGCTTCGAGGCGCTCCGCGCGATCGATGAGGAACGGGCGGTCGATTGGCGCGTATCCCCACGCCGCCTCGAGGAGCCGGAACGCGGAGTTGTGTTCCAGGATCATGTCGCGCACCCAGGTCGTCGAGAGGACCCGGTAGGAGAGTGCTTCGCGCAGGACGAGCAGACCCATGACGTGGTCGAGCTCTGCACTCGTGAGGACCACGGTATCGAGGGGAACGTCGCGCGTACCCGGACGGGGGTGCAGCCCTGGAAACGCCGTGAGCTGCTGGCGGATGTCGGGGCTCGCGTTGATGATGCACCAGCGGTCTCCGTCTCCCGATACGGCGATCGAGGGTTGCGTGCGCATCGGCACGGTGGGGTCGCCGTCTCGCGCGCGCACGGAGTTCTCGCCGCCGCAGTTCCACTGAGGCAGGCCGCCGCCCGCGCACGAACCGAGAATCCGGAGCTTCACGTGCCTAGCCTCTCAGAATCGCTCCTGTCGCGCCAGCGACCCCGGCGAGGCGAAACCGCGCCGCCGCGCCGCCGGAATTCTCGCGGAACCCCGGCCCGCGAGCGTGTACGGCGCTGCCGTCTCGGATATTCTCGGAAGCCCCATCTCGAGGACCGAACGACCGATGAACCAAACCCTCCGGCTCTTCGCGACCCTTCTTCCACTCCTGTCGGCCTCCTGCACCTACTTGCCCGAGGTCAGCCGTTCCGTCGCGCTCGCCAACGCGAAGGCGGCGATCCAGGAGGAGGACTGGCGTGCGATGCT
>JABSQW010000054.1 GCA_013215605.1 Myxococcales bacterium
CGCTGAAGCCAGAGCATCCCTATCCGAGCGCGTCGCATCCCGTGGCGCCCCGACACCCGGAAACCGGTCGGCGAGCGCTGTTCGTCAACGCTTCGTTTACGGTCAAGATCAACGAACTCAGCCGGCCCGAGAGCGACACGCTGCTGCGCCTTCTGTACGACCAGGTCAGCAACCAACCGCGCATTCAATGCCGGGTGAATTGGGAGCCGGGCACCCTGGTTCTCTGGGACAACCGCTGCGTTCAGCACCACGCGGTGTGGGACTACTTCCCTGAAACGCGTCGAGGAGAGCGGGTCACCGTGCAGGGCTCCGCCATGACCGTGTAGGAGCGGATCGCAAGGACGAGCCGCAAATTTGCCAATTTCGATCGTGCGTGATAGGTCGAACAGGTCCAGGTCAGCGTGAGAGGCCCGGCGCGCAGGCCCGGGCCGCTGTCAGGGGTTGGTCAAAAACAAGGAGGTCGTCGGCATGGCCGGTCAACGCATCATCTCCGCAGATTCCCACGTCTCGATTCCCGGGGAGCTCTTCGAGGAGTTCCTTCCGAGCCGCTACCGCGGCGACAACACGCCGAACCTGATCGGCTCGTCACTCTCGAGCCGGCAGAAGCAGGAGATGGGTGCCCAGCTGTCCGGCAGCTCCATCGCCCGCCTCGCCGAGGCCATGCGCCTGGCCACCGACGAGGGCCGTCCCCTGGGCCGGGTGGGCGGCTTCGACGCCAGCGAGCGCCTGGTGGACATGGACGCCGACGGCGTGTACGCCGAAGTCCTCTACGGCTCCCTCGGTGGCTTCTACGAACACAAGGACCCCGAGGCGCGACGCGCCCATGTGCGCGCCTACAACGACGCCCTGTGGGAGTGGTGCTCCGCGGATCACGACCGCTTGATTCCCGTGGCCGACATTCCCATCGATCCCGTGGAGCTCGGCGTCGAGGAGCTGAAACGCCTGGCCGACAAGGGCTACCGCACGGGCATGATCCCGGTCTTTCCCGAAGAGCTCGGCCTGCCCCGCTACTGGGACCGGGTTTACGACCCGCTGTTGGCGACCGCGTCGGAGCTCGAGTTTCCGCTCAGCGTCCACGTCGGCCAGAACGCCTGGACCGCCCACTTGCGCGAAGTCGACCCAACGCCCCAGATGCGCGTCTTCATGTCGGTTCCGCCGCTCGCCATGGCGGAGACCCTGGCGGACTTCCTGCTCACGGACATCTGCGACCGCCACCCGGGCTTCAAGTTCGTCTTCGTCGAGTCGGGCATCGGCTGGATCGCCTATTACCTGGAACGCCTCGACACCATGCACGGCCGCCACGGCTGGTGGAAAGTGACCCCGGAAGTACCGAGCGAGCGCTGGTACCGCTGCGGCCACGCGACCTTCGAGGAGGACAAGCTCGGCGTGATGGCTCGCGATCGCCTGGGAGTCGAAAACATCCTGTGGGCGACGGACTACCCCCACCCGGACTCCACCTGGCCGGACTCCCAGAAGGTGGTCACCGACCACTTCGGCGAGATCCCCGAGGAGGAGACCCAGAAGATCCTCTACGGCAACGCCGCCCGGCTGTACAAGCTGGCCTAGGAATCTGCGCGCCGGATCCCTTTACGGTTTCCCCTCTGCGCTTGCCAAGGGACGCCCCGGGGTGATCAACGGCCGGCGGCCTGCCGGCCCCGCGCGAGTTCCCCTCGCGCGCCCGGTGTCATGACGACCATGCGGAAGCCCTGCTCGAGACGCCGCGCGGCATCCGCGCTGCGGCCGGCGAGGCCCGCACACGGCACACCGAACTCGGTGCAGGTCTCCAGCACCTGGAGCACGGCGGCCTCGACGTCGGGGTGGTCGATGTCGCCGCGCCGTCCCATCGACACCGAGAGGTCGCCGGGGCCGACCCAGATGGCGCCGATCCCCTTCACGTCGCGCAGGATGTCGCGCAGATTCTCGACGCCGCGCACGTTCTCCACGATGCCCAGCAGCAACAGTTCGCCGTCCGGGTCGAGGGGCCAGAGGTCCGCGGCATCGTAGTACTCCTCGGCGCTGACGCCCCAGTAGTGCGCGGCGGTCCAGGGCCACCAGCCGCGCTCGCCCGCGGGCTCGCGGTCGGGCGCGCCGACGGCCTGGGGATAACGCGCAGCGCGCACGGCGGCGGCGGCTCCCTCCACCGTGTCGATGTGGGGGAGCACCAGGCCGTAGGGGCCGACGTCGAGGGTCTGCTTGATCACCCACTGGTTCTGTTCGCGCGCGTAGGGGGGAATGCGCACGAAGGGCACGACGTCGGGTTGGAGATTGCCCTTGGCGGCGATGTGCTTGCGGCTCAACAGGGTCTGCAGGGATTGGCGCAGGGTCAGCGGATCGAAGCCCAGGTGCTCGGTCTCGATCATCACCATGTCGAAGTCCGAGGTCGCGACAGCGGTGAGCTGCTCGTAGTCGCCATTGGGAACGACCGCGGCGCAGAAGACGGGCTGTTCCCGCTCCAGCAGCTCGATCACCTTGTTGAGGCGAGGTGCGCGCGGCAAGCGTCAGTCTCCTTTTCGATCCCCGGCATCGCGGGCCAGGACGTCGGCGGCGTAGGCCTCGACGGGAGTCCCCTCGAAGAACTTCGGGTTCATGCGCCCGTGCAGGCGGATCGAGTTGTCCGCGGTGAAGTCGCGAAAGTCGGCCGGCGTCATCGCCTGGTCCTCGACCAGCTCGTAGGCTTCCTCGACCACCTTGGTCATGTCGATCACGTCGAAGTGGCCGATGTCCGAGCTGAAGATGGCATTCAGCCGCTTGCCGAAGCGGTTGATGCGGGTGTCGAAGGCCAGGGCGTTCATGCGGTCGTCGGCCTCGCAGCCGAAGTAGAAGTTGTCGAAGAGCCGGCCGAGGTCTTCCTTCTCGTGGATCTGCATGTGGACGAAGTCGTCGAGGGTCTCGGACTCGAGCGGTGGGTCGTTCTCCATCGGGAAGCAGTTGGTGCGCCCGCGAATCCGCCCCTCGAAACGCTTGCCCCCGTACTCGAGCATCAGCCGGCTGGCCTCCTGGCGATCCAGGCGCGACGGGTCGACGTTGGCAAGGGCCTCGACGTTGCGCTTCTCCCAGTGGCTGACCGTGTCGCCGAGCAGGGTGCACGCCCAGGCCACTCCGCACTCGAGGAAGGCGAAGTTCAGCGCCGGGTGGCGGCGCGAGACGCCGCCGATGTAGAGCGACTTGCACAGCATGTTCTGCTGCCAGGGCTGGTTGCCGATGTGGTTGAAGGTCCAGTTCGAGATCGAGCGGCTGCCCCAGGGCTCACCCGGCGCCGCCGCGCCGTGGCTGGTCGCCGCTACCTGGAGCTCGGTGCAGCGGGACCAGAACGGGTCGTAGTCGTACTCGCTGTCGAGCCCGTAGTTGTCGAGCCAGATCCCATCGGGACGCGAGTCCGAAAGGCCGGGGAAGCGGTCGTGCAGCGCCGCGACGGGTCGCCACACGCCGGCGGGAAACATCACCGCCTTGAACCCCAGGGTCCCGACCGCGTGCTCGAGCTCGGCGATGGCCTCCTCGGGGCGCTTCATGGGCAGCACCGCGGGCACCGTGAGCCGCGCAGCGTGCTCGCGGTTGTAGAGTTCCGCGTGCATCTCATTGAGAGCACGGCACGCGATCAGGCGGTCCTCGTCGTCGGCGATGGCGCCGATCAAGAGCCCCGAGCTCGGGTACACCAGGCTGAAATCGATGCCGAAATCATCCATGCGTTCGCACAGCAGCTTCGGCAAGGAGGGAGTCACGGCGTCCAGGGTGTTGGCCGTGGGAGCCGCCCACCAGTAGCCGCGGCGGCGGCGCTGGTAGCGCCGCTCTTCGGGAGTCAGCGGCGCGACGCCGGTGGCCTGGTACTTCGCCAGGTAGCGGTCGGCGAACGCCGCGCCTCCAATCTTCCGCAGGTAGTCGACGAAGCTCGGCGAGAACTCGAGCAGGTGACCATCCGCATCGATGATGGGGTGGTCGAGGCGAGAGCGGATCTCCGCCGAGCGCGTCTCGAGCTTCGCCATCCAAACCTCCGCGTCGCTGGACTGCACCCAAGCATACGCGATGAGGCTTCGACGAATCTCCCGCCCGGCAGCGCGGGCCCGACGACCCGGATCCGTATCGCGATCGAACCCGCCAAAGGGGTAGGATTGACGCATGAACGAAGCCAACTCCGGGTACGACTCGTCTCCGACCCACACCGTCGCCGTCGACGGGGGAGCGGTCCCCGTCTTCGCCCAGGGACCCAGTGACGCAAACCAGGTACCCGGCCTGATCGTGGTGCCGTCCATCTTCGGCCCCGCCCGCGATTTGCTGGAACGCATGGCGGGGCTCGCAGATGCGTCCCTCGTCGTCGTCGCCGATCCCTTCTGGCGCGTGGGTGGCGGCGTCGTGGCGTACGAGGATCACAACGCCGCCTTCGCTCGCCTCGCGGGGTTCGACATGGCGGATTGCCACGCCGACATGCGGGCGGTCATCGAGTGGACTCGGGCACGTTGCAATGGTCGAGTCGCGGGTCTCGGCATCTGTTTTGGCGGCCCCGTCGTACTGATCGCCGCCAGTGAGGGTGATCTATCGGGCGTCGTCGCGTGGCACGGCACCCGCATGGAGGGGGTTCTCGAGCGGGTCAAGGAGATCACCTGCCCGCTGCACTTCCACTTTGGCGGGGCCGACCCCGTCACGCCGCCGGAGGTGATCGAGCAGATCCGTGATGCCTTCGCCGATCATCGCGATGTGCATTGCACCATTCATCCCGGTCTAAAGCACGGTTATAGCCACGAAGGTGAGAGCTACGACGAAGCCGCCGCGCAAAACGGGGTCGACGACACGCGAGCGCTGCTGGCATCTCTCGTGTCAGCTGCCTAGCGACATTGGACCGACCGAGGGAGGTCCCGATGTCCCGCCCCCGGAGCCGGAGATTCGATCCGTAGAACCAAGCGAAGGAGTCCTGGGCCATGTATCCCGGAAAATGGGCGACCGAGTTTCCCGACAAGCCCGCGGCCATCCAGTCCCTCACCCGGGAGACCGTGACGTATGGCGAACTCGACGAGCGCTCCAACCGCCTGGCGCAACTCCTGTGGGATCGAGGCCTCCGGCCCGGCGATCACGTTTCGATCTTCATGGAGAACAATCTTCGCTATTTCGAAGTGATCTGGGCGGCNCTTCGCTCGGGGCTCTTTTTGACCACGGTCAATCGCTACCTGACCGATGAAGAAGCCGGTTACATCATCGACAACAGCGAGTCGCAAGTCGCGATCACCTCGAAGTACCTCGCCGACGTGGCGAGAGAGCTACCCGGCTATGCGCGCGGCTGTCACACCTGGCTGATGACCGATGGCGTCGAGGAGGGCTACCAGGCCTACGAGGACAGCATCGCCCAGTACCCCGCTGAAAAGCTGGCCGAAGAGCCGGCGGGCGCGTTCATGCTCTACAGCTCCGGGACCACGGGCCGGCCCAAGGGCATCAGCAGACCCCTGTCGGGAAAAACGATCGACGAAGATCCCGGTGCCGTCACGGGCTTGCTGAGAGCCATGTGGAATTTCGACGAAGAGACCGTCTACCTCTCCCCGGCTCCCCTCTACCACTCGGCTCCCATTGGTTTCTGCTCCAGCGTCCAGGTCCTGGGCGGGACGGTGATCCTGATGCCGCGCTTCGACGAAATCGCCGCGCTTCGGGCCATCCAGGACTTCCGGGTCACCCACAGCCAATGGGTTCCCACCATGTTCACCCGGATGTTGAAGCTGCCCGAAGAAGACCTCGTTGGTTTCGATCTCTCCTCGCATCGCGTCGCCATTCACGCAGCCGCGCCGTGTCCTGCGGGCGTGAAGCAGAAGATGTTCGATTGGTGGGGTCCGATTCTCTACGAATACTATGGAGGCACCGAGCTGAACGGGCTCACCCACGTCTCGCCCGAAGAATGGCTGGCCCATCCCGGTACCGTGGGCCGCCCCATCCTGGGAACGATTCACATCTGCGACGAGGATGGCAAGGAACAGCCCAGCGGCGAGCCGGGCATCGTCTACTTCGAACTACCCAAGATGAACTTCAGCTATTACCGGGACGCCGCGAAGACCAAGGACGCCCAGCATCCCGAGCATCCCAATTGGACGGCCCTGGGAGACGTGGGCTATCTCGACGATGAAGGCTTCCTCTACCTGACGGATCGCGCGACCTTCATGATCATCAGCGCCGGGGTCAACATCTATCCCCAGGAAATCGAAGACGCCATGATCATGCACCCCAGTGTGGCGGACGTCGCGGTGGTGGGCGTGCCCAACGAAGAGATGGGGGAAGAGGTGAAGGCCGTCGTCCAACTCGTCGCCGGCGTGGAGGCGAGCGATGCCGTGGCGGAAGAACTGCTCGCCTATGCGCGCGAGCACATCGCCCACTACAAGTGCCCCCGGAGCCTCGATTTTATCGACGAGTTGCCCCGCCTGCCCACGGGCAAGCTCTACAAGCGCCTGATCAAGGACGCGTACTGGGGCCGCACCGACTCGAAGATCGTCTGAGGGCCTGCCGGCCAGCGGAAGTTCGCGCAGCGTTTCCGCGGCGTCCCATCGGCGGGCGTACGGTCGAGCCGCGAGCGGTGACGGATGAGGACCGATGGGGCTCTTGGCGGGTCAAGACTCCAGGTCGTTGGCGGCCAGTGCCAGCCCCCCGACGAGTCGCTGCTTCGGGTCTGGCTTGCCAACGGGTTCGTACCCGGCCAAGCGAAGACCGTTTTCACCCAGGAACACCATCAGGTTTTCCTGCGCCGGGGAGTCGGTGCGGATGCCAAAGACCCAGGCGGTGTGCCTCCCCAAGAATCGCGTCGCTGGAACCAGCAAGCGATAGAGGGGCGACCCCTCCCCTTCGATGATGTGCTGGCCAACGTAATCGAAAGCCACCGCACTTCCCTTCGCCAGTTTCGTCGCCACTGTCTGCAGGGTGGCCTCGATGGCATCGGGGTTCAGATAGTAGGTGACCCCCTCCAGGAGAACGAAGGTCGGCTTGTCGGGATCGAAATCCACGCGTCTCAGCGCATCCAGCCAGGATTCCAGGTTGAAATCGGCTGACGCAAAGACGACACCCGTGGTGTCGACTTTCGCCGCCTCGAGCGCCAGGCGTTTTTGTACCTGCATGCCTGCGTCGTCGACTTCGAATACACGGACGCCTTCCCTTCGAGCCAGGGTGTAGGCGCGTGTATCCCAACCCGCCCCCAGGATGACCACCTGCTCCACGCTGTCGAGATGACCGAGCAGGGCATCGTCGAAGAATCGGGTCCGGTGACCGAATGCACCAATGATTCCCGTCGAGCGATGTACGGGATAGTCGTACATGTTGATCGTGAGGTCGGTGATCCGCATGAGCCACATCGTTGGGGCGAAAGCGAGGCCGAGCGTCAGCCGGGATACGCCAGGCATGGCGGGTATCAGCTGCCGGGCCGCTTTGTCTTCCCGTTTGCCCAGTGCATCCAATATCCAGCGCGCAAAGGCGGGGTCATAGGTGGTCAGGTTGAGATTCTTGCCAGGCACCTTCACGGCAAAGTCGATGTAGAACAGAAACTGCCCCACGACCGTGATGGGCAGCAGGACGATTTCGACGACCACAAAAACAAGCAAGGCGATGGGCTTGGGCACCGCTTCTCTCCCTGGGTTCGCGCTTCTCTCCCAGTATCCAACGCTCGGGGCTGAGACGCACGGGTAGTTCGTGTGCCCCGAGCGGAAGCGGATCCACGATCAGTACATCATCGCACGAGATGAATGTTCGAGGACACTCCTAGCGAGAGGCAGGTGAACACAGGAGTTGCGTCCTAGGCCCTTTGAGCGGGGCTCGTCTCGAAGCTGGGGCGTACCGTTCCGAACCACACCGCTTCGTCGCCCTATTGGGCCTTCATCCCGTCACCGATCGCTAGTCGACAGAATGGTTCTACCGATCGGACGCCGCAAGAACGCAGCTTGGACTTCCGATCGACTCGCGGTCAGGCCAGGTCGTAGAGCCGGGCGCAATTGTCCCAGAGCACTTTGCGCTGCGTTTCTTTCGAGAGGCCCTCCACCGCGAGGAAGTTGTCCATCGAGTGCGGGTACCCGGAGTCGTCGTGGGGCCAGTCGCTGGAGATTACGAGGCAATCGTCGCCCACACGGTCCACCACGTCGGGCAGGACGACCTCGTCCGGCTCGACGGCCACGAAGCAGTGACGGCCGAAGTACTCGCTGGGTCGCATGGCCAACTGAACGCGATCGGCGTGCCCGACCTTCTCCCACTCTTCGTCGAGTCGCCAGAGCCACCAGGAGAGCCATCCGCAGCTGCCCTCCAGGTATGCGACGCGAAGCTCGGGGAAGCGATCGAAAACACCGCCGGTGATCATGCCCCCGAGGCAGAGCATCTGTTCCACGGGGTGCGCTGCGGCGTGCATGAGCATCAGGTTGTCGAGGTAGCGGTTGCCCAGGTGTTCCTGGTAGGCGCCTTGGATGCCGTGGAAGGCCACGGGTACCCCGAGGTCGCAGGCCGTTCGCCAGATGGCGTCGTAGTCCTCGTGGTACCAGGAGCGCTCGCGCACGGGATTGGTGGGCAGCACCAGCGCCACGTGCCCGAGTTCACGCGCCGCGTGCCGGGCTTCGGCGACGGCGTGCTCGATGTTCTGGAGGGGGAGCACGGCCGTGGCCTTGAGCCGGTCCGGATCTTCCGCGCAACGGGCGGCGAGCCAGCGGTTGAACGCGCCCGCGAGGGCGGCCTCTAAATCCGGATCGAGATCGTCGATGGCGATCACGTGGCTTCCGATGGTCCGGAAGGTCACGGCGATATCGATGCCTTCCTCGTCCATGGCGTCGAGTTGGGATTTGGCGTCGAACCTGCGGGCGAGTGCGTCGTCGTAACGCCGGAACTTCTCGTGCTCCGGGTCGAAGCGCGCCTTGTTGAGCTTCGCCCGCTTGGGGTGGTCGGTGAAGGCCGGGAAGAAGCGTCCCTCGAAGGACCAGGTCAGGCGATCTTCGCCCGGAACGCGCGATATTCGCGGCGCGCGATCGCGATACTTGGCGGGGAGATGCTCGCGCCAGAGGTCCGGGGGCTCCATCACGTGCATGTCGGAGTCGATGATGCGGAACCCCTGCTTGGCCATCTGGAGTCTCCCGTTCGCATCCGTTCACGTGGATGCTTCTGCTCGCCGTACCCCCGTGCACATGCTACCGCAGTGCCGCAAGGGCCCGTATTGGCTTCATCTCGTCACCCGTCCCTCGTCGACAGAATCCCTACGGGTCGACCCTCGCGGAAACGCAGGTCGAGCTTCCGGTCTACTGGCAGCCCGAACAGGTCGCCTCCGGTCACGCTCCCGACGGCCGCGCACTCTTCGTCGAAAGCCTCGAGGTTCTCACCGCGCGCGGAGCACGAACACGCAGGCGCTGATTGAACTCAATGGCACGCCGGGGACGCTTCGAACCCCGCCTCCCCAATTCGAAGCCTGCGGCCCAAGGCTCAATAGATAGGGCCCCACCAATCCCCACAGAAGTCCCCCACCCGCCAGGCACGCTACCGTGTGGCTTCTCCTCGGCGGAGAGGTGGCCGAGTGGACGAAGGCAGCGGTCTTGAAAACCGCCAGGGCGAAAGCCCTCGTGGGTTCGAATCCCACCCTCTCCGCCAAGGTCCCCTGATTCGCGCGGTCTCGGTCAGCTGGAGTCGCCGCTCGGGGCCGGGTCGCTCGGGGGCGGGGAGTCGCTGGTGCCGCTCTGGGGCCGGCGCTGGCCGCCGCGTCCGCGTCGGCCGCGGCGTCGGCGGCTGGGGCGTTGCTGATCGTTGCGGCGCTCGTTGTTCTCGCCGCGTTCGCGGTTGCCCGCGTCGGCGCGCTGGCGTTCGTTCCCCTGACCTTCGGCGCGCGCGCCGTCGCCGGAGCGCTGGGGATTGCGGCCTTCGTCGCCGGGCCGAGCGTTGCCGCGGCCGTTGCGCCGGCGCCGACTGCGCCGCCGGCCAGCGTTTCGCGGCTCGGCGCCGCCTTCGGCGCGCTGCTGATCCGAGTTTCCATCGGCCGCGCCGCCGTTCGAGCCCGCACTGCGCCGTCCGTTGCGGCGGTTTCGATTGCGCCCGCGGCCGCGTTTGCCCTGGCTCTTCTTTCGAGAGGGCTTGGGGTCGGGGGCGGACAGCGGCGCGAAGAACCCGGTGGGCCGCGAGCGACCGCCGATGCAGATGTCGCACAGCCCGCAATCGGCTTCGGCTTCTTCGCCGAAGTACTCCTGGAGGAACGTCGCGCGACACTTCAACGGATCGGAGTATTCCGCCAGGGCGTCCATGCGCCGGCCGTCCTGCGTGCGGAGCGTCTCGAACTGCCCCGCCAGGCTGCGCGTGTCCTGCTCGATGGACTCCGCGGGCTCGTTCATCTCGATCTCGTGATCGTGGATGGTCACGATGCCCGCTTCCTCGATCTTCGCGAGCAGCGCCGACGCAATGCGCGGACCGAGCTCTGCCGACAGGGCGAGGGCTTCGAGGGTGGGCGAGCGCCCTTCTTCCGCCCAGGCGGCGAGGGCGCTGCCGAGCTTGTAGAGCTGGTCGGGTCGCACGCGGCTGCGCGCGAGGAGCGCCTCGTGGATCTCGCGGTCGGCGGGATCGTAGAGGAGGATGCAGTTGGACTTCTTGCCGTCGCGCCCGCTGCGGCCGGCTTCCTGGACGTACTGTTCGAGGGAGGCCGGCTGCTGGTAGTGGAGGACGTAGCGGATGTCGGGCTTGTCGATGCCGAGTCCGAAGGCGTTGGTGGCCACCATCACGCTGCGCTGGCCGCGCCGCATGAAGTGATCCTGCGCGGCGTTGCGCTCCAGCGCCGTCATGCCGCCGTGATAGCGGCGTCCCGGCACCTGGAAGCGCTGGAGCAGCGCGAACACGAAGTCGACTTCGCGCCGCGTGGCGCAGTAGATGATGCCCGGCCGCCGCAGCCGCAGTACGAGACGCACGAGAGCGCGCGCCCGCGCGTCGCCCTCGCAGCGCAACACCTCGAAGGCGAGGTTCGAGCGGTGCGGCGACGTCGCGACGACCTCGGGGTCGGTCATGCGCAGCGAGTTGACGATGGTGGTGCGCACGCGCGGGGTGGCGGTGGCGGTGAGGGCCAGCACCGAGGGGCTTCCGAGCTCGCGCACGCGCGCGCCGAGGCGGAGATAGGCGGGGCGGAAGTCGTGCCCCCATTCGGAGAGACAGTGGGCCTCGTCGACGGCCACCACCGACACGCCGCCCTTCTTGAGCGCCCCGCGGACTTCGACGTTCTCCATCGTCTCCGGCGTGGTCATCACGAGCAGCGAGCCGCCGCGCTGGATGCGCTGCAACGCCGCCGCGCGCAGCTTCCCGCGCAGCGTTCCGTCGAGACGGATGCAGGGGACGCCGAGCTTCTCGAGCTTGACCGCCTGGTCCTGGAGGAGCGCGCGCAACGGCGAAGCCACCACGACGGGCTTCGCGAGCAGCATCGAGGGCACCTGGTAGCAGGCGGACTTGCCGGAACCCGTGGGCACCACCATCAGCACGTCGCGGCCCTTGGTGACGGCGTCGATCACCTGCTTTTGCTGGGGAAAGAGCTCGTCGATGCCCAGGCGGCGGGCGGCGACGCGGATCGAGTTGGCGGTGATCCGGCCCGGGGTGCGGATGGGCTCCGTGTCCGCGAACTCTACGACCGGCGGAGGGGCTTCTGCCGCGGGGAGGACCTCCGGCTCCACGCCTTCGGGGTTTTCCGCGGGCGGTGTCGCTGCGGCCGCCTTCTTGCGAGCGGGCGCCTTCTTACGAGCGGCCGCCTTCTTCTTCGCGGGCACCTTCGTCTCTGCGGCGACTGCGGTCTTCTTCGCAGCCGTTTCGGTTGCCGCCTGCTTCTTCCGCGTCGTCTTCTTGGCCGCGGCTTTTCGCACGGTGGTCTTCTTGGAAGTCGTCGTCATCAACGCGGCCTTCTTCTCGAACGTGGACGCGCGCGTACGCATACGCGTAACCGAAGGCGTCGACCTCGAGTCGCCGATCAGGCCGTGTGGGCCTTGATGGCGTCCCTGTTCCGCTACGTCCGGCTCCCTGAGTCGCCGCGACCGTAACGTGAGTCAGCCGACACATCCCCGGCGCGCCGGAACAGTCACGAGCTGATCGCTCGCCCTGCCCCGTGGGATCGTAACCGAGAATCTACAGGATTCGCTCGCGAAAGCCCCCCCCCGCCGGGTTCCAGACCCGTTATTCTTCTCCGCCAGCCCTGTGCGGAGAGGTGGCCGAGTGGCTGAAGGCGCTCCCCTGCTAAGGGAGTATGGGGTGAAACCCATCGAGGGTTCGAATCCCTCCCTCTCCGCCATAACTACTCGAAAATTCACGTAGTTACAGGGCACCCGGTCGCTCTGGAGAGATCTCTCGCGCGTACAAATCGCGCCAGCGCTGGGCTCGCGCACTCGAGGCGTCCCTCCCGGGCCGCGAGTCCGCGCGAGAAGCCAGCGTAACCCGCTGCTCCTCGTTCTTCGCTCGTCTACTCGGTTGCCCCGGCCCCTGCCTTGAACGCGGTGGGCAGCTGAGCGAAGCCCCGGATCCCACCCGCGTTGCGCTCGGCTCCCTCGAGGAGTGTGTACTCGGGCATGTGGGCGAGCACCTGCTCGAAGCCGATGCGCGCTTCGAGCCGCGCCAGGCTGGCGCCCAGACAGAAGTGGGTTCCAAAGCCGAAGGCCAGGTGCTGGGTCGGCTTGCGCGACGTGTCGAAGACGTCCGGTGCCTCGAACTGTCGCTCGTCTCGATTCGCAGACCCGTAGAGGAGCATCACCTTCTGGCCGGACCGGAAGGCGTGACCCCGGTAGTCCACGTCCTCCGTCAGGGTGCGGGCGAGACCGGGCACGGGCGACTCGTAGCGCAGGAACTCTTCGATGGCGTCGGGCAGTGCTGCGGGCGCGGCTGCCAGGCGGGCGCGTTGATCCGGATGCTCGTGCATCAACTGGAAGCCGTTGCCGAGCAGGTTGGTGGTCGTCTCGTTTCCGGCGATCAGCAGCAGGAGGGCGAAGCCGGTGACCTCCGATTGCGTGAGCTTCTGTCCGTCGACCTCCGCGGCCAGGAGCGCCGAGATCAGGTCTTCTCGGGGCTGCTTCCGCCGCTCGTCGAAGACTTTGTTCAGGTATTGGACGAGTTCCAGGATGGGCGCCATTCGCGCGGGGTCGGGCACCTCGTCCGGCAGCCGCTGCTGGTTGACGAGCGCGTTCGACTTCTCCTTGAACATCTTCTGATCTTCCGTGGGAACTCCGAGGAGCTCCGCGATCACGATGGTCGGAAACGGAGCCGCGAAGTCGCCGACCAGATCGCAGCTTCCCTTCTCGATGAAATCATCGATGAGCGCAGTCGCCACCTCGAGGACGCGCGGTGCCAGCTCGGCGATCCGGCGCGGTGTGAAGGCGCGGTTCACGAGGGTGCGCATCTGCGTGTGACGGGGTGGATCCATGGTGATGACCGCATCGAAGACGTTCGTCATCTGGGTATCCATTCCCACGGCGATGCCCTGGGCGGAGGAGTAGAGGCGGGGCTTCTGAAGCGCCTGCATGACGTCGGCGAAGCGCGACAGCGTCCAGAAGTCGAGCTTGGGGTGGTAGGAGACCGGGGCCTCGTCGCGCAGCTTCTTGTAGATCGGGTAGGGATCAGCGAGTAGCTCGGGCGAAAAGGGTTCGTAGAGCGGCTTCGAGTCCATGCGGTCCTCCTGGCGGCCATGATAGTGCGTACGGCGGTCGAAGTGCGCGAGCCACTGGCCCCCGAAGCAGTCCGGCGATGGCCCGCGAGCGGTGGGAGCGCGGGCGCACGACCGCTGCTCGTCGGACTTCGGTTCCCACGCGACGGCCCGCCCCGCCCGCATCGCGGTGATGACGATTCACGACGCCAGGCGTCGCCGGGCGTCGGCCAGCAGCTCCGCGGGGAGAGGACCTTTGATCGCTGCCTCGATGTTGGCGCGCAGGTGGTCCGGGTTCTTCGTCCCCACGATCGTCGTGCTCAAGCCCGGGTGCGAAAGCGTGAAGCGAAGCATGAACTCCATGCGCGTCATGCCGTCCAGCATCTCGTCCAGCTTTGCGACCTCCCAGCGGTCCTTCATCGTCTCACTCGGCACCATGTAGTAGAAGCGGTTCCAGTCCGCCGGCGCGCCACGTGCGACGCCGCCCCTGATGATCGTCCCGTGGCCGGTCTCAGCCGCCTTCGCGATCACGTCATCGTGCTCACGCTGCAGCGCGGAATAGGGAATCTGGAACGCGCCAAATACGCCCATCTCGATCTGCTCGACCAGGTTGGGCAGCGTGCCCGACACACCCACGAAGCGAACCTTGCCCTCGTCTTTGAGCTTCATCGCCTCCTGGAGCGCCCCCTCTTCCTCGAACTCCTGCTTCGTCAGGCTGCGGTGGAACTGCACGAGGTCGAGTTGGTCGGTCTTCAGCAGACGCAGGCTGTTCTCGACGCCCCGGCGGATGTTCTCCGCGGTGTGGATGTGCTCGCCGCGCTGGCCGTCGACCACGCAGCCGCACTTCGACGCCAGGAAGTACTCGTCGCGCCGATTCGAGATGAACCGGCCGATCAGCTCTTCGCTGCGGCCGTAGTCGATCGACGTGTCGATGAAGTTGATCCCGGAATCGAGCACGGCGTTGAGTACCCGCTCCGCCTCCTCGTCCGTGATCTCCGGTCCGTGGGGGCCGCCGCGCAGCTCCATTGCGCCGAATCCCAGTGTCGTGACTTCAAAGCCGGTCTTGCCCAGCACTCTCTTCGGTAGATCTGCCATGTTAGGTTTCTCCTCTTTCCGGGGAACGAACCTAGTCTGAACCGCGTAATTGCGCCATTCCGGGCTTTCGCGGGCACCGCCGCGGCGCTTGCAAGCGGCGGGGCCGTCGCAGATGATGGTCCCCGAACGAGGGCGCCCCCTGGACGGGCGTACGCCTCGCGGAGGTCCGCCATGGATTTCGAGGGAAAAGTCGCAGTCGTCACCGGTGGCGCGAGTGGGATCGGATTCGCTCTCGCCGAGCAGGCCGCGAAGCGCGGGATGACCGTCGTGCTGGCCGACGTCGAGCAGGCGGCGCTCGAAGACGCTCGGAAGCGACTGGCCGAGTCGGGTGCCCGCGTGGAGGCGGTCCGGACCGACGTCAGCCAGCCCGAACAGATCGAGGCGCTGGCCGACCAGGCGTTCGCCCTCGGTCCGGTGGGGCTGCTCTGCAACAACGCGGGAGTCAATGTCACCGTGACGCGCTCGTTCTGGCAGTACTCCCGAGGCGACTGGGATTGGCTGCTCGGAGTCAACCTGTGGGGCGTGATCCACGGCGTGCGCACATTCCTGCCGCGAATGATGGAGCAGTCCAATCGCTCCCACATCCTCAACACGTCGTCGAGCGCGGGCCTGATGGCGGGGCCGGCGCTCGCAATCTACAAGGTCACGAAGCACGGCGTTCTCTCGCTCTCGGAAACCCTCTACCACGACCTCGCGTCAGCGAAGGCGAACGTGGGGGTGTCGGTCTTCTGTCCCGATGTCGTGAAGACGGGACTGCGCGATTCCGGCCGCAATCGGCCGGCCGCGCTTCAGGACGAGGAGCCCCACAGCCCCGACGAGGCCGCGGCGGAGGAAGCGCTGCGAGCTGCGACCGGCCTCGCGCCGTCGGAGGCGGCGGGGATCGCATTCGAGGGCATCGAGGCGGGCCGGCTGTATCTCTACACCGATCCGGGCGCGCTCGAGTTCGCACGCAGTCGCGTGGCCGATCTCGAGGCCGGGATCCCCCAGCCCAACACGACCCTCCGCGCGGACATCATCCCCAAGCGAGATCCGGCTCCGTGAGTCGCGAGCTGCTCGCCCTCGTCAAGCACGACTGCCCCACCTGCGAGCTTCTTCTGCCCGTCCTCGACGCGGCGGCCTGCGATGGCGCCGCGGTGCGGATCCTCTCCCAGTCGAGCCGGGAGGAGACCGACGCCCAGGCGGCGCGACTCGGACTGCAATGCGTCACCCTGGATGCGGAGCTCGAGCTGTCGGCCCGGCACGACCCCGATGCGGTGCCGGCGTTGCTGTTGCTCGAAGACGGTCGCGAGCTCGACCGCGTGGAGGGACTCGACCGCGAGCGCATCGCCGCGCTGGCGCGGGCGGCGGGCGTCCCCCTCGAGGTCGGTGCGCTGCCCGAGCGACGCCCGGGCTGTGCGAGCCGCACGCGCGATCCCGAGGTCCTGGCGCCGCTGCGCGCCCGGCAGGCGCGCGAGCAGGGTCGCATCCGCTCTCGCGTGATCCGCATCGGTGCTCTCGAGGATCCCTTCGAGGCCCTCGATCGGCGCGGCTTCACGGACGGCCTGCCGGTGATTCCGCCCACCGCGGAGCGGGTGGTGGCGATGCTCGACCACACCCGCCGCGACCCCCAGGAGGTGGTCGCCGTGGTGCCTCCCTATCTATATGCCGCCACGGTGGAGAAGGTGGCCATCAACGCGGTGATGGCCGGCTGTCCGCCGCGGGCGTTGCCCATCGTGCTGGCCGCGCTCGACGCGGCCTGCGAGCCATCCTTCTCGCTGCACGGGGTGATCGCCACCACCAACCCGGTGGCGCCACTGCTCGTCGTGAGCGGCCCGCTTGCGGCGGAAGTGGGCATGAACGCCGAGGGCAACTGTCTGGGCCAGGGCAACCGGGTCAATCTGGGGATCGGTCGCGCCCTGCAGCTCACCGTGCGCAACGTCGGGGGCGCGCTGCCGGGTCTCGACGATCGGGCCACCCTTGGGCAGATGGGCAAGCTCGCGGCCTGCTTCGCCGAGCGGTTGGACGGCTCGCCCTGGGAGTCGCTCTCCGTGGAGCGGGGCCTCGCCGAGCACGAGACCGGTGTCACGGTCTTCGCCGCGGAGGGGCCGCGCGTGGTACCCGACGCGGTGAGCCGCACACCCGAGAGCCTCGCCGCAAGCTTCGGCATGGCGCTCGATGCGCTCTACCACCCCAAGCTGCGCGACGCCTTCGCGCCCATCTTCGTGATTCCCCCATCGTGTGGTGCGGTGTTCGGGCGCGCGGGCTGGGACAAGTCCCGGGTCAAGCGCGAGATCTTCGAGCGCTCGAAGCGGCCCGCCGCGGAGCTCGTCCACGGCGCGCGGGGCTGCGAGCAGGGGATGGATCCCACTGCGCTCAGCGACGACGGCAGCGGCGTGCCGAAGGTGCCGTCGCCGGACGTCATCCAGATCGTGTACGCCGGTGGGGACGCGGGCTCCATGGCGATGCTGGTGGGCGCATTCGCGGCGAACGAGCGGGGATCGCTTCCCGCAACCCGCCGAGTGGAGGATTGGCAGTGAAGGAGCTCGAGATTCTGGATCCGACCGCCGAGCAGGAGGCCACGCACTGGTCCCTGGCAGCGCCGCTCGAAGCCGGACGCGCAATTCGTGTGGGGTTGCTCGATATCACCAAGCCACGGGGCGAGCTGTTCCTCGACGAGCTCGAGCAAAGGCTCGTCGCGCACGGCCACACGGTGGAGCGCTACCGGAAGGTCACGATGACCCGGCCGGCGGTCGACGAACTCGTGGGCGAGATGGTTCGGGCCTGCGAGGCAAGCGTGGTGGCGCTCGCGGATTGAGGGAGCTGCGTGTCATGCGGTCTGCGTGACGTGGTAAACCTCGAACAGCAGGGCCGACCGAGTGTCCTCGTGCACACCGAAGCCTTCCAGGAGTCGGCTCTCCGCCAAACGAGTCAGCTCGGCCAGCCGGCGATCCGGCGGGTGGTCGTCCCGCATCCCGTCCAGGACCGGACCGACGCAGAAATCCGCGCACTCGCCCACGGAGCGCTCGAGGAAATCCTGGGGGCGCTCGGTCGTCGCCCCTCTTCCTAGTCGCCGGCATTGCCCACACCACTCCCGGCCAACTCCGACGTGGCAGGCCAGGTCGCATCCCGGACTGGCAAAACTTGGCGCGCTGGATCTCGTTCTCCCGGTTCCGCCTGCTTCGAGCGAAACCCCAACCCGCGAATCCGAGGAGATTGCCCGCAAGCTGGCCGGGGGTATAGGGTGGCCGGGCCTTCACCACGAAACGAGGAGATCGTCATGGCCCTGCATCTCGTCGAGCTATACCTCAACGTCGACTCCCCCGAACGCGCAAAGACCGCGGTGGCCGCCGCGAGCGGCCTCGCGTCCGGGAATCTGCCGCCCGGCGCATTGCTGGTTGCGGGGCCGTGGGTGTCGAACGAAGAGGCGAAGCTCTTTTTCGTCCTGGACCTTCAGGACCACTCGCTGACCGTCGGCCACTTCTGGCCCGGCATGGCACACGGCCTCATCGCGAAGCGGCGCCTCACTCCCATCGTGGAGCTGAAACAGCTGCAGGAAGTGGTCGAGAAGCTCTAACGCCACGCGCTCCCCCGCACGCGTCGGCCTGGCGGCGGCGTCGATCACGGGAAGTCGCAGCGGGCAGCGCCGTCGACACACGGCGTCGTCGTCAACGGAGCGGCCCGGGCTGCGCAGCCAGTAGCGTTTCGACACCCAGGAGGAGCCAGCGCATGCGTATCAATCTCGGCGGCGAGCCGACGGGTCCGCTCGCGGGCGTTCGCGTGATCGATCTCTCGACCATCGTGTCGGGACCCCTGTGCAGCCAGGTCCTGGGCGATCTGGGCGCCGACGTCGTCAAGATCGAGACACCCACGGGCGACTCGAATCGCTACCTCGGCGGCCAGAGCAAGGACGGCGTGACCGGGTACTTCGCACAGACCAACCGCAACAAGCGCAGCGTGGTGCTCGACCTGAAGACCCGAGCCGGTGGCGCCGCGCTGCGACGACTCGTCGCTCAGGCGGACGTGGTGCTCGAGAACTTCCGCCCCGGAGTGATGGGGCGCCTCGGCCTCGATTACGACACGCTCAGCCAGGACCACCCGCGGCTCATCTACGCAGCCATCAGCGGCTTCGGCCCCGACGGACCCTACGCCGAGCAGCCCGCCTACGACATGATCATCCAGGCGCTGTCGGGCATCGCCAAGCTCATCATCGGCAGCGAGGAGTCGCCGCGCCTGGTCTCGAACCTGCTCGCCGACAAGACCGCCGCGCTCAACGGCGCGTTCGCGATCGTCGCGGCGCTGTTCGAGCGCGAGCGCACGGGTCAGGGGCAGCGCATCGACATCCCCATGCTGGACGCCTTCGCGAGCTTCCTGCACCTCGAACGCATCGGATTGCGCGCTATCGGACCCCCGCCCGAGGACAGCGCCGCCGGGGATCTCTTGTTTCGTGCCTGGCCGACCGCCGACGGTCACGTCGTCGCGCTGGTGATCGAGGATCACCAGTTCGCCGCGTTCTGCCGGGTGGTGGAGCGCGAAGAGATGATCGAAGACGAGCGCTTCGCCTCGATGATCGGGCGCATGGGAAACGCGCGCGAGCTCATCGGCTTCATGGAGCAGGCGATCCGCAAGCACACGACTCACGAACTCGTGCAGCGGGGGCACGCTCAGGGAGCCCCCATCGCCTCGGTCAACGGCCTGGAGGGTTTTCTCGCCGATCCACAGGTGCGGGCCAACGAGATCGTCTTCGACCTCGATCACCCGGGCGTGGGAGCGATCCCGATGCTGCGCAGCGCGCCGCGTTTCTCGCGCACGCCCTCGGACGTGAGACGTCCCGCGCCGCGTCTGGGCGAGCACACGGTCGAGATTCTCCGCGAGGCCGGCCTGTCCGACGACGAGATCGCGGCCGTGACAGACGACCCGTAGCCGGGGGCGTATGATGCTTCCAGCGGTCGTGGCAGCCGCATTGGGAGATCCCGCCATGCCGACGTCGAAGTCCGAGGCCATTCGCGCGAAGCTTTCGCACCCCGTGATCGACGGAGACGCCCACTACCTCGAATTCGCGCCGCTGTTCTACGACTACGTTCGCGACGTGGCGGGTGGAGAGATCGCGCAGCAGTACGAGGCCATGCGCAAGGCGGTGACGGCGCACCTGGCGACCCCCCTCGAGGAGCGCCGCCGAACCCGCAGTCTCAGCGTGTTCTGGGGTTTCCCGACCGACAACACCCTCGACCGCATGACCGCGACATTGCCCAAGCTCTACTACGAACGGCTCGGCGAGATGGGTCTCGACTACGCGGTGCTGTACCCCACCCTCGGCGCTTTCAGCATGGAGACCCCCATCGACGAGCTGCGCCAGGCGCTTTCCCGCGCGTTCAACTGCTACGCGGCCGATCAGTTCTCCGAGTTCTCGGATCGCATGACGCCCGCGGCCGTGATCCCGATGCACCACCCCGACGAGGCGATTGCGGAGCTGGAGCACGCCGCGTCGCTGGGGCTCAAGACCGCCATGATCGCGGGCTGTGTGCGTCGCCCGAACCCGGCCGTGGCCGAGCACAACCCCGAGCTTGCGCGCCTGTGCACCTGGATCGACACCTACGGGCTCGACAGCCTGCACGACTACGATCCGGTGTGGCGCCGCTGCATCGAGCTGGGGATGCCGATCGCGAACCACACCGCGGGCATGGGACTCAACGAGCGCAATATGCCCAGCAACTACGTGTACAACCACATCGGCCACTTCGCGGCGGTCGGCGAGGCGCTGTGCAAGTCGCTGCTGCTCGGTGGCGTGACGCGTCGCTTCCCGGAGCTCCGCGTCGCGTTCCTGGAGGGCGGCGCAACCTCCGGCGTTCGCCTCTGGTCCGACCTGGTCTCCCACTACGAGAAACGCGGCGCCGAAGGCGTCCGGCTCCTGGACCCCAAGCGCCTCGATCGGAAGCGCGCGCTGGAGCTGATGCACGAGTACGCTCCCGAGCTGACGGAGCGCTACGGCTCCCTGCCCGAGGACGAGATCCTCTTCTCCACCGACATCGGCATGGGGCACTACTTCCCCGATCTGCGCGCCGAGGATGCCGACGATTACGCCGCGTGCGAGATCTCGAGCCTCGAGGAGTTGCGCGACCTCTTCGTGCCGCACTTCTACTTCGGTTGTGAGGCCGACGATCCGCTGTCCGCCTGGGCGTTCCGCCGTGAGGCCAACCCGCTGGGTGCACAGATCAAGGTGATCATGAGCTCCGACAACGGCCACTGGGACGTGCAGCACATGTCCCACGCGCTCGCAGAGGCCTACGAACTCGTCGAAAAGGGGCTGCTCGACGACGAGGAGTTCGAGGCCTACTGCTTCACCAACTCGCTGGAGCTGTACGCGGGTACGAACCCGGGCTTCTTCGACGGCACCGCCATCGCGGCGGAGGCCAGCGCCGCCCTCGCCGGTTGAAACCCGATCTCCGGCGACGCCAACGCGGAGTTCCACGGCGATCGGAACCGGTGACGGACGTCCTGTCGCCGCACGACCCCGCTCGAGCGTCGCGTGGCCGCGTCTCTCAGCCGGACCGGCTCTCCTCCAGGTGGGCCCAGGCCGCGGGAAGGGAGATGTCCCGGTTCGGATGGCGCGGCGGCCGGTTGAACTCCGGCGGCGGCCTCCACTGCATCGCCCTCAGGGTCTCACCGATGTGCGTCATGTTCAGCATGTCGTGGCTGTAACAGAAGAGACCGTTTCTCGCGTAGTAGAGGATGGACAGGCCGGCCACCATCCAAGGGGTCCCGTCCTCTTTGTGCCCGAGGACCTGGTCCCATTGGCTGATGAGGCGATGGCCGTCCGTCATGGTCCAGTTCTCGGGGGTCGACCAGCCGTGGCCCGTCAAGCCCGCCATGGAGGCTTCGAAGAAATTGCGAATGTTCTCTCGGCCCTCGACCCGCCCCCACGCCGGATCGATGTAGACGCCATCTTCGGTGAAGAAGTCCGCCAGGGCCGACCACGGTTGCTTGCCCGCGTCGATCTCGTCGCGCCGCGCGACGAAGCGA
>JABSQW010000539.1 GCA_013215605.1 Myxococcales bacterium
ATATGATAATGAACTAGTCACGTGATTTATTTGACTAACTTTGACTGAGCTAATCTCACGTGTGACTTACTCTGCGCACAGGGGTGGTCATTTCCAGGTTTTCGGTCAAGCCTAGTGTAAGCTGGTCAATCGCAGCATAGCCTGGTCAAACGCGGTCTAACCTGGTCAAGCCTAGTGAGTGGCGCGCGAAGGAATATTAATTTTTGCTTTCGCGTCCGCGGAACATCAAACTCTCAGTGCACGTGTCGTAACTATGAACTACATTGTACATGCATTGCAATATATTTATATTAGTTAGACTTTTGATTCTCCAATTATATTTATAATACTAATAGCAATACATATATTAAGTGTTACTACTAGTACTAATACTAATAGTATTTCAAATTTTGTTCATTCAACAATCCTTTCACTTTAAATATATAAATCTAGCTTGGCAAAGTGGTCGTTATATTAATATTTGTTGCATTTGCTGGTATATTATTAATATTATTCCTTTTCACTATTTATTCCTTTTAACTAGCTTTGAACTCATTAACATTTTGATCATCAGTGGGCGGAATGTTTGATAGACTTAGAGGTTTTCACTGTTCTGTTGAACATTGTCGTTTTTAGATACGGTTGGTATAGTAGTGTCAGTGGTCCGGGTTCTAGCCATTTCCCCAAAATTCCCGGCTCAAAACTCCAAAATGCAAAAAGTTTGTCGTTTTTTCTGGCACATTTTCGTAATTTTTCCTTCAATTTCGGCTTTGCAGGTCTCCAAAAATAACGCTCTAAAAATAAATGCAGGTTGTTCAGACCTAGTGTGCACTGTGCAGTCGCAATATGTTTTAAAACAGATTCAATTATGTACCACTACCCGGCTCGCCATAGTCGCCAAGCCTTATGTTTGAAATTTTGTAGGGACCTAGGTAAACTTGGTAAGAAAACAGTCTAGCCCGCCACTGGCGACAATTTTCGAAAAGTTTTTTCTGATCCCAATTTATCCGGTCCTGGGCCCAAATTTCTGTTTTTTCTTATCCTTGAGCAACATTCATTATTTTGCATTTAATTACCATACATTGTAGTTGTACATTAATTTCTCGAACTAGTATATACCACCGGCACCAATTTCCGAATTTAAGCGAATTAGTTCAAAAATTCCTGAAAATAACTAGATTAAGATAATTCCCCAGAAATGCCCAAATGGGATTATTCTGCATGGGGATTTTAATATTTTTTTCTGGATAATTCCCATAAATCCCCGTTGCATCACCCCTTTTGATATGAAACATTTCTGTTTCAGCTGGTTTCAGTGTACAGTATGGCCTCGGTTATTCGCGGTTTTTGGGAGGAAAAATTTTGGTGTTAAAATTCGCGAATAATCGAGGACCGCGAATAATCGAGACCACTTTTGCATTGCTTCCAGTGTAAAAGGGAGGAAAAATACGGGTCAAAAAACCGCGAATAATCGAGGCCCTATTGTAGTAATTAGTCAATCTTTAATTATTCAATTTATGAAACAATAAAACCATGCTACTAACCGTAAATTAAAATTAATTAATTCAGTTCACAAACTCACAAAACACAGATACATGATCATGAATATTGCGAACTGTATTTCCTACATTTATTTAATAAATGCGGTAATTTAAACCCCCAAATATGACGTAACATGACCAGTGGCGTAACGTTACTCTCTGGCGCCCCCCTGCTCTCGTGAAAATGGCGCCACTTATCTCCAAAAATTTTTCGAAGAGCAAAAAAAAAAAGAAAAAAGGTCACCAACTTTTTAGTGCCGTTACATCTAGTGTAAGTTGCCCTCCCAGAACAAAATGTACCCCAAAAATTTTTTTCATCTACTTTTAGGCCTCGAGCTGGCGCCCCCATCAGCTCATATGGCGCCCCTTGTCTCCTAAAATTTTTCGAAGAGCAAAAAAAGAAAAGAAAAAAAGGTCGCCAGCTTTTTAATGGCGTTACATCTAGTGTAAGTTGGCATCTGGGAACAAAGAGTACCCCAAAAAATTTTTCCCAAGCCAAATGGCGCTATCTACTGGGCAAAAAAAGATACCCCAAAAAAATTTTTCGGCACATTTTGGGCCTCGGGATGGCGCCACCCTAAAGTGGCGCCACCCTAAAGTGGCGCCCCCCTCAAGTGGCGCCCCCCTGCATGACAGGGGCCTTCGTTACGCCACTGAACATGACCCTCTGGTGCCCCGGCTGGTCACTAAGGGGACCTTGCACTTGCATGCGCGAGCAAAGCAAGTTCCGCCAGAACCACCCCATCTGATTTTCTAAAAAGAAAATTGGATCTGTCCGTGGTGTTTACAAATACAATGTATAACTCCAGACTCCACTCCTGAAAAAGTGGATTATTGTAGGGTTTTTCAAGATTTAGATTTCCTCCCTATAGGCCTGCAATAATCCGGTCGTAAGTGTATGGACAAAACAATTCATAATGGCTCTCAAAAACCTTCTATGAAAGGTACATTCCCCCTGGCCCCTCCCAGTCCCCGTTCCGCAGGCAATTTTTTGAAAATAAACCTTCAAACGGCCTCAGAATGGCGCTCAAATTATTTTGGGAAAGTTTCACGTGCCCTTGCAAAAAAATTTGAACAAAAGTCATTAAAAACATCTCAGAATGGCTCTCAGATATTCAGCTTTTTGGTTTCGGCAGAGGCGAAAAATTTTCAAAGTGGATCTGAAACAAACTTCTCAAAAACATTCTGGGAAACGTACATTCCCCCTCCTTGTTTCGCCGGAGCCTTGAATTTTATTTTGAATAGTAGCCCTTCAAAACACCTCAGAATTATTTTTGGAAAGTTACAGAATAAGAATAAGTTTAGGACTTTAGGTATTATAAACGAGTTTTCGATAAAATTAAATATACGTTTAATAAGATCGATCAAAGCTCTGTTACCTTATTCCGAGACCCTCCTAGAAATTATAAGGTAAAAAGCTCTGGTACTGTCTCTAAGCAACACAGGCACTGAAAATTTAGAAATTTAGTTAGAATAGAGATTAACCTTCATTGCATTGTCTGACATGACAGCACCCTGAAAATCAGTTGGCAAGTTATTATAAACGCATGGCAGTGTGGGACTATGGTTCGTTTGGTAAGATGTAATGAGGTTTTTTAAACTTTATATCAAACTACTAATTCCTATATAATTTGAGAATAAACATGATTACGACGTTGTAAATGTCGAATCCGAAGTTATAATTTAATAGATCTGTCTATTGCTCGAGTCGTTAAGAAGTGGCAAACAAATTAAATCAATTTAAAGCGTATGTAATGAGGGTAAAAAAATAAGTGAGGAAATTGTGTTTGCGTAATTTTATATATAGTTATTTTTCCAAAACCAAAAGATTTGGTTGGCGGAGAAGCGTCTCATTTTCATCCATCCAGAGGCGTAGCCAAGGGGGGGGGGGGGGGGGGGGGGGGGGGGGGGGGGGGGGGGGGGGGGGGGGGGGGGGGGGGGGGGGGGGGGGGGGGGGGGGGGGGGGGGGGGGGGGGGGGGGGGG
>JABSQW010000540.1 GCA_013215605.1 Myxococcales bacterium
AGACGAAGCGTATCTGCGACCTATATGTACATCCTGCACCGAAGGATACGGTTATCCTCTGTGTCGATGAGAAGCCGATGCAGGGTAACCGTTCACCCCCCGGCATTTTCCAGCGCCAGACGGATCGACATGCCGATCCGATCGTGATCTAAGCTGAGTGTGGCGGTTGATGACGAAGCCGATGATCAGCGGGCGACCGATTCGGTTGCAGTGCTCAAGGCAGCCTTGGCCGAGCGCGACGCGCAGGTGGCCACGCTGACTGAGGAGGTGGCCGCGCTGACCGGGCAGGTCGCGAAGCTCACCGAGCTGCTCAACCGCAACTCGAAGAACTCGCATCTTCCGCCGTCGAGCGATGGGCCGGGCTCGGGGTCTCGTGACGGCAAGGCGGCACGCAACAAGCGCAAGTCCGAGCGCAAGCGCGGCGGCCAGAAGGGGCACCGCGGCTCGCATCGCGAGTTGCTACCAATCGAGCGCGTCGACATCTTCGTCGACCTGTTCCCGGAAGTATGCCTCGGTTGCGCGCGGGGGCTTCCACGCGTCGTCGATGCCGCCGCGTGCCGCTATCAGCAACTCGACCTTCGCGACCATCGCCCGTGCCTGACCGAGTGGCGGCGCCACGAGGTGCAGTGCGAGCACTGCGGCACATGGACCAGGGCTGCCTACGATAGAGCGAAGATCCCGAGTTCTGCGTTCGGGCCCTGCCTGACGGCCACGGTCGCGCTGCTCACCGGCGCCTACCATCTCAGTCGTCGCAAGACGCAGAGGTTGCTGTCGGAGCTGTTCGGGATCACGGTCTCGCTTGGCGCCGTCAGCGCGATGGAACTGCGCGCGAGCGATGCGCTGCAGTCCGCACACGCCGAGGCGCTGCGCGAGGTGCAGTACGCGGAGGTCAAGCACACAGACGCCACGACGTGGACGCGCGCGGGCAAGCTGATGTCGCTATGGACGATCGCGTCCAGGGCGGCGACGGTCTACCGCATCTTCGCCGACGGGTGCCGCGAGACCATCGAGCCGATGTTCGGCGCGCTGATTGGCTTCCTTGTCAGCGACCGCGCCACAGTCTTCGGGTTCTGGACGATGGCGCTGCGGCAGGTCTGCCACGCGCATCTACTGCGCAAGTATGTTGGGTTTTCCGAGCGCGACGGGCCGGCCGGCGACATCGGGCGCGAGCTACTGCAGCTGACCTCGCTCATGTTCGAGTATTGGCACGGCTTCAAGGAAGGCGCGCTGACGCGGCAAGAACTTCAGTACTGGATTCGCCCGGTCCAGCGCGACATAGAGCGCGCGCTGCAGCGTGGCGTCACGGCCGACATCGCGCGGTTGTCGGGCTCGTGTGCGAACATCCTCGCGCATCGCAAAGCGCTGTGGACTTTTGTCGCGCACGACGGCGTCGAGCCAACGAACAATCACGCCGAACTCGAACTGCGCGACTTCGTGCTGTGGCGCAAGCGCAGCTTTGGTAGCCAGAGTCAGCGCGGCGAACGCTTCGCCGAGCGCGTGATGACCGCCGTGCGCACCGCGCGCAAGCAGGGCAAGCCCGTGCTCGACTTCCTGGTGCGCAGCGTGGCGGCGCACGTCGCGGGTACTCCCGCGCCGCCTCTCATCGACGCGGGCGCGTCGGCCTGAACATTGCCGGCCGTCGGTGGTCGGATAGTAGCGCGTCTGGTGCCGCTGCCCGACGCTGCGCACGCGGCCGTCGCGCTTGAGGGCCGCCATCGGGCGATGCAACTCGCGCGGCGTCGCACCGACTGCGGGCGCGAGCACCGCCATCGTCTCGCCGGACTCGGCGGCCACCGCCGCGTACAATCGCTCGCCGAGCGCGGCAATCTCATCCGGCGCACGTCGCCGGCCGGCAGCCCGCGCCGGTGCACGTGATGGCGTCGCCCGCGCAGATGACGCTGACGGCTCGAATGCGCGCTCCACAGCCTCGGCCGCCGACCGGTGTGTCGCCTCGATGTGCTCGCGCACCAACTGCCCGAGCTGTTCGCTCAGGGTTTGACTCGGATTCTTCATGCCTCCGGCGTCGCACCCGGTCGAGCGGCGTTCAATGCCCCCCGTGAACGGTTACCCCCGGATAGCTGCTGGTACGGCCAGCCCGGGCCTACCTCAGTGAACCACAGTGGGGGCGTACCCCCAGTG
>JABSQW010000541.1 GCA_013215605.1 Myxococcales bacterium
CCATCGAGGGCGCGCACCTGATGGTAATCGCGACGCACCACGCCAGCGAGCGCGCCGACTAGCCCGGCGCGACGCTTGGCGACGTGGAACGTCTTGGTCAGGTTTTCCACCAGGATCCGCGACAAGAGAAACTCCTCGGGCCGCAGGCGACTGCGCGGCAGCGACGGGGTCGGTAGGTAACCGTTCACGGGTCGGAGAGTAGCGAAGGGGGTGGCTGGTTTTCGAAGCTGTCCTGAATGGCGGCGGTGACGTAGGCGAAGACGTCGCGGGACTGCTTTCGGCAGGTATCGATGACGGTGAGCATGGTTTCGACGAATCGGCTTCCGGCGGCGCTCTGAGTTCCGAACGAGAGTTTTCTCCAAATGACGGCGTGGCGAAGGGATCGCTCGCTGCCGTTGTTGGTCGGCTCGACGTTCTCGTGATCGAGAAAGTTCCAGAGCCATTGTCGGTGGTCGTACAGTTCTCGGCACATTCCGACAAGCCGCGGATTGCCGCTGCAGCGACCGCGCAGCAGCAAGCTCTCCACTTCGTCGCGGACCGGCTTGAGTCGTCGTTTCATGGTCTTTCGAGTGATGGTTCCGTCGCGACAGCGCGACCATTCGCGGAAGAGGATCTTGGTTTGTCGCATCAGATCGTGGCCGAGACGTTTGACTTGAGCGTCGGGGTAATCGATCAGCGCCTGAAAGTCGCGTTTCAGATGAGCCCAACACCATTGAAGCCGCCCGAGCGACCAATACATCTTGGCCCGGTCGCAGTTGACGATGCCGCGGAAGTTTTCGGTCAACAGTTCACCCAGGATGACGGCCGCGCGCGAGGTTCGGATCGCGAACAGGGTGAACGTGCCGGCGACGAAAGTCCACAACCATGCCTTCTCGGATGCCTCTTTGGTCGGCGACTCGTCGATGCCCAATCTGGTTTGCGTGGGCAACTGCCCGGCAAGTTCGTCGTAGGTCGGTCGCAACGCGTCGGTGGCCAGCTTCTGATGCTTGACCGTCAGTGCCGGGCAACAGGGCTGACCGAGCAGGGATTCGAGGAACAGGGCCGTGCGTCGTTTGCTCTGGCGAAAAAACGCCATCAGCAGTGCGGTGAAGGCGATCAGCCGCGGTCCCGACTGGCCGGTCGGCACGCCGGGTGGAAGGTCCGCACAGGTCGTCTTCCCGCAGCAAGAGCAGCTCAAGCGATGCCGTTGATACTCGGTGACGTGCGGCTCAATCACCGGCAATTCGAAGACCTGATGCCGCAGCGGATCGGGATCGCCCCCCTCCAGCCCGACGCCGCAACCGCGACATTTCGGCGGCCTGAGCGGCACGACCTCGTCGCACTCCTCGGTCGGCCGAAGGGCGCGATCGTGCTTCGCATGACCCGGCTGCCCGCCCCGTTTGCGACCGCCCTTCCGCTTGCGCCTTTTGGGCTTCGCATGCGGATGTTGAGTACCGGAAGGCGTCGACGAGTTCTGCGGCGTCTTCGGAAGCCGCTTCTTCAAGTCGGCGACTTCCTCCTTCAATCGGTCGATCTCGGAAAACAAGGCCGCGACGAACGCCCGTACCGCAGGCGTCATCTCCGCTTCGAGCTCGACAGGGATTCGGTTCCGAACCGCGTTCGACGACATACTCCTTCAGTCACCGATTTCCCAATTCGTGACCAGACCAATTCCGAACCCGAAAGGCCTACGCCCCGTGAACGGTTACAGTTGCTGACGTCTTGTCCGGCTCGCATCGTGTCGGGCGGGTTCGCTGGCGCGCCATCTCCCGTCGAAATATAGAGATAGCCATCGGGGC
>JABSQW010000542.1 GCA_013215605.1 Myxococcales bacterium
ACGCCGAGGCGAACGCGCCGAGTTGCCAACACGTCTGGCGGGATCACGACGTACTCGTGTGGGACAACGCCTCGGTCCAGCACAAAGCGCGCGGTGACTTCGAGCTGGGCGAGCCGCGCCGCTTCTGGCGCTACATGGTCGAGGGCGGGCGGCCCTCGTAGCCCGGGTTCTTCGAACCGCCAGCTCCGAAGGTCTCGTTCTGTCCCCGACCCCGTCTGCCCGGATCGCGCGGCGCACGTCGTCAGCCGCCGGCCGCGGCCTTCACGAACGTCACCCGGTCACCGTCGTCGAGCTGCGTCTTGAGCCGCTTGCGGTGACGCACGAGGACGCCGTTCACGGCGAGGGCAGCGCGCGACGCCAGCTGCTCGAAGGCCTCGGTCTCGTCGCCGAAGCGCTGGCGGCTGGCATCGACGACGTCGGCGACGGTCTTTGCGTCGACGTCGATGACCCGAACGCCGAGCTTCTTGCTCATCTCGTAGGTGAACTCGACCCGCACCGTCACGTCGACTTCCTTCTTCAGACCGCGACGCCAAGTCGCTCGAGCGTTCGCGCCGTGGGAACGCCGCTCGCGTCCCAGCCGCGCTTCTTGTAGTAGGAGGGCAACAGCTCGTGGAGGGGGTGTCCCGACTTCATGTGCGAGAAGGTCGGTTCGTGGAGGATGCGGTCGGGCAGGGTGTCGTCGGCCGCAGAGAGGCCCTCGCGCAGGTTGTACATCCGCTCGAGGTTGAAGATGCGCCCGCCGATTTCCTGCAGATGACCACTCGAGAACTTCTCTCCCGTGATCAGCGTGAGCCACTTCTCGAACCACAGGAGAGGGCTCCCCTTCACGCTCTGCACCCAGCGGAAGAGCGGGCCGCTGTTCTCGAGCAGGAAGGCGAGGGTGCGGTAGCTGAGCGAGCTCGGATCCATCTCGTGGACCTGCTTCGGGACGATGCCGTAGGTGGTGAAGATACAGAGCACCATCGAGTTGATCGCGCACGCCAGGTTCTGCTGCACGATCGGGAGGTCGGCCTTGAGCTTCAGGTTCTGCGGATTGATCGTGAGCGGTCCCACCGACTCGAGGTACATGCTCGCGCCCTGCACATGACAGCCGCCGCGGTTGGTGGTCGCGTACTCGACCCCCTGGGCGAACGATCCGCGCGGGTCGTAGGCGGAGAGCTCGAGGCCCTTGACGTGCGGCGCGAATTCGACGCCCCCGAGCTTCTCGCTCAACCGGCGCGTCCCGTCGGCGAGATCGTTTCCGAGTCCCCGGCGATGGCCGATGTCCTGGATCAGCTCGCTGATACCCGCCGGATCGCCGAACGCGAGCTCCGTGTCGAGCATGCCGCGGTCTCGGAGCTCCATCGCGAAGCCGAGCGTCGCGCCGAGACTGATCGTGTCCATCCCCAGGTCGTCGGCGAGGTAATTCCACTCGGAGACCTTCTTGATGTCGCCGATCTCGAGGTTCGAGCCGAGCAGCGCCAGAGTCTCGTACTCGGGGCCCTTCACGACGCCCCTGCCCGGAACGTCGACGTCGCGACCGCACGAGACCGGGCAGTGGATGCAGCTCGTCTTCACGCCCACGAGCTCGTGATCTTCGAACCACTCGCCCGAGATCTTCATTGCGTCGTCGAAGCGGCCCTTCTGGAAGTTTCGAGTGGGAAGAATGTTGCGGCCGTTCGTGGTGTTCACGATACCGCCCGTGCCGAAGCGCTTCAGGCTCTCGCCGAGGACGGGGTGGCCCTTGAAGATCGCGCGCACGTCGCGCGTGTAGGCCTTGAACTTCTCGGGGTCCTCCATGTCGAGCTTGCGCGAGCCCGACACGCTGAGCGCCTTGAGCTTCTTCGAACCCATCACCGCGCCGACGCCCGTCCGGCCCGCGATGCGCTCGTTGGACACGATGCCCGCGTAGAGCACTTTGTTCTCGCCGGCCGGTCCGATCACCGCGTGGCTCTTCTTCCTGCCGAGCAGCGCCTGGGTCTCGTAGGTGCCCTTGCCCCAGAGGTCGGCGGCGTCGATGAACTCGACGGTGCCGGCGTTGCCGTCGACGTCGATCCGAACCGGTCGCTCGGAGCGCCCGGTCACGACGATCACGTCGACACCCGCTTTCTTCATGCCGAACGCAAAGGTGCCGCCGCACGTGGCGTTTCCGATTCCGCCGGTCAGCGGGCTCTTGCACACCACGGCGAAGCGGTTCGACTGCGGGGCCACCGAGCCGTTCAGGGGGCCGGTGGCGAAGATCAGCGGATTCTTCGGGCCGAGTGGATCGATGCCCGCCTCGGTGCGGTCGTAGAGCAGGCGCGTTCCGTAGCCCTTGCCGCCGATGTAGAGGCGCGCGGTCTCCTCGTCGAGGGGCTCGAAGGAGAAGCGGCGAGCGGTGAGATCGACTTCGAGGACACGTCCGGCGTAGCCCTTGATCATGGGCCTCAAGGTACCACCCGGCGGTGCAAGCCTCGAATCTGGAACTCTCAGTTGCTTTCGAGCACCGCTCGCGCTCGCGCGAGGGTGATCAGAGGCTGCCTAGATCGGAGAACGGTACGCGGCGAACCGTAGGCGTGCGGTCTTCGCTGGCTTCCATCCAGCGCAGGATCCAGACCCCCCGGTCGTGCCCCGCCGTATCGAGCCAGTTTGCGTCGGTGAGGCCCGGATCCTCGTGCGCGACCACGATGCGAACCGAGCCGTCGGGTCGGAGTACCGCCGTCTGGTCGTTCACGTGGATCTTCCAGTAGCGGTAGTCGAGCGAGCCGCCCCAGTAGTCGTTGAGTGAGAAGCTCCAGTAGCGGCACTCGGGTGGCACGACGTCGACCACGAGTGCGTCACCGGGCCGACATTCCCACCACCCGCTGTTGTAGAGCTGATCGGGGATGCCGAGGGTCTGACTCGCCTTCTCGCGATCGCCCGCGTGGATGACATTGGGGGTCGGGATCCACTGGTCCACGGTATCGAAGAAGATCTTGGCGCTGCCGCGCATGAACCGCAGCGAGCGCCGAAACGCGCTGACGACGAAGTCGGGCGTGAGCTCGGGGGGCGGCTCGTCGCTCATGCACTCGATTGCGAGCACCGAACGCTCCTGCTCGAGCTTGCGCGAAAAGGTTTCGCGCACCATGAGCGTCGTGGCGTCATCGGTCAGCGGAATCCAGTTGCCGGGGTGGCGTTCACGACTGAAGATGATTTCGAAGCGTCCATCGGGATCGACCTCGAGATCGTCGATCTTCACGAAGGCGATGGTGCTGCGACCGCCTCCGCGCCCGAGCGAGCCCCCGTAGACGGCGAAGCTCATGGTGTGGCAGTCACCCCGGCGACCGCGCACCCGGTATTCGTAGGCGCCGTTGATGTAGGCATTCGTGTGGTGGTTGTCGGGATTGTCCCAGCCGCTCTTCTGGACTTCGCAGAGGCTGGGGAAGAACACCGGTAGGCGGGGATCGCCGCCTTCCATGATGTGTTCGAGCCCGAAGCGAACCATGCGAGCGAGATAGCGGTGACCTTCCGCGAGGTCGATGGGTTGATTGGGAGCGAGCTCCCGGAAGATGTCTCCGCCGGCTTCCTTCAGACCCTCGCAGTAGTCGTTCCAGGCGTCGCCCGACTGCAGGTACTCGAGGGGGTCGCGACTTCGGTCCATCGGCGAGAACTCCTCGTGGCGGCGCGGTCCGCGCCTCAGGCCTCTTTTTCCCAACCGAAGCGCTCGAACAGGGGGCCCAGCTCTTCGTGGAGTGTTTCCCGCGACGGCCCGAGCCCCGCCTCGTAGCGGTGCGTGCTCTGGTAGGCGCGGGCTTGCGACTGCTGCTCGTCGAGGAAGCGCGCGTACTCGGGTGTGATCTCCCATCCGAAGTTCGCGTAGATCTTCTCCACCGTCGCACGCGGTTCGGTGATCAGCTCTCCGAACGTCGGCACCGCGTATGCATCGGGGGGGAGCGAATCGAGAACCTCGAACGCGTACCGGTAGGTCTCGATTCCGTTGCGGCGCAGCCACTCGACGCTGGCCGCGACGTCTTCGGGGTCCGCCCCCATGGCAAGCCAGCCCTTCTGCAGCATGTTGATGAGGCTCGGAATCGTCTCGTAGGGGTGGCGCACCGGACAGATGAACTTCAGGTCGGGAAAGACCTCGCGCAGACTCCGCATCCGCATGGTGAAGGCGGGGTTCTTGCTCAACAGCAGCTTCGACGGACCGGCACTTCCTGCGTCGAAATACAGCTGGCGCTTGACGCACCCGGCGTAGAACGCCAGCTGTCGTCGACGCTGCGACGGTGTCGACTTCGTGTCGAGCTGGCTCAGATGCTCGAGCATCTCGTTGTAGGGGAAGATCACGCTGATCGTTCCGGAGCCGCAGGTGTGTAGGCCCAGGAAGCCGTCCTCTTCCGCGCCATCGAGGCGCCAGTCGTGCATGCGCCGCGCCTTCGCGAGGGTGGCATCCTGGCGCCCGTGGATGCGCGCTTCGATCGCACCGCCGAGCCATCGCCGGTCGAAGGCGGCCACGGCGGCCACGATCTTCTTCTGGAGGATCGACGGCAGGAGGATCTCCCACGTCCGGAAGTAGGAGAAGCGAGCGTCGCCGGCGAGGAGCCGGTGGATGTTCGTCGTGCCGCTGCGCGCGTTGCCCACGATGAAGACCGGGCTCTTCACCACCACGCGGCGAAAACCGGGGAAGAAGAGGTGGTCGAGCGCGAAGAAGACGGCGTCCCATACGGCGAGAGCGGGGAATGCGATGGCCAGCGCCCAGACGAGCTTCCGGCGCCGCGGGTGGTGGGGCTCGCGGAAGGCCCGGCGGAAGACCGAAAGGTACGTGCCGAGATCGAAGTACACCGGACTATCCACCCCCTCCACCGCCGCGCGGCTTCGATCGCGGCGCCATCCTACCAGACCCTCCCAGGCTGCTCTGGGCTTCGCAAGAATGAACGAACTGCCGGAAATGATTACCAGTCTTCCCGACAATCATTTCACGAACGAGAGGCACCCCTTCGAAGTCGTGGTCGACCGCGTCATCACCGAGTGGTACGACGTGATCACGACCGACTCGGTTGGCCTGGCGCAGGAGCGTGCCAGGGACAGTCCGTGCACCACGA
>JABSQW010000543.1 GCA_013215605.1 Myxococcales bacterium
CGAACGTCCGAACAGGACCCGAGAACAGCGGCGACAGCAGCAGGACCGGAGCTCCGATCTCCAACACCAGCGTCGCGACCGTCAGGCCGCGCAGCAGCGCTGGAAACGCGAGGAATCCCCGGGCGTGGTCGAAGGCCCAGCTCGTGTCGTGGAGCACCCACTCGATGGCCGTGAACGATTCCAGCCAGACGTCTCCGGTCTTCGCGAGACCCGCCATGAAGTAGATCAGCGTCACCTGCAGAAGCAGCGCCGCGGAAGCGACCGAGGCATGGGTGCGGCTTCGGGGAGCGCGGCGAGCGCGGCGAGCGTCGAGCGACCAGGTGTCGCCGAGTGGCAGGAACATCGACCAGAACAGCACGACGCGCAGGATGTGGTCGAAGCCGAGCAGGATGAAGGGATTGCGAAAGTGGAGGGAGGCCGTGAGCACGAAGCATCCCACGATCGCAACCCGCGTGAAGCGACCCACGAGGAGCAGCAGCGCAAAGCCCGCCGCGACGGCGAAGAGCGCCACTTCGTACGCCGCCGAGCCTCCGAGGGCGTGAAGCTCGAGGGGCGAGCGGTAGCTGACGAGTCTCACGATCTCGCGCGGCAGCATGCCGTCGTCGGAGTAGAGGGCCTCGACGAACCGAGCGCGGATGCCGAGGTCGAGGAGCATCAGCAGCGCGAGCCCCACGCGCATCAGCGCAAGCGAGCGCAGGTCGAGTCCGATCCAGCCTCGGAGAAAGTCGCGCAGCGGGCTCCCCGTCCGCGTCTCGTCCGTCACCCGCTCAGGCTATCTCGGTTGGACTCCGCTCGCCTCCGATGCCCTTTGCCCTTGCTCACAGCGCTTCCCGGGTGATAGTAGAGGCCGGATTCTCGGAGGTGGCGCATGGCGGCGAGCAATGAACGCGGTTCGAGTTCGGCATCGCGCTGGCCCCTGGCCGGCGTTCGCGTCCTCGAGATCGGCAGCGAGATCGCGGTCCCCTATGCGACGAAGCTCATCGCGGATGCCGGTGCGGACGTCATCAAGCTCGAGCCGGGCGAGGCCGGCGACCCCCTGCGTCGCTGGACCGCCTCGGATACCGAGCTTCCGGCGGACCGCGACGGCGCGCTCTTCCAGTTCTTGAACGCCTCGAAGCGCAGCGTGCGCTGTGACCCGGTGACGCCGACGGGCCGCGAACTGATCCTGGACCTCGCCGCCAGCATCGACCTGGTCGTCGAAGACCTTGGACCCGGCGTACTCGACGGTTGTGGCCTCGGCTTCGACGCGCTCCGCGCGCGCAACCCCGCCCTCTCCCTCGTCTCCCTCTCCACGTGGGGGTCGACGGGACCGTGGATCGATCGCCCAGCGACCGAGTGGACCCTGCAGGCCAGCGTCGGATCCACCGGCTACCGCGGCCTGCCCGAGCGGGGCCCCGTGGCTTCGGGCGGTCGCATCGGCGAGTGGGGCGCGGGCACGTACGTCGGCGTGGCGGCGGCGTCCGCGCTGCTGAGTACCCGAAACACGGGTGCCGGTCAGTTCGTCGATGTCTCGATGTTCGAAACGCTCGTCGCGTTCATGACCATCCAGCACGACCTGAGCTTCCAATTCAATGGCGGCCCGCTCCTGCAGGCGCTCGAAACCCCGTCCATCGAGCCCGCCAAGGATGGCTGGGTGGGACTCTGCACCTACACCGGCCAGCAGTGGAAAGACTTCTGCTCGATGATCGGGCGCCAGGACCTCGGCGAAGACAAGCGCTTCTACGACGCCACGGCGCGCATGGAGCACCTCGCGCTGATCCAGGAGGCCATGCACGCCTGGACCCGCGAGCACAGCGTCGACGAGATCATCGAGTCCGCCTCTCTGCTGCGGATTCCCGCCGCGCCCATCGGCGATGGCCGCAACCTGCCCGAGATGGACCACCTCAAACAGCGCGGCGTCTTCGTCGACAACCCGGGCGGTTTCGTCCAGCCGCGGCCGCCCTACGTGTTCGAAAAGTCTCGGCTTCGACCCATCGGAGCGGCGCCGACGTTTGGCCAGCACACCGATGAGGTGAAGGCCGAGCTCGCGATCGCCCGCCCGGCGATCACGGCGGGCGACGGCGCACCGGCCCTGCCCCTCTCGGGCATTCGTGTCGTCGATCTCACCTGCTTCTGGGCCGGCCCGGTCGCGACCTCCTACCTCGCGGAGATGGGCGCCGACGTGATCAAGGTCGAATCGATCCAGCGCCCCGACGGCATGCGTTTTTCGGGTGCGGTGCGCAACGAGATCATGTGGGAGTGGTCGCACGTCTTCCACGGTGCCAACTCGAGCAAGCGCGACGTGACGCTGCAGCTCGAGAGCGAAGCGGGCATGAGCCTGCTCCTGCGCCTCATCGAGAAGGCGGACCTCGTGGTCGAGAACTTCTCTGCACGCGTAATGGACAACTTCGGACTGACCTGGGAGAAGCTCAGCGCCCTGAATCCGCGGCTCTCCCTGGTGCGCATGCCGGCCTTCGGGCTCGACGGCCCGTGGCGCGATCGACCCGGCTTCGCGCCGAATGTCGAGCAGGTGAGCGGCCTCGCCTGGATGACCGGCTACGAGGATCTTCCCCTCATCGTCCGCGGTGCCTGCGACCCCCTCGGCGGCATGCACACCGTCTTCGCGATATTCCTCGCCCTCGAGCACCGACGTCGGACCGGCGAGGGGCAGCTCGTCGAGGTGCCCCTCGTCGAGCCCGCCCTGAATCTCGCGGCGGAGCAGGTCATCGAGTACTCGGCATACGGAGAGCTGCTGGAGCGGGCCGGAAATCGCGGCCCGGCTGCCGCGCCCCAGGGCGCCTATCCGTGCGCAGACGGCGAGCATCTCGCGATCGCCGTCGCAACGGATGCCCAGTGGCAGGGCCTCGTCGCTGCGCTCGGCCGGCCCGCCTGGGCGCTCGCCGACGAGCTCGCGAGCGCTGCGGGGCGCCACGCGAATCACGATCGCATCGACGACGAGCTGCGCGACTGGCTCACCGATCAGTCCGTCGCGTCCGCGGAGACGAAGCTCCTCGAAGCGGGCGTACCGGCGTCCGCGTGCGTCAACGCCCACTTCCTCCACCCGAATCCGCAGCTCGAGCACCGCCGGTTCTTCCAGACGTTCGAGCATCCCGTCGCGGGCTCGCTGCGCTATCCGGGCTTCCCGGCGCAGTTCTCCGCGTTCGGTCCGCACCTGCGCCGCGCCCCCGCGCCCACCCTCGGCCAGCACAACGACGAGATCCTGCGCGAAGAGCTCGGCCTGTCGGACGCGGAGATCGCGAAGCTCCGCGAAACGAAGATCGTGGGAGAGCGGCCGACGTTCATGTGAACGCCCCCTGCGGGCTGCGATCGGCGGTAGACTCGCCCTGCCGCGATCGAAACCACGGGGAATGTCGGAACGTCAGGGAGTCGGCCATGCAAGACCACCGCTACTCGTTCGAGATCAACGCCACACCCCAGGAGATCTGGCGGCTGTTCTGGGGCAAGAAGACCGGCGACGTGATCGAGCACGATCAGGTGCGCATCGAGATTCTCCACGGCGGCGACAGTGTCGGCGAGGGACTCATCCGTCACTGCCACTTCCCGGTCCCCCGCTACCTGTTGTCGGGCGGCAAGGCGAAGTCCTGGGAGTGGCTCACCGAGGTCAAGCTCAACGAGTCCTGGCGCTACGACGCGATCGGCAAACCCCTCTGGTCGCAGGCCTCGGGCTGGACGCGCCTCGAAGACCTCGGAGAGGGACGCACCCGCGTGCATTTCCGCGAGACCTACCACGTCTTCAACCCGATCCTTCGCGTCTTCCTCGAGAGGGCGGTGCACCGCTACATCTCGAAGGACAACGACCGCGTCATCAAGGAGTCCATCGAGCGCGGACTCGAAGCCATGCGAAAGCGCCACCAACCCGCCTAGCCGCAACGCAACTCGGGGACGTAGCCAAGCTGCCGGCCCGATGGGCGACTAGTGCTTCTGGGATGCGGCGGCGTCGCGGGGGAGACCGAGGCCTCGTTCGGCGACGATGTTGCGCTGGATGTTGGCGGTTCCGCCGGCGATGGCGCTTCCGAGGGACTGCATGTACTGGAACACCCAGTCGGCACCGGAGGTCCCGAGCTTCCCCCACTGAGCGCTTCGGGCTTCGGGGCCGGCGAGACCGCCGTCTCCCACGAGATCGAGGCCGAGCCGGGCGATGTCGGACCCGATGTTCGTCGAAATGATCTTGTTGAGTAGAGGCAACATGCCGGCCTCGCGCCCCTGAGACTCGCGCGTGAGCTGCCAGTAGCTCGAGTAGAGGTGGCTCTTCACGTAGCCCTCGATCTCGACGAGACGCTGGCGAACTTCGGGATCGTCGAGTGCGGGTGCGCCTGCCACGAGGGACGCAGCAGCCAACTCGGTGATCGCCGCGAGGTTCGCGCTGGTCTGTGCCGCGCCGCCGATCGAGTTGCGTTCGTGCTTCAGCGTGGCGCGGGATACCGACCAGCCCTCGCCGCGCTTCCCAACGATCCAGCTATCGGGCGTCTTCGCGCCATCGAAGAACACCTCGTTGAAATGACTCGCTCCGGTGATCTGGCGCAGCGGGCGCACCTCGATGCCCGGCTGCTTCATGTCGATGAGCAGGTAGGAGATGCCGGCGTGTTTCGATACCCCCGGCTCGGTGCGGGCCAGGCAGAACATGTTGTCGGCGCGATGGGCGTTGCTCGTCCAGATCTTCTGGCCGTGAATCACCCACTCGCCGTCGACGAGTTCGGCCCGGGTCTGCAGGGACGCGAGGTCGCTC
>JABSQW010000544.1 GCA_013215605.1 Myxococcales bacterium
AACCGCGAGGCGCTCGAAGACGCCGCGTATCTGCTGCTCCCCACGCTCACGCCGACCCCCAGGACGGCGCTGGCGTCGGATGCGACGCGCTCGGCCGAAGCGCTCGTGGTGTTCGAGGCCCGGCTCGACGACCTCCTCGCCTCCGAACCCGACGCAGAGCTCGGAGCGGTCGCAGCGCGTCTACGCGATTCCGTGGGTCGCCTGCTCGGTGCCGATTCCGGGCGCTTCGCCGATCTCGAAGGGGTGCTCCTCGGATCGCTCCCCGAGCGGCTGCGCGTGTTGCGCGCATCACTCGCTCCCGACGTGGTGACCGAAGCGGGACTCCCCGACTCGGTGACGGATCTCTACGTCGCGGACGACGGGCGGATCCGCGTCGAGGTGTACCCCACGGGCAACCTCGACGATCACGACGTCCTCGAACGCTACGTGGCGTCGGTGCAGGAGCTCGCGCCGGAAACGTTCGGCGAGGGACTCGTGATCCTCGAGACGGGGCACGCCGTGGTTCGCTCACTCGTACAGGCGCTGCTTACAGCCGCTGTCCTGATCGCCGTACTTCTCCTGGCGCTCTGGCGGAGTGCCGCGGACGCCGCGCTCGTGGGTACGCCCCTCGCCCTCGCCACTGGCTTCACGGTGGCGAGCACGGTGGTCCTCGGAATCCCGTTCAATTTCGCGAACGTGATCGTCGTCCCCCTGCTGCTCGGCATGGGGGTCGACAGCGGGATCCACCTGGTCCACCGCGCCCGAAGCGGCGGGCTGCCCGATGGCAACCTGCTGCGCTCGAGCACCGCGCGCGCCGTGGTGCTCTCGGCGCTCACGACCATCGCGAGCTTCGGAACGCTCGGGTTCTCATCGCACCGCGGGTTGGCGAGTCTCGGTCAGCTGCTCACGCTCGGTCTCGCGATGATCCTCGTGTGCAACCTCGTGGTGCTGCCTTCCCTGGTACGCCTCGGAGGATTGCGTCGCGATGGAGACGCCTGACAGCGCACGCAACGGGCTCCGCCGTCAGTCCCGGGCGGGCGCGGGTGCGCGCAGGACACTCGTCGGCGGGACTTCGGCGGAACTCTTGCGGGCGGCCTGGAGGACCTCGTGGTACTCGCGTACCGCGTCGAGAAGATCGGACAACGTGCTGTCTCCGAGCTCCCGGTTCCCTGAAATCCGCATGTACACCGTTCGGCGTTTGTCACTGACCGCCTTCTCCAGCTCCTTGTGCGCTGTCAGCTGAGCCTGGATCACCAGGGGATCGGCCTTGGGATCGATCTCCGGTGGCGGACCCACGCCGGGGACGACGGACGGCACCAGCGCGGCGAGGGCGAGCGCACCCTGGGCGTCGCCCACCATCCGATCGACCAGGTTCTCCTCGCCGAGCCGCTTGCCGAGGTAGAGCTCGAACTCTGCCTGGGTCATGCGACCGACCGCTCCGGCGATCGTGGTGCGGGCCTTGGGGTCGTCCTCGGCGATCGACGGCTCGATCCATTCGGACGTGAGGGCCTGGAGATCGGCTCGGGTCGTGTCGGAGGCGGCGACGACGATCTGCCTCCGTTGATTCCCGCTCGCCGTCGCAGCCCGGAGCACCTCGGAGCGGAGCGCGCCGATGGTCTCATTGCCGGCGATCAGCAGCGGTTGCACGGACTCCGGTGTAGCCGTGACCTCTGCCTCGCCGAACAGTGCGGGATAGACGGGCTCCGGCTCGGGCTCGACCTCCTCGCCCCCGCCGGCGTCGGTCCCGACGGCGGCGGCCGCCTCCTGGGTCGCCTCCTGGGCGGTGCTCGGGGGCACCACCGCGAACGGGGCGACGGCGAGACACAGGAGGATCAGCTTTCGTCGGTCGAGCATCGGGGTCTCCTTCCAGATTCGCGGGTCAGGCGGGGCGCGGGGCGGCAATACCCCGCAGTTTCATTCCCGCTCGCTGGTAGATGGAATCGATCACGCGCGCGGCGTACTCACGGAACCTTCCTACCACTGAAGCCCGGCGCGCGGCAACCGCTCCCGCTCCATCGGGGCCCGCGGGCGATGAGGGGGACCGGGGCGCGGGGGTCTGGATGTGGGAGCGGGGGGACGCGGCGCAGCTTACGCTGTCAGGGTGCGCGTCGCCTACGCCCCCGGCTACTGGATCGAGCTCGAAGCTGGCCACCGGTTCCCGATGGGGAAGTTTCCGGCGCTCCACGCGCGGTTGATCCGCGAGGGCCTCGTCGACCCACGCGACGTCGTCCTGCCGGGCGAAGCCGCGCGTCGCGACCTGCTCCGCGTTCACACCCGCGAGTACCTCGACGCCCTCGCCACGGCGTCGCTCGACCGGCGCAGCGAGCGACGCCTCGGTCTACCCGCCACGCGGGCTCTCTGGCAGCGCTCGCTCCTCGCCGTACAGGGAACGCTGCTCGCCGCGCGCATGGCCCTCGAGGACGGGATCGCGGCGAATCTCGCCGGCGGCACCCACCACGCGTTCCCCGATCACGGCGAGGGGTTCTGCGTGCTCAACGACGTAGCGGTCGCCATCCGCAGCCTGCGCGCGGAGCGCTCGACACTGCGCGCCCTCGTCGTCGACCTCGACGTCCACCAGGGCAACGGCACCGCGTTCATCTTCGGCGGCGATCCCGATACGTTCACGTTCTCCATGCACGGCGAGAAGAACTTTCCATTCACCAAGGAGCGTTCGTCCCTCGACGTCCCCCTCCCCGATCATGTTGGCGACGCCGGCTACCTGAGCGCGCTCGCGGCACACCTCCCGACCGCCCTCGAGGCCGCGCGGCCGGACCTCGTGATGTACCTGGCGGGCGTCGACTGCGTGGTGGGCGATCGCTTTGGGCGTCTCGACCTCTCCGAGCGCGGCCTCGCCGAACGCGACGCGTTCGTATTCGCCACGCTGTGCGACGCAGGCGTCCCCGTCGCCCTGCTCATGTCGGGTGGCTACGCGGAGACGGCTGAACGCACAGCCGAGCTCCACGCCGTCACCCACCGCGAAGCAGCCGCCTTGTATCGATCGGACAGACCTGTCATTCAGGAACCAGGAGCCGCGACATGAAGCTCGGGATCTCTCTGCGATTGATGGGACCGCAGTCCACGCGCGACACGATCGTCGAATGCGCGCAGGCCGCCGAGGAGGCCGGACTCGATGACCTCTGGGTCCCGGACCACATCGCGATTCCGCCCGACGATTCGGAGGGCTCGGGCGGACGCTACCTCGACCCGCTGGTGTCGCTCGCCTACCTCGCGGCGAAGACGTCCCGCATCGGACTCGGGACCGGCATCCTCAATCTCCCGTACCGACCTCCCCTTCCGACGGCGAAGGTGCTCGCCACCCTGCAGGAGCTCTCCCTTGGGCGTCTGCGACTCGGCATCGGAGTTGGCTGGATGGAGGCGGAGTTCCGCGCCCTCGGCGTCGATCGTCGCAAACGCGGTCGAATCACCGACGAGACCCTCGCCTTCTTCGTCGAGTGCTTCGAGCGCGACGAAGTCGAGGCGAACGGGCAGACCTTCCTGTTCCTGCCGCGCCCCGCGAAGCCCCCCATCTACGTAGGCGGCTCGGGGACGCACGCGCTCGAGCGCGTCGTGCGCCACGCCGATGGCTGGTTCCCCATGGGCGGCGATCCCGCAAAGCTCGCACCCGAGATCGCGCGGCTGCGCGAGCTCGCCGCCGAAGCCGGCCGCCCCGATCCCGAGGTGATTCTCCTCACGGGCCTGGCAATCGACGACGCCGCCGCAGCGCGCGAACGCATTGCGACGTTCGCCGACATCGGAGTCACTCAGATCGCAGTGGGAACGCGGTACAAAGATGCGGACGCGTTCCGACGTCAGGTCGAGGTCCTCGCGCGCGACGTGCTCCCGGCTGCCCGCGAGCACTGATCGACCGGACCCAGGGTTCGGCCGAACCCGGGAGCCGCGTGATAGGTTGGACGCCGTCGGTTCCATCGAGCACGCGAGCGAGACACGGAGGCATCCATGGCACTCGAAGGCTTCGAAGAGAGCACCTTTTCCCACGACGGTGCCGAGCGAACGGTGTATCGACGTGGTTCAGGTCCGGGTGTCGTCATCATGCACGAGATCCCCGGGATTACACCGCCCGTGGCGGACTTCGCGCGCACCGTCTCGGACGACGGCTTCAGCGTCTATCTCCCGCACCTCTTCGGCACGCCCAACAAGCCGATGACTGGCGGCTACGCGGCCGGCCAGATGCTACGCGCGTGTATCAGCCGCGAATTCAGCGTACTCGCCCGCAACGAGTCGAGTCCGATCACGAACTGGCTACGCGCCCTGTGCCGCAAGGCCCACCACGAGTGCGGCGGCCCCGGTGTCGGTGCGATCGGGATGTGCCTCACTGGCAACTTCGCCCTCGCGCTGATGGTCGACTCGAGCGTGATGGCGCCCGTGCTCAGTCAGCCGTCGCTTCCCTTTCCCGTCTCCGCGTCACACCGCCGAGCCCTGCATCTTTCGGACGCCGACCTCGGGGTGGTGAAGCAGCGAGTCGCGCAGGGCTGCTCGGTGTTGGGGCTGCGCTTCAGCCACGATCCGATGTGTCCGGCGGATCGCTTCGAACGCCTGCGCGAAGAGCTCGGAAACGGCTTCGAAGGGATTGACGTCGATTCGAGCCCGGGCAATCCGCTCGACATTCCGCGCACGGCCCACTCGGTGGTCACGGCGGACCTCGTCGATGAGGCCGGTCATCCCACGCGCGAGGCGCTCGATCGCGTGCTCGGATTGTTCCGCGAAAAACTGCGCGGCTAGTTTGGCTGGGTATCGACGGGCAAAGCCAGCCTCCGCTCGGCTACGCCTCGCTGCGTACTTCGCTCGCGAACCCGCAGGCACCGGCGCGGCATAGGCGTCGGAACGGCCACCGCTGCCCGCGGGCCCGTCCGATGATCGGGGTCATCGCGACGTCCGCCACCTGTGTAGAGTGGGTCCGAACGCTCGAAGGCGACGCAGGGGGCTCGACCATGGAACTCTTCGAACTGATCGCGCGAGAGAGCATTCGCGATCTGGTGCAGCGCTACAACGCAAATGGCGATTCGGGCCGCTTCGATCCGATGCTCGAGCTGTTCGCCGAGGACGCGACGATGGAACTCGCCACCGGAACCTTTCGCGGTCGCGCCGAGATCCGTGCGATGTTCGAGGGCGTCGCGAAGAACACGGGTGAGGGCGGTCGCGCGGCCTACATCCGTCATCACACGTCGACCCACCAGATCGACGTCCACGACGAGACGATCGCAAACGGCCGCTGCTACTACTTCGTAATCACCGACTCCGGGCTCGACCACTGGGGCCGCTACATCGACGAGTACCGGAACATCGACGGCAGCTGGCGGTTCTTGCACCGCAAGGTCACGACCGACGGGGCGGTCGAGGGAGCCTGGGCGGAGAGCGCCCGGGACTGACTCCCCCATGGGGAGCCGAGAGCCGAAATCGCGGTAGCGCGGGCGCAACCTTTTCCCGCGCGAGGGGTTCGATCTTGTGCGTCGCAAACGGGCGCCGCTGGATGCACGAGAAAGACCGGAGATCGACATGAACCCCGCCAACCCGAACCCCGATTCCCCTGCCCCCAGCGCTGAGCGTTCCCTGCGCAGACGCCTCGGGCACGCCACGGTGAAGCTCGCGGCCCTGTGCCTGGTGGGCAGCCTGCTCGCGGGCTGCGTCGGGGTCATCCACCCGCGCTCATCGCGCGTCGTGGTGAAGCCGCATTCGGCGAAGAAGACCATCGTGGTGCGTGGCCACCTGAGGCCGCGGGTGGGCTGCTGGCGGACGCGCGGCCACTGGGTGTGCCCCGCCCTCTGAGACCCCCCAGACCCGCAGCTGACTCGAGGACGCTCGGCGTTCGCCAGGTGGCCCGAGCGATCGCCGGACGCCACCTGCAGCGAGGCGAAGTTTCCCGTCTCGGGTACAGCGACGCGTTGCTTCTGCCGATCTACGGACTGCGGTCGTGACGTCGAAGCTGCGCATCGCGGAGGGAACCGTGTCTACCGAGATCTCTGAACCGATCATCCTGCTCCTCCACGACGGAGAGCTCGTCGACGTCCGCGCGATGCTCGACGAGATCGGCGCGACCTATGTGGAATGGATCGGGAGCCCAGACACGTCGTACGAGCAGACGGCGTGGGACGCCGTGATCTCGACCGACGCACAGATGATGAACCTCGACATCGGCTCGGTGGGCCACACACCGACGCGAATCGCTGTACTCGAGAAGGATTCCCCGACACTGCGTTCCACGCTGCGCCGGGTTGGCGTCGACTACATGGTGGGACGACCGGTCCACCCGGCCGCCCTGCGGCTCCTCATCCAACACGTGATCTACCGGGGACCCGAGAAGCGGCGATCGAAGCGAGTGAGCATCGGCGTTCCCGTTCATTTCCGGTGCCGATTTCGGCGCAAGCCCGCAATCCTCGCCGACCTCTCCGTGACCGGTTGCCTGCTTCGATCGGACTACACGGCCGTCGAAAACGTCAACGTGACCGTCTTCTTCCCGCCCGAACTCGGCGATGGCAAAGCCTTCAAGGTAAAGGGCGAGGTGCACCGCTCGGGCGCAGCGGATACCGCCGGTGGGTCGCAGTCGATCTCGATCCGGTTCGATCAGCTCTCGCCGGCGTCCGTCGCGCGGATCCAGAAGGCCGTCGAACGCTACACCGAAGGACCGGCCCTCCTCGAGCAACTCGTCGCCGACGACCTGCCGCCCCTCGAAGTGGCGGAACGACCGCAGCCGACTCCGGAGTCCCGAGCGGAGCCCGAGGGCGAACGCCGACACGGAGACCGCGTATCGTTCTCGCGCCGGGTGATCTCGCTGGGTAGCGCGTCGGCGCAGGTCCTGATCGGCCGCAATCTGTCCCCGACCGGGATGCTCGTCCATCCGCACCCCAATCTCCGTGTGGGCGACGACGTGCGCGTGGCCCTTCACGCAAGGGCGGGACGAGAGCCTCTCGTGCTATCGGCTCGCGTCGAGCGCGGCGACGCGGAAACCGGCTTCGGCCTCGCCTTTCAGGACGTCACGGAGGCCGCCACCGACTACCTCGCGGAGATGCTCGGCGACCTGCCCAGCATCGAGGGGCCCGAAGCCGACGATGTGCAACTCGTTGTTTCGGAGCTCATCCCCGCCGAACTCCAGCCAGACTAACTCTCGAAAGCCTCGCGTTCCGGCATCAGGATCCACAGGATCCCGTAGACGATGATCCCCGGGAACGCCGCGGAGAGCAGCGACACCGCGACGAACGCGATCCGCACGAGAGTCGGATCCCACCCGAGCCACTCCGCGACCCCTCCGCACACGCCCGCGAGCATGCGCGAGTCCAGTGAGCGTTTCAGTCCGGATCGGGTCTCGGTCATTCGGGACTCCTGTGCTTCTCGTTTCGACGCGCTTCCTCGCGCGACTCGAACGCGAGCAAGACGCGTCCTGACTCGGCATCTTCGACGACGATCGGTGCCTTCGCAAGACGCAGCCCGCGGGCGTCGAGACAGCGCCCAGTGCGAAGGTCAAAACGATAACCGTGCCAGGGGCAGCGGATCACGGCGCCATCGACCTCACCCTCTCCGAGTGTACCGAGGGCGTGGGGACACACGGTCGAGTGCGCGATCCACTCCCCGTCCACCTCGACCACGCGGTAGGTCTCGTCGCCGATTGCCACCTCGAGGGGCAGCTTCGAGCGAAGTTCACCCCGCGGACCGAGGTCGACGGGGTCCGCAGGAAGCCGGGTCGGAGCTTCACCGCGACGCGACAGCAGCGCTTCCCGTCGCTGCATCATCGCCTCGTCCTCGTCCCACAGCTGCGTGTAGAGGCGCGTGTAGGCGGCGCCGATCTCCGCGACGGACTCCGCTGGCACACCAGAAATCATAAACTCGACACGGATGTCGGTGTGATCCACCTCCACCGGGGTGAGACCAGTCCAGATCTCGTCCCCCGTACCGGCACCCTCGAGGGTCGCCACCACGTAGCGACCGCGCGGACGATCGACGCGCAGCTCGAGGAGTGACGCACCCCGGGATCGCTGGGTCGACGTCACGCGCGCGCGCCAACCCCAGTCGCCCGCGTCCAGGGATTCGATGGACTCGAAGGAATCCGAGTGAAGCCAGGGCAGGTGCTCCCAGTCGAGCACGTTCTCCCAGACCCGCTCGAGGGAGGCGGCGACCCGCCGCTCGTAGACGGCGACGCACGGGGTACCCCGATCCGGGTCACTGGGCATGACCCCACGATAGAGCCCCGACCCCCCCGACGTCTCCGCCCTGAGGCCCCGGGGCTCCTCCCGGACCCTCTTGTGAGCCAGCTCACGTTCCAGACGCAAGTGCGAACCGCTGGTGATTTTCGCGTTCATTCGCCCTCATGCATTACAAAAAGATGGGAATTCCCATCAAATTTCCTACCCAGGGGTTGAATCAAAGATGACTGTGGGTCATCATGTTGTCGTTCAGGCTCGTGGACATTGCGTTCCCCGTGGGGGGGGCACGCCGTCCCGCCCAATTCGAAGGGCCGGTTTCCACCCCGAGAGGGGATCCAGTTCGGGGACGTGGGCTGCAGTCTCGCAGAGGGCGCACGTCGCTATACTGCCGCCCGGGGATGGGAGTCTGCGTGAACGCTGAAGATTCCAGGGGGCCCAGGTCCGCTGACGGTCACGAGAACGGTCGGAATCCCCGTCACCCCACCCATCTCACAGCATCCGAGATTCTGATCAGCGTGCGCGTCGTGCGGAGAGGCGCCGCCGAAGATCCCTCTGTTTTGAACCCAGGAGCCCAGCGGTGACGCTCTTTCTCCACGCTCTCGGGCATTTCCACCCGGCCAGCGAGATCACGAACGAGTTTCTCGAAAGTCTCGATATCGGGACCGACGACGAGTGGATCATGGACCGGGTCGGGATCCGGTCGCGTCGCACGGTGCTGCCCCTCGACTACATCAAGTCGACGAAGAACGCCGATATCCGGGTCGCGATGGAGGTCGCCGAAATCGGTACTTGGCAGATGAGTGCTCGCGCCGCCGAGATGGCGCTGAAGCGCGCGGGAGTCCCGGTGTCCGACATCGGGTTGGTGATCGCCGGAAGCTCCGCGTCGGACTGGCAGTCCCCCGCGGATGCTTGCATGATCGCCGCCGAGCTTGGAATCGACGTCCCAGCGTTCGACGTGAACTCCGCGTGTACGAGCTTCCTCGCTCAGATGCACGTGCTCTCCATGATGCAGCCCGAAAAGCTGCCCGACTTCATCCTCATCTGCGGAGCGGATTCGCTCACGAAGACGGTCGACTACGCGGACCGGAGCGCCTCGGTGCTCTGGGGCGACGGTGCGGCCGCCGCAGTGATCTCGACCCGCGAGAGGGGGGCAGCCCGCGTCCTCGGAACCACTTTCGCGTCCCGTCCTTCGGGGGCCGACAAGGTCGTCGTCCCGCGCGCGGGCTACTTCGGGCAGGACGGGCGCACGGTCCAGACCTTCGCGATCAGGAAGACGACACTCTGCTTCGACGCCCTCCGCGACCGCTTCGACACGGAAGGTCGCCCGTTCCACTTCGTGGGCCACCAGGCCAATCTCCGCATGCTCGAGGCGGTGTGTCGGCGCGCCGAGATCCCTGAAGCGCTCCATCACTTCAACGTCGAGTGGTACGGGAACACGGGGGCGGCTAGCTCCGCCGGCGTAATTTCGATGAACTGGGAGAAGTGGAATCCGAACGACGACATCGCCGTGGTCGGCGTCGGCGCGGGTCTCACGTGGGCGAGCTACCTGCTGCGCTTCGACTCCGCGGACGACTCCGGTCGGGACGGGGAAGCGTCGTGAAGTACAGCGAGTTTCTCAGTCGCGACTCGTTCGAGAAGACCGACCTTCTGGCGTTCGGGAGCGGAACCCTGGTGGAAGACGCCCCCGAAGACTTCACCGCGCGCCTCCCCCTGCCTCCGATGCTCATGGTCGACCGCGTGACCGCGCTCGAGGCCAACGGCAACAAGGGCCGTATCGTGGGCGAACGCGACGTGAACGTCGACGACTGGTTCTTCCAGTGCCACTTCCGCGACGACCCGGTACAGCCCGGCTGCCTCGGCGTCGACGGCGTCTGGCAGCTCATCGGCTTCTACTGCAACTGGCGCGGCGGCCTCGGCTCCGGACGCGCTCTCGGATGCGGCGAGGTGGAGTTCTTCGGGCAGATTCGACCCCACGACACACTCGTCCGCTACGAGATCGACATCCGCCGCTACACCGAGCTCCAAAAATCCGGCGCGGCGATGGCCATCGGCGACGCCCGCCTCCTGGTCGATGGCGAGGAGATCTACACGATCAAGAAGGCGAAGGTCGGCCTCTTCGCGGGAATCACCTACGGCGATTATCCGAACGTCTCGGAGAACGCGCGCGGCGGAAGGATGGAACGGTGAGTGGCGCACGGAATCTGACAGCCAAGGAAGTACTCGATCTCATCCCGCAGCAGGAGCCGTTCCGCTTCATCGACGAGATCCTCGAGATCGATGAGGACCACATCGTGGCATCCTACACCTGGCGCGCAGACGCGGATTTCTACCGCGGCCACTTCCCTGGAAACCCCATCACGCCGGGCGTCCTGCTCGTGGAGTCGATGGCGCAGACGGGCGTGGTGGCCCTCGGCCTCTATACGCTCGCGAGCCAGGGCGGGATCGACGACGCCAAGAAGCTCGTCACGGTCTTCACCGACGCCAACGTCGATTTCTCCGGGCTCGTGAAGCCCGGCGCTCGTGTCGTCATCACAGGGCGTAAGCTCTTCTACCGGCGCCGCAAGCTGCGGAGTGAGGTCGAGATGCACCTCGAAGACGGCACTCTCGTCTGTTCCGGAGTTCTTTCCGGAATGGGAGTCACCCAGTGAGCCGGCGCGTGGTGATCACCGGTCTCGGGGTCGTCGCACCCAACGGCAACGACGTCCAGGCGTTCGAACTCGCGCTCCGGAAGGGGAAGAGTGGCCTGCGCGCGAACCCGCTGATGGAGGAGCTCAAATTCGGCTGCCGCGTCGCCGCGGTGCCCCAGGGCGTCGACCAGATCGCTTCC
>JABSQW010000545.1 GCA_013215605.1 Myxococcales bacterium
AGCAGTCGGTGGGCGAGGCCTGGGACTCGGATTGTGTCGGTCGATGTTGAGCCAGATTGGTGGCGAGATCGAGATTGCGTCGACATCGGCGGGCTGGGGGACGTCGATCCGCGTAACCCTGGAAACGGATAGGTAATACAGTCGATGAAGAAGATCGCAGTTTTCGCGATGTTTGCGGTTTGCACGGCAGCACACGCGGAGGAGGTTCTTCCGGGTCCGCAAGAGGTGCTTTCCGAGGCGCTACGCGTGCGGTACGAGACGGAGACGCTGCAGGATCTCGACCTAACGATTCGAGGCCCGAACGGCGTTCGGGGCAAACGGTCGGTGGAGATCGCGACCAAGCTCTATGACGGCAGGCTGTACGTTCTCGGCCGATTCACGTCGCCACAGCGACTGCGGGGAACTGCGTTTCTTGCGATAGAGGATAAAGACGCTTCCGACTATTTTGTCTACCTACCTGCGTTCCGAAAGGTGCGGCGCGTCTCTTCGTTTCAGCGAAGTGATCCGTGGTTCGAGACCGATCTTTCCTTCGAAGACGTCGAACGGCACTACGTCGAGGACTATACGGTTGAACGAATGATCTCTTCTGACTGGGAATCTGAGTTGGTCGATATCATCGAAGCGAAACCGAGATACGAGTCGCGTTACGCGCTCGTCAGGTTCTTCGTCGCACGAATAGACCGTGCAATCCTGCGAATCGAGTACTTCGTCCACGGGAGAACTCACGCATCGAAAACCATCACCGCGCCCAGAGCGTCGATCATTCGAGAAGGTGAATCGCTTGTTCCCGGACGAATTGTCGCCCGAAACGTTGACCAGGGCAGCGAAACCATCGTCGAGACTCGCCGGATCGTTTTCGATCCCCGACTCCGCCGTGGATTCTTCAATTCTTCTCGCCTTGAAATCAGAGACATGCTTCCCTTCGCGACTGCACATGAGAAAGATCGGTAACGAGAGAATCTAGGTCCGAGTGGCTCTGGCTGCCTCCACGTTTCTTCCCACCTCACCACACCATTTCTCATTGGGCATCCACGCGGGCGGCCCTACGATTCCAACACCCGAACGGAAGCGAGGTGGAGGATGGACGGAACTTCCGTGATCGATCTCGCTGGCGATCAGCGGGACGAGTTGATGGTTCGAGCACTCACGCTGATTCACCGCTTCGGAAAGGATCTCTTCTGGATTCGATCTCTCGCTCGACGCCTCGAACTTCCAGGCTTCGAGGGCACTTGGGCGAAGAAGGATGTGGGCGCGATCTGTCAACTCATCGAAGAAATGGCAGCATCGATCTCCGACCTTCTGGACGCTTCGAGCGGCCGCCCGATCACGACACAATCTGGGGTTCCACTCGCAGAGGTCGTCGCGAGCGCACAGCGAAGCGCTACCAGAAACCATCCGGAGATCGAGATCTCGTGTTGCCCCCGATTGTTCGACGTTGAGTCGACGGTGGATCGCCGCCTCGAAGGGGCTCTCGTCGACATCCTAGACAACGCCGCGCGGGCGAGCGGAGGGATCGGGTTGGTTCGCATATCGGCTCTGGCGCCTCCGGATGTTGGCCTCCAAGTCCAGGACTGGGGCGCTGGGATGAGCGAGGCGACTCTGGCTTCGTGTCGCACCCACGGATTCACGACATGGCCTGACGGAGAAGGACACGGAATCGGACTGACGGTGGCTGCTCAAACGGTGGAAGCGACAGGCGGCCAACTGGAGATCGATTCTGTTCTAGGAGTGGGGACAAGGCTCAGGGTCGTTCTTGCGCGCTGACCAGTTACAGGGGCGTCCGGAGTGCGACTCACTGCTCTCGCTTCGAACGTCGGAAGCGATTCCAGCCGCCGACTCAGTCATTCGAGCTCGTCGTGTCGGCGTTTCGAACGCGCGGCTCGCAGCTCTTCCCAGCGCTTGGTATCGAGTGTTCCGTCGGCTGAAATCAGAACCTCGCTTCCCGTTCGATCGGGGCGGCCGCGCGTGGCTTGATTCCACAGGGCCAAGGCTCGGCTCTGGTCCCGGTGTTGGTCTTGTACCGGCGCGACGAAGTCCGGGGCGAACTGCTCGAAGCCCGGTAGCCGCCGCAGCGCCCGACCCGCCGCATAGCGCACCACCCCGTATCGATCGTCGAGGGCCGACGCGAGAAACGGTGCGATCCACTGCTTGCCCGATGCCTGCCACGCGACGTCGCGCCCCATCGCATCCGCGACCACCACGCGCATGGCGGCGTCGCCCTTCGCGAGCCACAGCACGGAGTTGGCGACGTTCTGCTCGTCGTCGCTCAGCGAGGGGGCGGGCTGACCCCACAACGTGGTGAGGGCCCGGGCGGTCCAGCCGAGGGAGCGGTCGAGGTGGCAGAGGTTGCACGCCGCCATGCGCTTGATGCGATCGGGTGTGCCCGTGCTCTGCACGCGCGGGGAGTCGATGAGGTGGTTGCGGATGCCCTTGCGGAGTCCGTAGGTCGCCTTTGGCATGTGGCACTCGGTGCAGCGGCTGCCCGCCGACTCGGCGGGGTGCTTCGTATGCGTCGGAAGCTCGGTCGTGTACCGGGCCTCGGTGTGGCACTGCTGGCAGGCGCCGTCGCCGTCCATGCCGGGCGCGAGTTGGTCGTTGCGGTCCGCGTAGCCGTGCATCGAGTGACACGAGAGGCACGAGAGCTCGCCGCCGCGGTAGCACGCGGATTCGACCATGACGTTGAACTCGCGGCCGGCGGTGTGCTGCATGCGGTGGCCGACGGGAACGAGGCGGCGGGTCTGGAAGAGGTCGTCGCCGGGGCGGTAGAGGAGGTCCGCCTCGTTGTCGGGTGCGCGGTAGCGGACCTTGCTGTGGCACTGGCCACAGATCTGCGACGCGGCCTCGGCGGGGAGCTTTGCGGGCTGGACGATGGCAAGGTCGCGAGCGTCGTCGAGATGTTGCGCGTAGCGGCGCAGCGGCGAGCGACTCTGGCTCACGTGGGTCTCCGCCGGACCGTGGCACGCCTCGCAGGCGATGCCGAGCTCCGCGATGCCGCCGGGGGTCGTGGAGACCTGGTGTTCGAAGAGCGAGCCGGGCGGTGTGGTGTGGCAGTCGACGCAGTTGTTGTTCCAGATCGCCGAGCCCATGGGCTTGCGGGGGTCGCGCAGGATGATGTCGTCGCGGGGCACCCAGCGGGCGTCTTCCACGAGCCAGCTGAAGGGGAGGTTCATGAGTTGCTGTCCGTCGTTGCCGAGCGTCCAGTAGGTCTGTTGGTGGTGGGAGCCGGTGGTGAGCACCACGCGCCGCGCGTAGGCGAAGTCGAGCGCGGGCGCCGCTCCCGGCGGGCCGCGGATGGGGCCCCTGGGCTCGATGTAGAGCGCACCCTCGTGGGTGTCGAGGAGCACGCGCTGTCCCGCGCGGAGGTGGTCGAGCTGTACGCCGTCGAAGTCGGCCAGCACCGTGTCGGGCGTGGCCACCTGGGTCATGCTGCGGTGGTAGCTGTCGTGCCAGCTGCGGTACTGGGCGGGGTGGCACGCGCGACACGTGTCGGAAGTCGCGTAACCGGCGCGCTCGCCGCGCTCGGGAAGCTGGGCTTCGAGGGCTTCTCGCGAGCTGGGGTCGCGATCGGGCTCGGCGGCGACGGACGAGGCGGCGGCGGTCAGCGCAGCGACCGCGAGGACGGCGGTCCACCGCCGGTAGGCACCCAATCGACCCGTCACGCCGGAAGAATACCCGCGCGGGTCTTTCGCGGGCTCGACGCAGACGAGCAGGTCAATCGGAGTCGGCCTGCGCGCAGGGAGCCGCAGGCGAACGAAGCTCGAACGCGCTAGCGGTAGCGGGGGATGAGCCCGAGCGCGGAGCTGAACATCTCGCGGTACAAGCCCGCGACGTTGCTGAGAATATCGGTGGTTTTGCGGATCGCTGCGGCCATGTGCATCTCCTGAGTCGGATTCCAGTACTAGGGAAGTGGCCAAAGCGGCGAGGACGTGGCGCGGCGCGGGAAAAAAATCCCCGCGGCGGCTCTCGGGCGGCCAGCGGGCGGCTGACGGGCTCTGTGAGCGCTCGAGAACGCGGGAAGCGCGGCCACCGGACGGGATTCCCCCAGGGGCTTTGATACATTCGCGGCCGACAGCGCGCCCGGTCTCGTCGCCTGCAACGCCAACCCAGCAACCACGAAGGGGCTGCCGTGCCCAACCGGAAGATCTGGCTCGACGGCGCCCTCGTCGCCTGGGACCAGGCCACCGTGCACGTGCTCTCGCACAGCCTGCAGCGGGGCTCGCTCATCTTCGACTACATGAGCGTCCACGAAACGCCGCGGGGCCCCGCGGTGTTCCGGCTGAAGGAGCACGTGCAGCGACTGTTCCGCTCGGCCGACCTCGTCGGGCTGCCGCTCGAGCGAAGCGAAGCGGAGATCACCGCGGCCATCATCGAGACGGTGCGCGCCAATCCCGGCTCCACCGCCGTGAAGATCAGCGCCTACCTGCCGAGTGTCGAGGTCGACGTCGTGCCGCTCGACGACCGCGTCGCGCTCGCCATCGCCGCCTATCACCCGGGCGAGGACATCGTCGCCCACAAGACCGTGAAGCCGCCGCTGCGACCGACGCTCAAGGTGTGGATCGAGAAGGACGTGCGCAATCGCCGCGCCGACATCGTGCCCCCCCAGGCGAAGGTTTCGGCGAACTACGTGTCGCCGATGCTGGCGAAGTGGCGCGCTCGGCGAAACGGTTACGACGAGATCCTGCTCGTCGACGAAACCGGCTTCGTCGCCGAAGGGCCCACCACGAACGTCTTCCTCGTCGATGACGCGGGCACGCTTTGCACCCCGTCCGAGGAGAACGTGCTCCTCGGTGTCACGCGCAGCGCCATCATCGACATCGCCAAGCAAGACGGTATCCACGTCGAGGAGACCCGTATACGGCCCGACGAGTTGATCGCTGCCGCCGAGGTGTTCCTCACGGGAACCACGGCGGGCGTGTGGCCCGTGACGGAGATCGACGACCAGACCATCGGCGATGGCGGTCCCGGCCCCGTGAGTCGCGTGCTTCGCGAGCGGTTCCACGAGGTGGTGTCGGGCCGCGATCCCGCGTTCGAACACTGGCTCACGTTCGTGAACGAGCGCTGAGCGGGACTTCCAGCATGCGCATCCTCTCCGGAATTACTTCGTCGGGCGAGTGCCACATCGGCAACTACTTCGGCGCCATGCGCCAGCATGTGTCCTTTCAGGACAAGGGCGAGGCCATCTACTTCGTGGCCGACTACCACTCGATGACGTCCCTGCGCGACGCCGACGAGCGGCGGCGCCTCGTGCGCGAAGTGGTGCTCGACTACCTGGCGATCGGCCTCGACCCCGAGCGCGCCGTGCTGTACCGCCAGTCGGACGTGCCCGAGGTCTGCGAACTCACGTGGCTCCTCACGAGCATTGCGCCGATGGGTCTGCTCGAGCGCTCCCACGCCTACAAGGACAAGGTCGCGCAGGGGTTGCCCACGGATCACGGCCTGTTCGCGTATCCCGTGCTCATGGCCGCCGATATCCTGATCTACAACTCCGACATCGTGCCGGTGGGTCAGGACCAGAAGCAGCACCTCGAGATGGCGCGCGACATGGCGCAGCGCTTCAACCACGTCTACGAGCGGGAGGTGTTCAAGCTCCCGGAGCCGCACATCCTCGAAGGCGTGGCCGTCGTGCCGGGCGTCGACGGTCGCAAGATGAGCAAGAGCTACGACAACACGCTGCGGATGTTCTGGCCCCAGAAGCGCCTGAAGAAGGCCGTGATGTCAATCGTCACGGACTCGACCCCGGTCGAAGCGCCGAAGGATACGAAGGCCAACGTGTTTGCGCTGTGGTCGCTCTTCGCGAACGCGGAGGAGAAGAAGCAGATGTTCGAACGCGCCGAGGCCGGTGGACTGGGCTATGGCGACGTCAAGAAGGACCTGCTGGCCCGCATCCTCGAGACCTTCGGACCGATGCGCGAGAAGCGCGAAGAACTCGCGAAGCACCCCGACGACCTGGAGGACATCCTCGCGAGCGGCGCGGCGCGCGCGCGCACCCTGGGTGCGCCCGTGGTGGCTGCAGCGCGAGATGCCGCGGGGCTCGGCCCGGCCTGAGGCGACCGCCTGCTCGGGGGCCATGCAGGCGCCTGCGCGTTCAGCGGGACGTCGAAGTGAGACCCGCGAAGAACGTACTCAAGGCCTCGGCATGGACCCGCCAGGAGAACCCGCCGGCCCGCTCCAGGGCCACTCGTTTCATACGCTCCGTCGCGTCCGCGTCTTCGATGACCTCTCGAATGGATTGCGCGCAGGCTCTGGCGTCGAAGGGATCGAAGTACACCGCCGCGTCCTGCAGGATTTCGCGGTTGACCTCGATGTCGGCCGCGACGCTGGGCAGCCCGCTCGCCATCGCCTCGACCAGGGGGTGGCCGAAGGATTCGAGGAAACTGGGCCAGAGGTGGATGTCGGATGCGGCATAGATGGCATGAAGCTGTGACCAGGCCAGCCGTCCCGGCATGTACACATGCCCTTCGATGCCGAGCTCTCGAATCCGCTGCAGCATGGCCTCGAACTCGTCCATCTCTCCGAAAGGCGTCCGAGATGCGGTGAGGACCAGCCCTACGTCCACACCGTCGCCCAGCAGAGAAGCGAGCCCCTCGATGGCGGTCTCGAAGTTCTTGTGGACGGCGTAGCCCGAAACATAGAGAAGCACTCGCCGCCCCGACGCCCTCCACTCAAGGATCGGATCCAGCACGCTCGGCTCGGGCTGATCCGCGCTGAAGAACCGATCCCGATCGAAGCCGTAGTGGAGGACCTTCGTCGTCTTGCGCTCGAGCGATACGAATTTCTCGACCCTCGTCTGCATCGCCTTCGTGGGAAAGAGGACGGCATTTGCGGCCCGGATGGATAGAACGCTCCAGGCGCGTCGCAGAATCAGATCGCGCGGCGACCGACCCAGCCGACGCAGCCGTTCCTCCAGCCGCCGTGAGAAGTACACCGAGTTTCGAATCAGCAGCGCCTCTCGACAGCCGCTCAACAGGGTCCCGAAACCGTTGGACGAGAACAGAAGATCCGCGCGATAGCGGCGCGCGATGACGGGGACGTGCAACTGATCGAAGACGACTCTTCGCGTAAATTGAACCGGTGGATGGGGGTAGACCTCGGCTTCGAACCGGGGATTTCTGAGTACATCCGCGAGCCGCTCGAGGGTCGGGCCCGGTGCGATCACCAGGAAGTGATCGTCGCTGTCGAGCTCGGCCAGGTGGGGGAGCAGGTTGGCCAGGTGTGTCACCGCACCGCCCTGGTTGGCTGCTGCCGCGTTGATGCAGATCCTCATGTGTTCGTCCCGCTCCACGTCTGTCGTCGCTCGGCCGGCGCGAGATGGCGTAGTGAAAAGTGCCATCTACCGCGGTTGAAAGGCGACCGCAGACAGACCGCAGAGTCGATCAGACCTCCTTGGCGAGTGTGACTTCCCGTAGATGGTCCGCCATCCGCAGAGCGAATGCGACGATCATGAACGTAGAGTTGGCCTGACCCGAAGTGACGAAGATGGAGCTGCTGGCGACGAACAGGTTCCCAACACCGTGGACACTGCAGTCCGGGCCCACGACCGACCTCTCGGGATCACTGGACATCCGCGTCGTACCGATCTGGTGGAATCCGTCCCCGGCCTGATTCCACACGCTCTGCTCGACGTCATCCGCAAGGTACTCGAGACGCCCGCAGTCCTGGTCCCGCAGGTAGCGGTCCCAGTACTGATGGGCCCTCACCACGCTGTCGACGTCCCGATCCGTGTACCGGAGGTCGATCGACACCCTGCGCATACCGAGCTCGTCTCTCTGATCGCTCAGGGTGATCCGGCTCTCGCGGTTCGGAACCTGCTCGCCGTGGTAGTGAAGCGGGTAGATGCCGGATCGGCTGTATTGGATGAAGCTCGGAACCTTCCGGTGGGCAATGAATCGCTTGTAACCGAACGTCGGGACGAACTTCAGCGTACTCCACGGGTCGAGAAGCATGTTTCGGGTGTGTTGCAGAAGGCGCAAATCGTCTCCAGACCCGATGGCCGCCTTGCGAATGGCATCCGCGGCGAAGGCCCTCCCCATGGGAGATGCCAGGGCGAGGTATGCGAAGGACAACACGCCGTTGTGGTGTTCCGGGTCCGCGATGTCTGGACTGACCGGAAAGGAGACGATGTTGTTGAGCTCATGCTCTCGCTGAAACTCCGGCGAGAACGAGAATCTTCGCTTCAGATAGGTTCCATCGATGTCGCGTTCGAAACCGTAGATCGTTCGCCTCGGTGGAGTCGTGAAACATACCCGTGCGACCCGCCCCGAGATGTGGCCCATGTAGAAGCGCCCCAGGTTGTCGCTGTGGTTTCCGATCCCGTTCGCGTGCACCCGGTTCGAGGCCAGGAGGAGGCGCGTCGTATCGATGCCACCGCAGGCGATCACGTAGGCCCGGGCGGTGACTTCGAGCGCTCGACCCGATCCGAGAGATCTGCAGCGAAGGGCGGTGATGCGAGATCCGGAATCGTCGACTTCGATCTCGGTGCAGGTCAGCGAGTGCAGCAATTGGATTCGTCGACTGCTCTCCAGATCGCGACGGAACTCGTGCCCGAAATTCGTCGGCAGGGACCAGCGTTCGAGACTCGAGCTCCGCACCTCGGCGTCGGGAAGTCCCGGCACGATCGTCTTCTGCTCGATCGCATCGATCTCGTGTGCGTCGAACACGGCGCGACCACATCGAAAGTAGTCACAGGCCCTTTGAAAGTAGGAGGAGATCTCGTCGTAGGTGACCGGCCAGTCGCTTTCCGAGACATAGGTCCGGTGCTCGAAGTCGATGGGATCGTAGGGCACACAACGACCGCCCCAGATCACGGAGGCTCCGCCGATCTGGCGACGTGTGCAATCCTCCATGGGGGCGTGGCGCGCCGGGTCGTATTCGGCGGCATTCCCGAGATCCTGGACGCTCGGCTGGAACTTCCGGCCGCCGCTCTCGACGAGAACCACGTCGAGGCCCTGGTGTGCCAGGTCCAACGCGAGGACGATGCCCGCGGGGCCCGCACCGACGATGGCGACGTCCCCGTGGATGTCGTCAGCTCCACCCCGCTGTTCCGCGTCTAGGAACATCCCGGCACGAGCCTAGGCCACTTCATCGATCCGCGCGCAGGAGCGCCGGTGCGGCGTCGACCTTCTCGACCTGATGGCTGTATTCGTCGACCAGCTCCCGGAATCCCAGCAGGACCTCCTCCGAGAACTGGCGGGATTCCGCACACTCCACGTTCTGGCCCAGATGAGACTCACTGTGCATCGAACAGAGGACGACGCCTCGCAGGTTGAACTCGATGGCGTGACTCAGCATCAGCTTGCCGATCGTGCCCGGTGCCGAGACATCGATCCCCAGACGGTCCGACCAGCTGCGCTTCCGCTCCTCGCTCGCAGTTGCAAACTCCAGGATTCGCGCCGGAACCGGACCACCACCGAAGGGTGAGTGAGTCACGACCGCAGCTTCTTGAGCGTTCAGGAGATCGACCCGACGGTGATCTCTCACGTCCAGGGGCACCTGGATCAGCTTCAGACCGCTTCTGGATAGCGGTAGGAGTCGTTCGAGATCGAAACCCTCATAGGACACGCCGATGTGTCGAACCAAGCCCCTCTCGACGCACTCGTCCAGAAAGGCGAAGAGCTCATCGTCGTTCAGGTCTTCCGGCTGGCACGAGTGAAGCAGATAGAAGTCGACGTAGTCCGTCTGGAGCGCCGCAAGGCTCTGTTCGAGGCTGCGCCGTGCCGTCACCACATCGAAGTTTCCGGTCGACACCGGCGCCACCCGCACCACCGTGCTCTTGAGCCGATCGCGGGGCACGGGTGCAATCGAGAGGGCTTTGCGTGCGATGGGTTTCAGCATTCTCAGCAGCAGTCGGTGACGCGGCGGCAGAATACCGAACTTGGTCGTCAGGCAGACTTCACTCCTCCTGCGGCCCCGAAGGAAACCACCCAGAAGCGTCTCTGCCTCGCCGAAACCATAGGAACGGGCGACGTCGAAGTAGCGGATTCCCCTGTCGTATGCACTGTGGAGTGCGCGCAGGGAGTCGCGCCGACCGAACCTGCCCAGAACGGAACCACATCCGAAACCGATCACCGAGGTCGTCGTTCCAGTGTCGTGAAGACTGACGGTTCGCAAGAGGCTCTCTGGCCCTGCCAGTCGAATCATCGCTGGCGGGCGGCAACCGGGGAGTCAGGAAATATACGTTCTGGCCAGGGATCTCGTCAGGGGAATCGGATCTCGGAGATGTGCGAGGACCGTCCGTTTCGCGACCTGTCGCCCGTAGAACCGGGAAGACCGTTCGACACAGCGCGAGACATCCAGCGAGTACCGATCGGCGAGGAATCCCCGAACGCGCTCGCGCCTCAACAGGCCTCGAAGACCTTGCGAAGCCCGGTGCTCCGAAAGAAGTTCACCATGGGGGCGCGTAGTCCACGGAAGGGACCGCGCACCCGCCTAACCCGGCTCGAGCCCGCAGTAGCGGATCTTCTGCAGCAGCGTCTTGTAGCTCACGTTCAGGAGCCGCGCGGCCTGCTTGCGGTTCCAGTGCGTGTGACCGAGAACCTGGTTGATGGTCACGCGCTCTGCCTCCTGGGCTACGAGGCGGCCGACCTCGCGCAGCGGCATCTCTCCGGCCTTGCCCTCGAGATCGTCGATCAGCTTTTCGAGTGCGGCGCCGGTTTCGTGAGTGTTGTTCGACCCGCCGCGCAGCTCTTCGAGGATCACGTCCTCTCTTTCGAGTACGACGGCGCGCTTCACGATGTTCTCGAGCTCTCGCACGTTGCCGGGAAACGGGTACGTGTCGAACGCGCGCATGAGCTGCTTGCTCGCCCCAGCGTTGCGCTTGCGGTACCGCGCTGAGAAGCGGCGCATGAAGGTGTCGACGAGCACGGGAATTTCATCGCGGCGCTCCCGAAGCGGTGGGATCATCACCGTGACGACGTTGAGGCGGAAGAAGAGGTCCTCTCGGAACGTCCCCTCCCGGACCATTTGCTCGAGGCGCCGGTTGGTGGCGCAGAGCACGCGTACATCGACGGTGACCTCCCGGTTTCCGCCGAGGCGCGTGAACCGGCTTTCCTGGAGTACCTGCAGGAGCTTCGCCTGGAGCCCGGGGCTCATCTCACCGATCTCGTCGAGGAAGATCGTGCCCTTGTGGGCCTGCTCGAACTTCCCGAGCTTGCGCGAAACGGCGCCGGTGAAGGCGCCCTTCTCGTACCCGAAGAGCTCGCTCTCGAGAAGCTGCTCGGGGAGCGCCGCGCAGTTCACCTTGACGAACGGCTTGTGTGAACGCGCCGAGATCTCGTGGGCCGTGCGGGCGACGATCTCCTTGCCAACGCCGCTCTCTCCCTGGATGAGCACCGTGACATCGGTATCGGACACCTGCACGAGCGTGTTCTTGATGTTCCTCATGTGATCGCTCGCCCACACGAGCGATTCCGGCGCGTAGTCGACGAGTTCATCGCTGAGAGCGTCGCGCTCGCGCTCGAGCGCCTTCTTTTCGAGCACCTTGTCGAGGGTTGCCTCGA
>JABSQW010000546.1 GCA_013215605.1 Myxococcales bacterium
CCAGAAGACAGAGAGCCCGATGATGAGCCACAGGATCGTCATTTTCTCTGCTCCCTCGCGCGGCTCGATCTAGCGGCGCGCGTCTCGATCGTCGTTGCCAGCAGGCGACTCCTTGCGCAACCCGAGTCCGCTTCGGGCCTTCGCGACGAGCGCGGCCCCGATCGTGCGTTCGAAGCTCTTCGCCGGACAGATGACGAGCAGGACTCCGGCGTAGACGAGCACTCCCGATGCCACCGGAATCGGGAAGAAGAGCTCGCGGATCGGCGCGAGGGCCAGCGCCATCAGGCCCGCCGCGAGAAGGTGTCGGCCGACGCCGATCCACGGAAGCCGGAGCCCGTTGCGTTGGGCGGTGCCTACGATGCCGATGCAGAGGATCACCTGGGCGCACACCGTGCCGCGCGCGACGCCCACGGCTCCGTCGCTGCCGATCCACATCCAGCAGAGCGCTGCTTGAACGGGCAGCGCAACCGCGTAGGCACGCAGGATTGCGTTGACGCGTCCCTGGCCGGTGAGGTACGTGGCGCACACCGAGTTCATGCAGGTACAAGCGATGCCCAACGCCAGCACCTGGAGCACCGGAGCGGCTTCGCCGAACTCGCCACTGGGATACAGGGCCACAGCACTTTCCGAGAGCATCGCGAGCCCAGCGGCAGCGGGCATGAGCACGAACGAGAACGCGTAGACGCCATTGGCCCCGATCGCCGCGGCGTTGCTCCTGTCACCGGTGCGGCTGAAGACCGGCAGGAACGCGCGCTGCGCGAGCATCGGGAGCATGAACAGCAGGTCGACGAAATTGAGTGCCGCGCCGTACATCGCCGCCTCGGCCGTGGGGGCGAAACGGGTGAGCATCATGACGCTCATCGACCGCAGCGTCACGTACGCGAAGCCGACCGCCATGTAGTGAGGTCCCTCGCGCAGGAGGGTGCCCATCTTCGAGCGGCGCGCCCGAATCCGGACGCCGACCAGGAGCTTCCGGGACAGCGCGATGATGAATCCGAGCTGCAGGAACTGCGTGAAGAGAAAGACGCAGGCGATTCCCTCGATGCCGCCGCCGAGCCAGCTCACCGTGACGGCGCCACCGAACATCAGAAGCGAGCGGGTCACCGGCAGCGGTGCCGTGCGGTCCATCCGCTCGTAGCCCTCGCAGTAGCCGGTCATCGTCTCGACGCCCACATACCCCCAGGCGACGGCGACGAACACCCAGAGGAGCCAGCGGTGCTCCGGCAGGTATCCCGACGCGATCGCACTGCCGGCCGCCACCACGGCAAACACGACGCCGAGCAGGGCCCGCAGCGTGACGACGCTGCCGAGGAGTTCGCCCGCGTTCTCCTCGCGACCCGCGAGACCCCGGATGAGCAGGGTATTGAAACCGAACAGCATGATGAGGCGGAAGAAATCGACGTAGCGCTGCGCGCCGATCAGCAGACCGTAGTCGGTGCCGAGCTGATCGGTGATGAGGATCGTGGTGGCGAACCCCATGACGAAGCGCAGCGAGTGACCGGCCCCCAGGAGCGCGGCGTTCTTGAAGACGCGGCGCCCCTCGCTCTCCTGACCGTCCGCTGATGCTACCGGTTCTCCGCCCGTTAGGGTGACTTCGGCGCTCATCGGCGCTTCCCGAAGCGTCGCGGCGGAACCGGCTCACCGTCCACGAGGCGGTAGACCCGAGTCATCCCGTCCGCGCCCTCGTACCAGGCCAGCGCGTGCCAGCCGCGCAACAGCTCGTCCGTCTCGGGCGTGCGGTACCACTCCGGACTCGCTTCGCATTCGCCCGACGTGACGAGCCACACGACGTGTTGGCCCGCCTCGTTCGCGAGCGCGCGAAGCTCGCCGATGTCACCGACGAGACGCGAACCCGTATACACCTCTCGCGGCACGCCCTCCCGATCTACGCGCAGGAAGCCCTTCGCGTCTTCGAAGCTGCGCAGCCACAGCTCGGTGCGCCCGATCAGCAGGAACTGCTGGAGCGGATCCTCTGCGACGATCCACTCGTCGTCAGCCGCGTGGACGCGCACGAAATCGGCCGCACCGTGGTGGTCCGGCGCGACGTTCGCGGCGAAGGGCGAGTCGACGGGCCCGTGCTCCCGGACGATCGCCTGCAGCGTGTAGTCGGGTCGCATCGCACAGCCGACGAGTACGGCGGACGCGACCACGGTGGCCGCGGACGGGAGACGCAGCCGCGCGACGAGGTTTTGTGCTCCGAGGACGGCGAGGATCAGCAACGGCGCCACCGCGTGAATCTCGAAACGCAGTCCCGCTTTGCGGTCGATGATTCCGCTGATGAGCGCCGGTCCGAAGGCGGCGATGATGAGGGCGAGCCACACCCCGGGGACGCGGGCCCGGGCGCCGCGTTCCGTGGCGACCCACGTTCCGACGAGTGCGAGCAGGAAGAGCGCCGGCGCCGACGCCGCAAGTTCGAACCAGTTCGGCGCCGGGAAGCTGAGCAGGAACTTCGCGACCTCCGTGAGGCCCGAGGTCGAGATCCCGTGAAGACCGAGTGCGGCGACGCAGTAGCCCGTGGTGGCGAGGACGACCGATCCGATCAGCCAGGGTGCGCGTCGATGTGCGTGTTCGGGGGGGATCTGCGCGAGTGCGAAGGTTCCGGCGAGCGAAACGAGTGCGAGCACGGGGCTCGCAATCGCGGCCGCCGCGACGCAGGTCGCTCCTGCGAGTTTCGTGAGGGGCCCCTCGAGGGAGCGGAGCGCGAACACCGCGAGGATGGCGCTGGCCAGGAGACCGATGCCGACAGCGGCCGTGCCGAGCGGCGGCGCGACCAGCGCCGCCAGGGCCTCGATGTGTTCGCCGACGGGTCCGGTCTTGGTGCCGGCGGCGCCCTCGACGGTCTGCCCCTGGGAGTACGCCCACTTCGAGAGTCGCTTGAAGATCAGGAAGGCTCCGACCAAAGCGACCCCGATGCCGGCGAGCACGGCGCGCCGGCGCGCGTTCATGCCGCGCCCCAGGGCTGCCACGAAGGGCACGACGCCGTGGGTGATCGCGACGATGTGGGTCGCCACCGCGGTGACGCCGCAGAGGATCGCCACGACGGCTCTTCGCCGACCGAGTGCGATGTGCACGGTCGCGGCCACGGCCAGCAGGTCGAGCGTCGCGAACATCGAGTACATGCGGGCGTTTCGCGACTGCTCGAAGTCGAGCGGGGCTAATGCCAGGAGGCCGGCGACGACGAGTGCGAGTCGCGCACCGGTGAATGGCCGCGCGAGCCACCACGCTGCAAAGATGCGCGGGCCGGCACACAGCGCCGGAATCACGCGAAGAGCCGCCTCGCTCACACCGAACAGGGAGATCGACAGCGCCTCGAGCGCCGTGAACGGCAGGCCGCGCACGTAGACGAGACCACCGGGCAGCGTCGGCGGCCAGCCCTCGAGGAGAGCTTTGGCCGCGAGCGTCGTGGTCTCCTCGTCTCCCGCGAACGAGAGATGGCCGATGCCGATCAGCCGCAGTCCGACCGCAGCGAGGACCAGCCCGATGAGCGTGAGCCGTTCGATGCCCGGCACGCTGCCGTCCCCGTCGCTCCGTTCCAACTGAACCCCGATCCGCTTCCCCGCTGTCCGCGCTCCGCCTGGCTACGGGCGACTACGCGGGGAACGTGCGTTTCGCACGTTGATGCAGCGTATTCATCGGTGTTTTTGGAGCTTCGGTTTACGGGCAGGTCGTGAGCAGGGCGCGCGCAGGGCGCGCTCCCATGTGCCCGGTTTCGCTGTGGGATCAGTCTCGGACGTCGATCGCGCCGACCTTTGCAAGGCGCCGCAGGAAGGGCACGTAGGTCACCGCACGCTGCTTCGGAAAGCCCATCCGGGCGATGAGATCGCTCATCTCGATGTTGCGATCGTCGAGGGTGCGGAGTGCCGCCCACTCCGTCTCAGAGAGTGTGAACTTCTTCTCCCCGAGGATGCTGCCCTGGAGGACCTCCATCCAGTGCTGGCGTGTGTAGTGGCGGCTCACCTTCTCGAGTCGCGGAGACACTTCGACGCGCATGCCGAGGAGCTCTACATCGGAGGATTCGGCGAGAAGCGCGAGCGAGCGCTGGCGCTGGGGGAGCGTCTTCGGGTCCTCGGCGATGGGATCGAGTCGCATGGCGTTGAACTTCATGTAGAGCACCCATGCATTCGCCGGATGCGTGCGCTCGTGGTAGATCGAGTTGCCAGCGAACATCACCACGTCTCCGGGGCGCATGTCGATCTCCACCGGGTCAACGCCCGCGAGTACTTGCTCGGGAAGGTCCTCGGGGTCGAGGCTCGTGCGCCACTGTGCGGCGCTCTGGTACGGGTTTACGGTCAGCTCATGCTCGGGGTAGAGCACGATCCTCGAGTTCTTGGGGATCTTCAGCCCGATCCCGACGGTGATCTCCGACGCGAGGCGGTCCTTGTGGGGCGGCGGATTCTCCGGGGCATTGCCCTCGTAGATCTTGATGTGGCGCTCGCCAATCATCATGTTCTCGACGTCGAGATCCGCCACGGAGGCGACGGATCGATACAGACCGTTCGGATAGTCGCAGTTGTCCGGAAACTCCATCAGGAATTGGAGCTTCTTGTCCTTGAACTGCCAGTCGCTGAGCTCTTCTCGCCCGCGCGTCTTGATCTTGGATTCGGCAAAGTGAAGCGCAAAGCGCATGAATTCAGCGCTCGCTCCCCCCGGAATGTGAGCGTATCCGTTCTCGCGGTAGAAGTCCGCGTACTCGCTCGGTTCGAACTCGAAAACAGTGGCTTTGGGTGCATCAGCTTTGTCAGGCATGGAATCTCTTTCGTCCATTACGTGGTGTCGAACCGGGCGGGATGTCACCGCCGGTCCGAGATCCATCGAAATAGCCGAAGAAATTCCATCGCGCACTCGAGTGCGCGTTCATTCATGCGCAAGTCACATCAATGGCGGTGTCGATTCGTCTCGATCGGAGCGACGCCGCGGAACCAGAGGGCCTTGCGCATCGCGAGGGGCGGCGGCGTCGAGAGCACCTCGTGGTCCCCCGCTCTCGCTACCACGAAGGTTTCGCCGGCGTGCTCGTACGTCACCGAGACGTCGGGGTGGCTGCTCAGGTAGCGGTGGAACTCGAAGAAAACCCAGCGGTGGCGCTTCCTGGCGGCACGCTCGAGGCCGGCGTCGTTCGACTCCACGATGCGTACGAGCTCGTCCTGAAAGTCGAAGATTCGCATCGACACCGGCAGCAGCAGGTGGTTCCACTGGTCGGCTTCGGTCTGCAGGTTGCTGTACATGGTCAACGAGCTCTGGGTCTTCAGACCGAGATAGGGGCACAGGCCGTTTCCGAGCATCAGCAGGGGGGTGAGGGCGAGCAACTGGGTCATCCCGAGCGTTGAGACGGGATAGCGGAGGCTGCCGCGTCTCCACGCGTCGGCTCCGATCACCGCCATGAAGAATGCGAGGTAGGGAAGGAGGAGGTTCTTGAGACCGAGGGGGTGGTAGAGGATCGCGTTGAAGAGCTTGTCGGAGATCCATCCCTGGGTGTGGACGAGCGACAGCGCGAGCCACCCGCCCCCGACGACGGCGAACGCCGCCGGGTGAGCGGCCAATCCACGGAGGCGCTGGAAAGCCGCGTTCGACCGCGGAAACTCGCGCGCGACGCGTCGCAGACGCGCCGGCAGATCATCGGGGACGAAGGGGAACAGGATCGCGGGCGCGAGGGCCGAGTAGCTGGGGTGACCCGAGAGCGCCATCACCGCGTGGAAGCCGAGGGCGATGATCAGACCGACTCCTCGCGTCGCGCGCCTGAACAGGATGACCGGAAGCCCGAGCTCGAGGATCACCGTTCCCCAGATGACGGGCATCCACGCCCACTCGTCGACGGGGATGAAGGAGATTGCGTGCTGGGTGCTGCGTAGCAGGGTGACCGCAGAGCTCAATGCGGGGTCGAAGAACGACGCGTTCACTTTCGCGAGGCCCGCGAAGACGTACATGACGAGCGTCGACGCACGCAGCGCTGGCGCCACAGCGGCGTAGATGCGGCCACCGTCCACGGGGCCCGCCCGTCGGGAGGCCACGGTGAGGGCGGTGAGAAAGCCGAGTTCGACGATCGCCTGGACGACGACGTGGTTCGTTACGAACGGCAGATCGAAGGCCAGGTCGACGAGGTGACAGCTGACCATGGCGAGCAGGCGCTTCAGGGACGACGGCCGCGCCATGACGAAGAGCGCCGACAGCGCGAGCAGCGTGTCGAGCGACACGAGGGTCCAGTCCGTCGCCAGCGCCTGGTGGAAGATGGTGCCCGCGGCGAGCAGGAACGCCCAGATCGCGAACATCGTCTTCGCGTCGGCCGTCGACGAAGCGGCGCCGTCCGGGACGCCGCGTGATGCGGAGGGGGAATGAGGGAGCAATTGGCTACCTCGGATCAGTTTGGAGTCCAGCAGGCAGCGACACCGAATTTCACACAGAGTTCACGGAGCGACGAGTGCGTGCGCTCTTCGAGCTCGACGCCGAGCGCGTCCGTCTCGCGGCGGATACGCCAGCGCGACTGGCCGGGATACAGGACCTCGAGACCCGGTATGCCGTTCGCGGAGGTCTTGGTCAGCGCGATCAGCTCTTCCATCCGCGCGTGGTAGAGCTCGAGGGGCAGCAGCTTCGCGATGTCGATGGCGACGAGGAGGAAGCCGTTGTTTCCGCCCTCGTCGAAGTTCTTGTACATGGATTTCACGCCCGGGCCGATGCCGGCGCCGGAGATGACGCCCGCGAGGATCTCGATCATCAGCGCGAGGCCGAAGCCCTTGGCGCCACCAAAGGGCAGGAGCGTCCCCTGCTCGACGCGGTTCGGATCGGTAATGGCTGCGCCCTGCCCGTCCACCGCGATGCCCTCGGGGAGCTCCCTCCCCTGCTCGGCATACTTCCGGATCATCGATCCGGCGCCCGCGGCTGTGGCCATGTCGAGCAGGAAGCTCTCGCCGTTGGCACGCGGTGCGCCGAACGCGAAGGGATTCGTGCCGAGGATCGACTTGACACCGCCGTGCGCGGCGACCTTCGGAAACGAGTTGCTGACGGCCAGGCCGAGCATGCGCTGCTGTGCGGCCTGCTCGACGTAGTAGGCGCCTGCCCCGAAGAAATTCGCGTTGTGGACCGTGACCGCACCCACCCCCGCCTCGCGCGCGAGCTCGATGGCGTGGACCATGCCCGCCCGCGCGACGACGTGGCCGAGGCCGTTGTCGCCGTCGAGTACGCTGAGACCCGGCGCCACGCGGCGCAGATCGGGACGGCACGGCGTCGAGAACAGTCCCCGCTCGAGGCGTTCCGCGAGAATCGGGAGACGCGAAAGGCCCTGGCTGGAACGCCCGACCTCGTCGCACCACACGAGGACCTCGGCGAGCGACTGCGCTTCCCCCTCGTCCGCTCCGGCGCGCACGAGAAGCTCGCTGGCCATCTCGGTGAGTCGATGAGCGTCGACCCTCACACCCCGGGTCCCCGCTGAAGAACGCGCTTGCCGAAGGTGTTCCACGCCTTCGACAGCGCGGGCTTGGGATCGGTGAGCTTGAAGAAGGGCAGTACCTGGCGGTGCGCGATGCTCTTGAGGTAGCCGGGCAGGCTCAGCTCCCCCATCGCACGCAGCTCGCGATAGGCGTCGAAATCGTCCGCGAAGTACCAGAAGTGGAGGTTTTCCTTGAAACGCTCGATCTGCGGAACCCGGCCACCGGTGACGTGGTTGTAGATGATCCACGAGATGTCGATCCCCGCGGCCACGAGTAGCTCCTGCGCGGCTGTGAACCGGGCGTTGCACTCGATCACCTTGAGCTGACCGTCACGGAGATCGCGTTTGAACTCGATGTTGCCGAGTCCCCGGAAGCCGATCCCCCGGAAGAACTTCTTTCCCATCTCCGCTGTTTCCGGCAGCCACTGCGTGACGTGATAGACGCCGCCGCCGAAGTTCACGGGCGAGCGGCGCAGCATGCGCTTCGTGAAGTGGAAGAGGTGTTCGTTGTTTTTGTCGATGTAGGTGTAGTAGCTGCTCAGCAGCGTGTCGGGGCCCGGCACGAGCTCGCACACCATGATCTCGAGACCCTGGTCGAGGCACTCGGTCACACGGCGTTCGAGCTCCGCGAAGTCGTTGACGACCAGGAGTTTCTTCTTGTAGACCCTCTGAAAGACGTGCGAGTGGATCGGTTTGATGATGACTGGGAAGTCGACGTCGCCCTCGATGGCCAGGACGTCCTCGGCCTTCTCGATGTTCCAGTACTGCGGCGCGCCGACGCCGAGCGAGCGCGCCATCTCGAGCGTGACCTGCTTGTCGAGGAGCGCCCTCTGCTGATTGGATTGGTGGTCGTCGAGGGCGAAGCGGCGCCCGAGGTCGGCCCGGTGAGCCGCCATGAACTCGATCGCCTCGTCGTTGGCGGGAAACACCACGGAGCCGTGCAGCTCCGGGTGTCCCGCGCCGAGCAGCAGCTCCTCCCAGTACGCGTGACGATCGGCACCGTCCGGGACGACGAAGCGTCGGGCCAGGTGGCGCGACAGCAGGGCATAGCAGCTGTTCGGCGCCGACAGGCTCACGGGGACACCGTGGCTCGAAAGGCTGCGGATCACGGACAGCGAGTTTTCCTGCCCTCCGAGGAGCAGGACGGGGATGGGACGGGTGTTGGCGTCGGGATTCGTCATGCTGGAGACACCTGCTCCCGGGCAAGCGCCACGGCCTGCCGCTCCTGGATTCGTGCGAAGACGTGCTCGAGGACCATCTCGCCCACGGGCAACCGTTTGCTCTCCTCGGACATCAGGGCGTGGTGGTGGAGTCCGGGCGTGGTATTGACTTCATTGATCACCCCGCCCACCTCGTCGAGGGGGCGCGTGATGTCGGGTGTGAGGAGGTCGAGGCCGCCGAGCTCGATCCCGAACGCCGACACGATTTCGTGCCCCATCTGGACGATCGAAGGGTGGACCTCGTCGCGCACACAGTGGTTCTCGCGCGCCGCGTTCTGGTTGACCACCGCCTTGGCGATCACGGAGCGTCCCGCTTCCGGAACCGAGCTGCGCATGAGCCCCTGGTTGCGCAGCGCCACGTCGCACTCGAGGTCCACGGATAGAGGATGGAGAGCCATCAGCGGGCTGGCCTGGAGGCGCGCCAGCGTTTCCGCCCGCATCAGACCTGCGATCGTCGACACCCCGTCCGCGACCACCCGCGGCGGATCACGCCGGACGATGTCGACGAATTGGCCGTCGAGGTACAGCACGCGGTACGAGTCTCCGCTGACCTGCTCCTCGACGAGCATGCGGCGGTGATCGGCGGCCGCCCGGTGGGAGGCGCGGCGCATCGCGCCGCTCGAATCGATTCCCGTCGTGACCCCGTTGCCGCCACCCGTACCGCTCGCCGGTTTCACCACGACGGGTGCCCCGAGCTCGACACGAAAGCGATCCGCGGCGTCGAGTGAATCGAGCGAGAACTCGAGGAAGCGCGGCGTCCGGTAGCCCATCTCCTCGAGGAGTCGGTGGGTGAGCGGCTTGTTGCCGGCGATCTTGAGGGTCAGGTGATCGTCGAGCTGCACCTGGTAGCGGTACGTGAACGTGGAGAAGCCCCCGCGCCTCAGCCGGAAGGTTTCGCCCCCGAGATCCTCGATCTCGGCCCCCACGGCACGGGCGGCGTCTGTCCAGTATTCACGCCAGTACTGCGCGCGGAGCTTCTGGAACTCCGCGTCGACGCGTCGACCCTCGAAGTCGAAGATGTTCTTTGCCGAGTCGCCGAGTCGCCGCAGGCGGTGCCATGACAGGGTCCCCAACGATCGCACGTCGGACCTGCCTGCCCGCTAATCGATGATGTTGCAGAGCGTGGCGGCGAGCAGTTGGTCGACCCAGGCGTTCGAGAAGTCGCCGCGTTTGACCGACTCCACGTATGCCGCGAGGCCAGCCTTCTGCTCGTCGAGGCGCGTCAGGATGTCTTCGGCGAAGTCCTGGCGGACCACCACGATGCCCGTCTCGTCGGCGACGATGATGTCGCCCGAGTTCACCACGATGCCACCGCAGCTCACGGGGAAGTTGATCTCGCCGGGGCCGCGATGCAGCGGCCCCACCGGAGTGACGCCCTTCGCGAAGATGGGGAGATCGACGTTCTTGATCTCGGGAAGGTCGCGGATCAGACCGTCGATCACGAAGCCCTGGATCCCCCGGTGCTTCGCCTTGGCGGCGACGAGGTCGCCAATCACCGCGTTGGTGGTCGATCCGCTCGTGTCGACCACGATGATGTCGCCCGGATTCGCGATGTCGAGGGCCTTGTGGATCATCAGGTTGTCGCCCGGGAAGGTCTTCACCGTGCAGGCGGTGCCCACGATCTTGTCGCCGTTGACGAGGTTCTTGATGTCCTTCGACATGGCGTACATGCGGTTGCAGAGGTCGGAGATGTC
>JABSQW010000547.1 GCA_013215605.1 Myxococcales bacterium
CATCGAAGAGAGCGCGGAAAACGGGCTCCCAGCCCACCCAGTGACTGAACTCGCCCTGGGTCATCCTGACCTGCGAGTTCATTGCCAGGCCCATGGTCGACTTCCAATCCTGTACCAGGTCCGAGAGTGCGTCCGCTTCGAGTGCCGCGATGGCCCCATCCTGGAGCGCACCGTCGTGGAGCGTGAGGCGGCCGTCCTGCTCCCTCAGTGTGAGGGTCTTGTCCTCGACAGTGAGGCCGAGTGAAGGCAGGCCCTTGTAGCGGAGACCCCGGGCGGCGAGGGCAGCGTTGCGCTCGAGCACCTCCGGGAACAGATCGTCAAAGACCTCGTCTCTGGATAGTGTTCGGCGATCGCGGTGGAGACGGGTTCGGCAGTCGATGGACATCGCGGACTCCTGCTCAATGCAAATTTAGCACACGTCGCAATACTCCCCGGGATGGAGTGCTGCCCAACCATCGGATGCAGTGAATTCGCAGCCGAGAGTTCCTGCATGCGACGACGGTAGATGAGAGGATACTTCGGCGTAGCGCGCCTGAATAACCTCTTCAGACGAAGTCGTGTTCCAAGAGCAGATAGGAAGTACAAGCTGCGTTTTCCCGGGGACTGATCAGTGGACATTCTGTCAAGATGGGGACCGGGGATGGACTCGGACCCCCATAACGGGGCGATCCGCCGGCCTGAAGGAGGAGCCTCCATGAGTGAACCGCGATCCGCCCGCATCCGCGCCGGCCTCGACCACCCCGTGATCGACTCGGACGGACACATGATCGAGTTCGAGCCCGCCGTCCTGGACACCTTGGAAAAGCTGGCGGGCCCCGAAATGGTGGAGCGTTACAGGCGGGCCACCGGCGACGGTCTGATGCAGTGGGGGCTGTCGGACCGGGAGCGGCGCGATCGCCGCCAGGTACGGGCGCCCTGGTGGGTGCTGCCCTCGGCCAATACGCTGGATCGCGCCACCGCCTGCCTGCCCTCCCTGCTGGTCTCGCGCATGCAGGAGCTGGGCCTGGACTTTTCGATCCTCTACCCCTCGATGGGCCTGGTCTCGGTGGGTCTAGGCGATGCCGAGCTTCGCCAGGCGACCTGCCGGGCCTTCAACGCCTACCATGCGGAACTCCACCGCCCCTACGCGGAACACCTGACGCCCGCGGCCATCATCCCCATGCACAGCCCCGACGAGGCCCTCGCGGAGCTGGACTTCGCGGTCGCCGAACAGGGCATGAAGGTGGTGATGATGGCGGGTGTGATCCGTCGCCCCCTGCCCGCCGCGGAGCGCATCTCCCCCGAGGCCGGGCAGCTCGCCTTCTGGATCGACACCCTGGGCCTGGACAGTGCCTACGACTACGACCCGGTCTGGGCCCGCTGCGTGGAGCTGGGCGTGAACCCCACCTTCCACACGGGCTCCCAGGGCTGGGGGGCGCGTCGTTCGGTGACGAACTTCGTCTACAACCACACCGGACACTTCGCAGCCGCCGGGGACGCCACCTGCAAGTCCCTCTTCATGGGCGGCGTGACCCGCCGCTTCCCGAGCCTGCGCTTCGCGTTCCTCGAGGGCGGGGTTTCCTGGGCCTGTGCGCTCTACTCGGACCTGCTCTCGCACTGGGAGAAGCGGAATCGAGAGGCCGTGGAGGCCTACAACCCGCAGCACCTCGATCGCGACGAGCTGGTGCGCCTATTCCGCGAGCACGGCGAGGCCCCCCAGCTCGCCAGGCTCCAGGAGCTCATCGACGGCGCCAACGTGCGGGGAGACGAGCTCGACGACGACTACTCGCTCGACGAGTTCGAAGCCTGCGGGATCGAGAGCGCCGAGGACCTGAAGGAACGCTTCGTGTCGAGCTTCTACTTCGGCTGCGAGGCCGACGATCCCATGAACGCCTGGGCCTTCGACACGCGCATCAATCCCATGGGCGCGCGGCTGCACGCCATCTTCGGCTCGGACATCGGCCACTGGGACGTCGCGGACGTGCGCGAAGTCCTCGAGGAGGCCTGGGGGCTGGTGGAGCGCGGGACCCTCACGAACCAGGACTTTCGCGACTTCAGCTTCGCGAACCCGGCGCGCTTCTGGACCGCGAACAACCCCAGCTTCTTCGAAGGCACCGCGGTGGAATCCGCGGTCCGTTCCCTGCTCGCCTGAGCACAAGCGG
>JABSQW010000548.1 GCA_013215605.1 Myxococcales bacterium
CGAGTTCGTCCAGCCAGGCGCGGAGCTGTTCGAACTCGTCACCCTCGATCCCCTCGAGGCGATCTTCCACGTGCCGGAGATCGACTCGTCGCGCGTCAGGGTCGGTCAGCGCGTCGTCATCACGGTGGCGGCGCTTCCCGGTAGGACGTTCGAGGGAATGGTCTCCTTCGTCTCGCCGATCGTCGATCCCGCCACGCGATCGCTGCGTATCAAGGCGGAGATCTCAAACGAAGAGGGGGTTCTGCGCCCCGGCCTCTTCGCGCGTTCAACGCTCGGTGTCAACCGGCGCGAGGGCATCCTCATGGTGCCCGAGGAGTCGCTCATTCAGCGCGCGAGTGGCGCAGTGCTCTTCGCGCTCGACGACGACAATCGCGTTTCGCGCGTGGGGGTCGAGACCGGAGTCACGCGCGACGGGCTCGTCGAGGTGATCGGGCCGGTGGCGGCCGGTCAGCGCATCGTCGTGCGCGGGCACGGCGGGCTCGTCGAGGGCGCCGCGGTCGAAGTCCCAGGCGAGGCGTCCGCCGGCGCCGGATCCGGGACGTGAACCTCTCCGACGTTTCGATCGAGCGCCCCGTCTTCACGTGGATGATGGTGCTCGCTCTCGCGACGTTCGGCGTGATGGGGTTCTCGCGCCTCGGCGTCGACCAGTTTCCGGACATGGAGTTCCCCTACGTCGGCGTGATGCTCGAGTACAAGGGCGCTTCGCCGAGCACGATGGAGGAAGAGGTCGTCGACGTCGTCGAGGAGGCCTTTTCCACCATCGAGGGTGTCCGCCACATCCAGTCGGTCTCGAGCCACGGGGCGGGTCAGGTCATCCTGGAATTCGATCTCGAGGTCGACGTCGACATCGCCGCCCAGGACGTACGTGACAAGTTGAGCCTGGTTCGGCGGGAGCTGCCGCGCGACCTCGAGCCACCCACGGTCGGCAAGGCCGACTTCTCGCAGTTTCCGATCATCTGGGCGCCCATTTCCGCGGATCTGCCCGAGACGGAGGCCACCGAGTACATCGAGCGCCACATCAAGCCCGTCGCGGAGAGTATTCCCGGTGTTGCCAGGGTCGAGATCTTCGGAAAGCGCGAGCGGAACATCCGCATCTGGATCCAGCCGGATGCTCTGCGCGCGCGCGGGCTGGCCGCGAGCGACCTGCTGGCGGCCCTGCGCCGCGAGCACATCGAACGGCCCGGCGGGTACGTGGAGGGGCGTTCGGTCGAATGGGTGGTCAAGACCGACGCCGAGTTCCATTCCGTGCGCGAGCTCGAGGACATGGTGGTCACGTGGGACGGGGATGCGCCCATCCGCTTGAAGGATGTCGCTCGCGTGGAGGACGGCTCCGAGGACATCCGCGACGCGAGCCACATGAACGGCAAGCGGGGCGTCGCGATCGCCTTGAGCAAGCAGTCCGGCGGCAACACCGTGGCCATCGTCGACGAATTCTACCGACGAATGGACAAGCTGCGTCCGAACACGCCGGAAGGAATCCAGATCGTCGAGCGCGACGGCTTTCTCGACTTCTCCCAGTCGATCCGCGAGTCCTTCGAGGAGACGATGTTCGCCCTGGTCTTCGGGGGGTTCCTCGCCGTCGTGGTGGTGTTCGTCTTCATGCGACGGATGCGCCCGACACTGATCGTCTCCACTGCGATTCCTCTCTCGCTGATCACGACCTTCGGCGTCATCTGGGTCCTCGACTACACGCTCAACAACATGACGCTCCTCGGACTCACGCTCGCCATCGGCGTCGTAATCGACGACGCGATCATCGTGCTCGAGAACATCGAACGCCACCGCGAGGAGGGGAAGTCCGCAAGGGAAGCCGCCCGGGTGGGGACGCACGAGATCACTCTGGCGGCCGCGGCGGCGACGTTCGCGGTGGCGGCGGTCTTTCTGCCCGTGGCGTTCGCGACGGGACAGATGGGGAGCTTTCTCACCGAGTTCGGCGTGACGGTGGCGGTGGCGGTGATCGTTTCACTCTTCATCGCTCTCACACTCACCCCGATGCTCGCGGCGCGCATGCCGCCGCCGGCGCCGCGCGCTCCGGGGAGCATCTACGCGCGCCTCGAACGGAGTTTTGGCGCTCTCGAGGCGGCGTACACGAGGCTGCTCCTCTGGTCGATCGCGAACCGCCTCAAGACTTTCGGCATTGCCATCGCGTCGATTCTGCTCGCCGTGTTGGCCGGCTCGCGCCTCCCGGGTGAATTCTTCCCATCGAGCGACAGCGGCATGGTGTTCGTGCAGTTTCGCACGCCGCCCGGTACCGCCCTCGAGGCCACGGAGGAGATCCTCAGCAAGAACGAGCGCTGGTTCCTCGAGCAGCCGGAGACGACTTCCGTGTTCGGCCGGATCGGCTCGAGCTCGATGGACATCGGCGGCCCCAACAACGGCATGCTCACCGTACGCCTCGCCCACCAGGACGATCGGGAGCGGAGCTCCAGAGAGATCATCGCCGCTGCGCGCGCCGCGCTGCGGCTGATCCCGGGACAGGAAGTGGCCGTGATGGATCCCGGTGGCTCGAGAAACCGGGAGTTCGAGGTGAAGATCGTCGGTAGCGCGTCGCTCGAAGAGCTCGACCACTACGCATCGCTCATCCTCGCGCGGCTCAAGGAGGTGAAAGGCTTCGTCGACCTCGACAAGAGCCTGAAGCTCGGACTCCCGGAGGCGCGGGTCGTCCTGGATCGCGAGAAGGCGGCATCTCTCGGCGTGAACGCGGATACCGTGGCCGAGATCGTGCTCACGATGGTGGGCGGCCTCGACGTCGCCACGTTCCGCGAGGGCGAGGAACGCTACGACGTTCGCGTCCGCATGGAGCGCGAGGACCGCGACACCCTCGACGCCATCGGCGATCTCTGGGTGCGCTCGAGGAACGGTGAGCTCGTCGATCTCCGCAACCTCGTGAGCATCGAGAAGGGCGCGACGGCGGCCTCGATCACGCGCAAGGACCGTGTCCGCAGCGTCGAGATCACCGCGAATTTCCAAGACCTGAGCCTCGACAAGGCGATAACGATCACCCGCGAGATCACGGACGAAGTGCTTCCGGCGCATCTCTCACTCGTCCTCGACGGCGCTGCCGAGTCGATGAGGGAGGCCGGTGAGCAGTTCGTCCTGATGCTCGTGCTCGCGGTTCTGGTGATCTACATGGTACTGGCGGCCCAGTTCGAGAGCTTCGTCCATCCCCTCACCGTAATGCTCGCGCTGCCCTTCTCGATGACTGGCGCGCTCGGCGGGCTGTGGCTGATGGGGATGTCGATCAACCTCTTCAGCATGATTGGCATCGTCCTGCTCATCGGACTCGTCACGAAGAACTCGATCCTGCTCGTCGACTACGCGAATCAGCTGCGAGCGGCGGGGATGGAAAAACGCGAAGCCATGCGCCGCGCGGCGCCGGTGCGGATGCGCCCCGTGCTGATGACCGCGCTGTCGATGATCTTCGGGGTGCTTCCGGCGGCGCTCGGGATCGGTCCGGGCTCCGAGACGCGGGCCCCCATGGCCGTGGCCACGGCAGCGGGCATGTTCAGCTCGATGCTGCTGACGCTGCTCGTCGTACCGGTCTTCTACCTCGCCCTCGACGATCTGGCCGAGTGGGTGAAGGGGCGGTTCATGCGACAAGCGTTGCCGGAGCCCGAAGCAACGCTGACCGCCGGCTGAGCGGCTGGCCGGCGCTGAGTCCATCGGAGCTTCTCTGCCGATTCGGTTCGCTCCGCTGTCGGAGGATGGGAGGGGAAGGGCTCCACGCGAATTGCACAGTGCAAAACGCGCGAGATGCTCAGGGCCTCCGCCAGCGCCGGTCGAAGCGGCACACGAATGTGTCTAAGGGACGTTGCCGGGGCTTCTGGCCGAGCCCGTGAAAGCTGCCGCGAAGCGAAGTCTCGAGGTTGCCGAAAAGCGGATGTGCCCACGGCAGCGCCTCCAGACTGACCTGCTCCATGCGGCGTTACCGGCCGTCTTCGACACGGGGTGTTTTCGATTCGTATTTGATGTCAAACGCTCGACAACCTGTTCGCGTGGACCGTCCAGACTCCCTCTACAGGATCGGCCATTCAATGGAAAGGGCGTTTAGGCTGCGTTTTGGCTCGACGTCCGGGTATGGCGTTATGCAGAG
>JABSQW010000055.1 GCA_013215605.1 Myxococcales bacterium
GGATGGAGACGCGGAATGTTGCGCTCCATCCGGTCTCGATTCTCAGCAACCTGGCGAGCGCTCGACCCAGGAATCACCTGTTTCGGTGACATCGCACGGAAGGCGAGGCTTCGTGGACTGGTCGCCCACTGGTGGGTCCAGCCCGTCCACTGGTTGGCGCCTCCCGCGGAGAGCTTGATCACCGCCCCGCCGGCCGGGTCGACCACCAGAAGATCCGCCTGCCGCCGTTTTCGAGATGGGGGAACACTCGACGAACGAAGCTCGACGCGCGCTTCGAGGGGGCCTCCTGGCGCGGAACACCGTGTCGAAGTGCCGGCTACCATGCCCGCAGGCCGAAGCGGGGCGACTGAATCGAGCCCTTCCCCCCCTCGAAGGATGGCATGGCTGGCCGCACTGGACCCGATGACCGCGAAGACGCTCCTGCCGGACCCGGCGAAGAGCTGACGCGCGCTGCCGATCCGTTGGATCATCACAGCGGGGCCCGGCGCAACGCCCGGGAGTGGTCCACCGAGCTCGAAACCTCATTGCGGCAGAAGGAGATCAGCCTCGAAAAAGCCGTTTCGGCCCTGAAAGAGGGCCAGGCTCGTGCGCAGTCCCTCGAGCAGCAGGTCAGCGTTCTGAGTCAGTGGTTGGATCACGCGCGCCAGGGATTCGCCTCGATTCTCGGCTCGAAACGCTGGCGCCTGGGGAACCGACTGATCGGCACGCTGGGTAGATTGGTCGGCCGTCCGGGAACCCCGCCCCTGGTCCAGCAGATCCAAGACACCTTTCGCAACTTCGAACAGTGGAGAACCCATCGGGAGAGCGACGCGACGGAGCCGCTCGACATCGAGGCCCTCACAGCTTCGACGCTTCCGAACGCGCGTCGCGACGCGATCAACACCATCGCCAGGAGTCAGCGGTACGATGTCGTGTTCCTCGCGAACATCGACTGGCGAGAGCGGTTCCAGCGCCCCCAGCAGATCGCCACGCAGTTCGCCCACCACGGGCACCGCGTCTTCTACGTCGTGGCTTCGAATCCGCTCTCCATCGAACACCCTCGCGGCTATGAATCCGAGCGGGTCGCGTGGAACACCTTCGAGGTGAGGCTCGCCGCGCCCCGTCCCATCGACCGCTATGCCTCCGTACTCGATGCCGAAACCACCGAGGCATTCTTCAACTCGCTGCAGCCGTTGATCCGGGATTTCCGGATCTCCAGTGCCGTCAGCGTCGTTCATCTCCCCTTCTGGACGCCTCTCGCACTTCTCCTGCAGAAGGACCGGCTGTGGCCTCTCGTCTACGACTGCATGGACGAATGGGCCGGTTTCCCCCACATCGGTGAGGCGCAGATCCGCGCCGAGCGGGAGTTGGTGGCACAAGCCGATCTGGTGACCGTCAGCGCGGGACGACTCGAGGAGAAGTGGAGGGAAGCGGCAGCGGCCTGTGTCCTCGTGCGCAACGGCGTGGACGCGGAGTTCTTTGCCGACTCCTGCCGTCCCAACGACGTCCTGAAGCTTTCCCAGCGACCCATCGTCGGTTTCTACGGCGCACTCGCCGAATGGATCGACCTCGATCTCATCGCCTTTCTCGCGCGCAGTCGACCGAACTGGAGCTTCGTCCTCCTGGGGGACATCTTCGTCGACGACCTCCGAGGCCTCGATGCAATCGACAACGTTCACCTGCTCGGCAGGAAACCTTTCGAAGACATGCCGCGCTATCTCTACCATTTCGATGTGTGCATGATCCCGTTCGTCCTGGACGACGTGACCCAGGCCGTCGATCCCGTGAAGTTCTACGAGTTCATCAGCGTCGGAAAGCCCGTGGTTGCCACGGCATTGAGTGAGCTGGAGATCTACTCCGAGCATCTCTACCTCGCCCGAACTCGCGAAGAGTTCCTGGATCAGCTCGACAGAGCGAGCGCGGAGCGTGACCCGGCACGGCGGAGAAACCGCGTCGCCCTGGCGAAGCGGAACAGCTGGAAGCTCCGCTACGAAGTGATGCACGAGGCGATCGCCAGGGCTTGCCCCAAGGTGAGCGTGATCATCGTCGCCTACAAGAATGAAGACCTCACCCGACTCTGCGTCGAGAGCGTCCTCGCGGAAACTCTGTATCCGAATCTCGAGGTGATCGTCGTCGACAATGCCTCGCCCGACGGTACCGCCAATACCCTGCGCTACTACGAGATGCGTGACCACCGGATCACGGTCATTCTCAACGACGAGAACCGCGGGTTTGCGGCGGCGAACAACCAGGGGCTCGCGATCGCCGAGGGCGAGTTCATCGTGCTCTTGAACAACGACACGGTGGTCCCCCGCGGCTGGCTCCTCCCCCTGCTGCGGCATTTGCAGGATCCGGAGATCGGGATGGTCGGCCCCGTGACGAACTTCGCCGGTAACGAGGCAAAGATCGATGTCCCGTACCCCAGTCTGGAGGAGATGCCCGATTTCGCAGCCGATCGCATGCAGGAGAAGGAGGGACGCTGCTTCGACATCGAGGTCCTCGCCATGTTCTGCGTCATGCTGCGTCGCGACGTCTTCGATTCCGTGGGGCCCCTCGACGAGGATTTCAAGATCGGCATGTTCGAAGACGACGACTACAGCCGACGCGTCCGCGAGCGGGGCTACCGTACCGTCTGCGCCGAGGACGCATTCGTTCACCACTTCGGACAGGCCGCGTTCAAGGACCTGCTGGCGAGCGGTGAGTACCAGACCATCTGGGACGCCAACCAGGCGCACTTCGAAAAGAAGTGGGGCAAGTGGGAAGCCCATCGACACCGGGATGGTTCCGCTCCACGATCCGGCGCCTAGTCCGAAACCGAGAACCGTCTCTTAGCAAACGACATCCGTCCTCCGAAATATTCCGACGACGTATCCCGTTCGCGCGCAGCAGGCGTGCGAGATCGCGCGGACCCGTCGAAACGCGTTCCCGCGATGGGCGGGTTGCTCGACGCTCCGGCGGGGCGGCGATATGATCCCGCCGGTAGGGAGATCCAGGCAGTTGTCTACGCTCCATCGCTTGTTTGACGAGGACTGGTACCGAGCGCGCCATCCGGAAGTGGTCGAATCGGGTATCGAACCCATGGCGCACTACCTCGAGCGGGGTGATGCGGCCGGGTACTGGCCCCACCCGCTGTTCGATCCCGAGTTCTACTCGGATCAGCATCCTGAGCTTTCGCGTGAGCACGGTGAACGGCTGGAGCACTACCTCACAGAAGGTGAAGAGCAGGGCTCATGGCCGAATCCGCTCTTCGACCCCATCTACTATCGCCGTTCCCATTCCGACCTGTCCGAGATCAACGACCCGCTACTCGCCCACTACGCATCGAGTGGAGGACAAGAGGGTCGGAGCCCGTGCCTGCTCTTTGCGGCCGGGTGGTACCGGAAGCAGTACCCCGAGGTCGCCGCATCCGGGCTCGATCCCCTCTCACACTATCTCGGGTACGGCGACGCGGCCGATCTCTCGCCGCATCCGCTCTTCGACTCCGTCCACTACGGCGAGCAGCATCCGGAACTCGAGAGGCTGCGCGGGAGTCGTCTGCACCACTTTCTCGAAAATGGGGGCCGCGACGGAACGGACCCACACCCGCTGTTCCACTCGACCTTCTACGGCGAACAGCGTCGAGAACTTCGGGACGGAACGGAGAATCTGCTCGTCCACTACCTCACATGGGGTGAAGCACAGGGGCTCAAGCCGAATCCGCTCTTCGACCCCGCCTACTACCGCAAGGATCTCCCTACTCCGATCGGTGACGCCGTGTCACTTCTCGGCCATTACGCAGGTCACGGAGGCCATGACGGCCGCAACCCGTGTCTGCTCTTCGATTCTCGCTGGGTCCTATCCCAGAAGCCCGCCTCTGCAGCGAGCGAGGAGAATCCTCTGGCCTACTATTTTCGCGCCGGCGCGACCGCTGACGCGAACCCGCATCCACTCTTCGACGTCAAATGGTACAGAGAGCAACATCCTGAAGTCGCCTCCTCGGCTATCGAAGCGCTCCTCCACTTCTTGACGATCGGGGCGAAACGAGATTTCGATCCACACCCGCTCTTCGATTCCGCATGGTATCGCGACCACTACAGCGGCCATCTACGCGACGATGAGCCTCCCTTCCTCCACTACCTGAGGTGGGGTGAGTCGCTTGGCTGTCAACCCAACCCCTTCTTCGACGCGGAGTACTACCGTCGCCACTATCGAATCGACATCGCTCCCCCGGAGACGACACTTTCACATTTCGTTCGACACGTCCTGAAAGAGAAGCATCGTCCAGCGCCGATCTTCGACTACTGCGTCCAATTCTTCCGCCAAGCGAGGTCAGAGCTTCGTGCGCGCGGCAAGAATCCCGCAAATGGCTATTTCGAGGGAGAGTTCGCCGGGCTGTCGTGCCCGGACGAGGAGATCGAGATCGAACTGCCCCGCTCTCCGGATCCCCTCGTCTCCATCGTCATCCCGGTCTACGGTCAACTCGTCTACACACTCGCCTGTCTGCGCTCCATCTCGCGTGCCGAAACGAGGACCTCCTTCGAAGTCGTCGTCGTCGACGATCACTCCCCGGATGATGATTACGAGGCGGTTTCGAGGATCGAAAACCTCACGGTGATCCGCAATGAGACGAACCTTGGATATCTGCGCTCCTGCAACCGAGGTGCGGCCGAGGCGCGCGGCCGGGAGATCGTCTTCCTCAACAACGACACGATCGTTACCGACGGGTGGCTCGATCAATTGCTCGAGACGCGCGCGGTGTTTCCCCGGGCAGGCCTCGTGGGAAGCAGCCTTCTCTTTCCCAACGGGCGCCTCCAGGAGGCCGGCAGTATCGTCTGGAACGACGGGAGTGCGGTCAACTACGGTTACGGAGAGGATCCCGAGAATCCCGCGTATTCGTTCGCGCGCAAGACGGACTACGTTTCTGCCGCTGCTGTGTTGATCAGCGCCGACCTCTTCGAAGAACTGAACGGCTTCGATGAGATCTACTCCCCCGCCTTCTACGAGGATACGGATCTCGCATTTCGCGTGCGTGACGCCGGCTGGGATGTCGTCTGCCAGCCCGCTTCCACGGTGATTCACTTTGCCGGCGCAACACACGGACGTGACCCATCACACGGGCTCAAGCACTACCAGAAGGTCAACCAGAGCACTTTCTTCGATCGTTGGTCGAGACACCTCGAAGAGCACCCATCGCCGGATTCGGACCGGGAAACAGCGGCGACGAGGCTCGGCGGAAGACGAGCACTCGTCCTCGACTCCTGCATGCTCACTCCCGATCAAGATTCTGGTTCACTCCGGATGTTCAACCTGATCCGTACCTTGCGGGGGATCGGATTCACCGTCACCTTCGTTCCATCCGATCTGTCGAACCCGACGCGATACGTTCGCCTGTTGCAGGAGAACGGCGTTCAAGTCTTGTGCGAGCCGCACTGTGTCTCGATCGAGGATTTCCTCGAGAAGTCGGGCGCCAGCTTCGACGTCTGCATTTTGAGTCGCCCGGATACAGCAAAGAAATGGCTCGAGCCCGTGAAGCTTCTCTGCCCGAGAGCCACGGTGCTTTACGATACGGTGGACCTTCACTTTCTGAGGCGCGAGCGCGAGTTGGCCGTTTCCGGTACATCGAACGAGCCCGCGTCCATTCGAGAGGATGAATTGCGGGCTTCGCGTCGCGCAGACGGTGTGATTACCGTGAGCGAGTTCGACCGCGTGCGCCTACTCGAGGAAGTTCCCGGTGCCCCGGTCCACGTTGTGAGCAACATCCACGAAATCCGTCCAACGTCGATCCCCTTCGCTGAACGCGAGGGGATCCTCTTCATCGGAGGTTTTCGTCACACTCCCAACGTCGACGCGGTGATCTGGTTCGTTCGGGAGGTTCTTCCGTTCGTGCATCAACGCCTTCCAGACGTCTGTGTCCATGTCGTGGGTGGAAATGTCCCGAGAGAGGTTTCGGAGCTTGCGAATGCACGTGTCGTCATCGAAGGCCACGTAGAGGACATCGAGAAGCACTTCGCGATGCGGCGGCTATCCGTCGCCCCCCTGCGCTACGGGTCGGGTGTAAAGGGCAAGGTCAATCAGAGCATGGCGCACGGTTTGCCGTGCGTCGCCACTCCCATCGCCGTCGAGGGAATCGACGCGAAATGGGGAAGTGAGATCCTCGTCGCTGCGGAAGCCGAGGCGTTCGCCGAGCAGGTCACATCGCTCTACGAGTCCGAGTTGCTCTGGATGGATCTTTCCCGGAACTCGATCCAGAGCATCGAGCGGACCTTCTCCGTGGAGGTGGCGGAACAGAATCTCAAGGAGCTACTGGACTTTCACGGGGTGATCGAACAGGCGCCGCTCTTCCAGGAATGACGTCCCCCCGGCAGGTAGCTCTCTCGGTAGATCCTCCGATTTTCGCCTCCGCGACGAATGTCGCGATCATTCCCACGAAGCCCTCTGTCGGGAGACCCCATGGCCCTGCCCCTCGATCGCGTCATCCACGTCAACGTGAACTGCAGTGATCTGCGCCGCTCCCTGGCCTTCTACCAGGACTTCGTCGGCGTAAAATCGGAGAGCCACACCGACCCCGAGCCCCAGGACGGGACGGGCTTCGGGATGCCGGGCGCGGTTCAGTGGGACGCCAACATCCTTCACGACGAGCGCGGCTACGAGGGTCCGGGAATCGATCTCCTCGAGTGGAAGATCCCGACGCCCACCGGTCTGCCCTACGCCGAGCCCAATCACCTCGGCTTCTACCGACTCTGCCTCCTCGTGCCAGACATCGACGCCGTGTACTCGCAGGCGCAGGAGCGCGGCGTACCGTGCCTGTCGGCGCCCCAGGAAGTTCTCCTCGACCGCGACGCAGGGATCTCCGTACGCGCCCTGTTCTGCCACGACCCGGACGGCAGCCTCGTCGAGTTCGTCGAGCACGAGTCGGCCCGGGTGCCGCGACTCGCCCACGTGAACGTGAACTGCTCCGATCTGTCGCTCTCGACGGAGTGGTACGAGCGCGTCATGGGGCTCGAGGTGCGCGGCGCCTCGAAGCCGGGTCCCGTGAGCGGAGAGGCCTTCGGTCTCGCTGGCGAGGTCGAGTGGGATGCCCGCTTCCTCTTCATCCCGGGCCGCGAAGACATGGCGATCGATCTGCTCGAATGGAAGCGCCCCACGCCGATCGGCCGCCCGTACGAGGAGGCGAACCACCTGGGCATCTACCGCATGGCCTTCGGTGTGGGCGACATCCAGGCGTGCCACGATGAGCTGCGCGCCCAGGGCGTCGAATGCCCGCCGCCCGTGTTCCTCGACATGGGACCGGAAATCCCGGTGGACGGTGTCTGGGCGTCGTTCTTCTTCGACCCCGACGGCACCTGTCTCGAGCTGATCGAGACCCCGACGCTCGGCTAGTTTGGCGGGGTATCGGCGGGCAAAGCCCGCCTGCCCGCCTTCGCTCGGCTCCGCCTCGCTGCGCGCTGCGCTTGCTGGGCGCGCGGCGGCGTCAGCCGCGACCCTGCAGCTTGCGGATCACCCGCTTTGCCGCGGCGTCGTGCTTCGGGTCGGCGGGCAACGGAAACGTGATCGACTTGACGAGACCCCCGTACCCCTCGATCAGGATGTCTGCGATCTCGTCGTAGGAGCCGGCCGGGACGAAAGTGTCGAGCATCGCGTCGTCCACGACGCCCGCCATGTCCTTCCAGCGGCCCTCGCGGGTGAGTTGGTTGAGGGTCTCGCCCTTCTCGCGCAGGCCGAACAGCTCGAGGCTCTGCCAGTAGGACGGCGTCGAAAAGAGGAACGTCAGCATCTCGCGCTGTTCCTCGCGCGCCTTGGCCACGGCGTTGGCGTCGGACCCTGTGGCCGTCGGCGGGCTGGCCATGAGGCGCACTTCGTCGGCGTTGCGCCCCACGCGTTTCGCCCCGCGTTCGAGGCTCGGCACGATCACCTCGCGCAGGTAGCGGGGGGCCGTGTTCGTCGGGTGCGTGACCATGCCGTCGGCCACCTCCCCCACGAGCGCCAGCATGTTCGGTCCCACGGCGCCGAGAAAGATCGGCGGCGGCCCGCAGTCGAGGGGACCGGGATTGAAGAAGGGCTGCATGCGCGTGAACTGGTAGTGCTCACCGGAGAAGTTGAGTTCCGCGCCGTTCTGCCAGCTGTCGAAGATCGCGCGCAGCGACCCCACGTACTCGCGCATGCGCGGTGCCGGCGCGGTCCACGGCGTGCTGTAACGCTTGACGATGTTGCCGCGCACCTGGGGACCCAGGCCGAGCTCGAAGCGGCCTCCGGAGACCTCCTGGAGATCCCAGGTGGCGACGGCGACGCTCATGGGGCTGCGGGGGAAGACGACGAGTACGCTCGTGGCGACCTTGAGGTTCTCGGTGGCGGCCAGCGCAGCGTGGGCGGTGAGCAGACCGTCGTGCACGGCTTCGGGAACGTTGAGGCCGTCGTATCCAAGGGCCTCGATGCGCCGGGCATGATCCGCCACCTGCGAGAGCGGCATGCGCTCGGACATTCCGCCGTAGACCTCGAACATCGCCCGCTCCTTTGATCCGCTCCCTTCCGCGCCGCTCGCCCCTCGCAGAGTGCCGCCGATTGACGGGGCTGCGTCGGGCGGTCATCCTGGGTGAGCCGTGGGGCCAAGTCAACCCGACGGGCCGCAGCAACCCGCACCGCGACGTTCCAGTTCCGCGCACCCGCGCGGCCTGCGGTGCAATTTCGACGACGCTGTGGAACGCTTCGCGTCGGAATCCCCGCGAGACGAGAGGTTTTTCGAGTGAACGCTTCCGAGATCCCCCCGTACCCGAAAGGCCACAGCCTGCTCGAAGGCAAGACCGTCCTCGTGACGGCGTCCGCCGGCACCGGTATCGGTTTCGCCACCGCGAAGCGCTGTGCGGAAGAAGGCGCCACCGTCATGCTGTCCGACCGCCACGAGCGACGCCTCGGCGAGTACCGCGACGAACTCGCGAAGCTCACCGGAAAGCCGGTGCCGGCGTTCGCGTGCGACGTGACCGACGAAGACGCGGTGCAGGCGATGTTCGCCTACGCGGAAGCCGAGATGGGTCACGTCGACGTCCTGGTAAACAACGCGGGCCTCGGCGGAACCGCGAACATCATCGACATGGGCGACGACGAGTGGAACGCCGTGATCAACGTGACCCTCACCGGCACGTTCCGCTGCGTGCGCGCAGCCATGCGCCACATGGTGAGCCGCGAGAAGGGCTCGATCGTGAACGTCGGCAGCGTCGTGAACTGGCGCGCCCAGGCGGGCCAGGCCCACTACTCCGCGGCGAAGGCGGGCGTGCTCGCGCTCACCCGCGTGGCGGCCATGGAGGGCGCCGCGGTGGGCGTGCGCGTGAACGCGGTGGTGCCGAGTCTCGCGATCCACACGAACCTCGCGAAGGTCTCGTCGGACGAGTTCCTCGATGGGTTGATCGCCCGGGAGGCACTGAATCGCTCGGCCGAGCCCTGGGAGATCGCGAACGTCATCGTCTTCCTTGCGTCGGATCTCGCGAGCTTCATGACCGGGGAATCGGTCTCGGTGAGCAGCCAGCATCCCTGATCCCGCGCCGCAGCCGCCGCCGAGCGATGGATCCAGCGAACACGTACCCGCGGTCAGCCTGGGCATCTGGGAGCTCGCCGGACCCGCCATCGCCGCGAACCTCCTCCACTCGACCGTCGGCATCGTCGACGGCGTGGCGGTGGGCACGTTGGGCGCGTCGGCCCTCGCCGCCGCAACCGCGGGGGAGCGGATCTTCTTCATCCTGCAGGCGGTCTTGATGGCGATCAGCGCCGCTACGACCGCGCTCGTGGCGCGGGCGTGGGGCGCGGGCGATCGCGCCGAGGCCGAGCATGTGGCACGCGCGTCGCTGATCCTGTGCATCGCGGTGGCCACTGCGGCGGGCGCGTTGGGGCTGCTGATCGCTCCGCAGCTCGCGGCCATCTTTCAACTCGACGACGCAACGCGCGAGCTCACCACCACCTACATCCGCTGGCTCATGCTCTTCAATCCGAGTTTCGCGGTGTTCTTCGCGCTCGGCGCGGCCGTACGCGCGGCGGGCGACACCCGCACGCCGCTCTGGATCGGTGGCCTCGCGAACGTCCTGAACGTCGCCCTGCTCTTTCCCCTCGTCTTCGGCGCGTTCGGCTTCGAAGGACTCGGCATCAAGGGCGCGGCGCTCTCGGGCGGCGGCGCATTCACGATCGGCTCGGCGGTCTTCCTGTGGCGCTGGTGGAGCGGAAAGCTGCTCGTGAAGCGCGGCGGTTCGGGTGCCCTCACGCGAGCACGCATCCTGCGGATCGCGCGCATCGGAACTCCGGCGGGCCTCGAGCAACTCGTGTTCCAGGTCGGTTTCGTGCTGTTCCTGTTCATCGTGTCGTTCTACGGGACGGAGCCCTACGCGGCGTACGGCGTCGGTGTGCGCATTCTCTCGTTCTCGTTCGTCGTGGGCTCCGGCTTCTCGATCGCCGCGTCGACGCTCGTGGGCCAACACCTGGGCGCGCGCGACCCCTCGGGCGCCTCCCGCAGTGGCTGGCGCTCGATGGGGATCAGTATCGCCGCGATGTCGATCTTCGGTCTGCTGATCGTCCTCGCCGCCGAACCCATCGCGCGCTTCATGATCGACGACGACGAGGTCGTCCGCCTCAGCGTCGTGTTCATCTACATCCTGGGATCCGTCCAGCCCCTCATGGCCATCGAGTTCACCCTGGCCGGCGCGCTGCGCGGCGCCGGCGACACGAGGTTCCCCCTCTACACCGTCCTCGCGGGCATGCTCCTCGTCCGCTCGACCCTCGCCGTCACCTTCTCCCTCCTCGACCTCCCCGTCGAATGGATCTTCGCCGCTCTGATCGGCGACTACATCGTCAAAGCCTCCCTCCTCACCTGGCGCTTCCACAGCGGTCGCTGGCAACGCGCCCTCCTCCGCTAAGCGAACTCACATCGACGGCGACCTCCGCACTTCGAACTCAGGAGGCACACAGCTGCTATCTTGTCTCCAGACGTTAGGGAGTCCGCCATGTCCGCCGACACGCGCAAGAACACGAACTTCACACGCATGCAGGACGCAACGCGAGACGACTACGCGCTCATCATGAAACGCACCCTCGAGTTCGGAAGCGGACTCCCCGCTCGCGTCCTCACACACCTCAAGCTGCTCGCGGGCGAAACCGGCGGTTATGCGGTCGACCGCCTCACCCACAGCCTGCAATCGGCGACGCGCGCAGAACGCGACGGTCGCGACGAGGAGTACGTGGTCTGCGCGCTGCTTCACGACATCGGCGACACGCTCGCCTGTGCGAACCACTCGGAGCTCGCGGCTGTGGTGCTCGAGCCCTTCGTGTCCGAGAAGAATCACTGGATCGTCAAGCACCACGGGATCTTCCAGGGCTACTACTTCTTCCACCACCTCGGTCTCGATCGCCATCTGCGCGACCGCTACAAGGAGAACGAGCACTGGAAGGAGACCGTCGAGTTCTGTGGCCGATACGACCAGAACTGCTTCGACTCCGACTACGACACCCTGCCCATCGACCACTTCATCCCGCAGGTCGAGCGCGTGTTCGCGCAGCCGAAGCACTCGATCTACTTGGCGTCCAACGAAACCTAGAGTTCGGAGGTCGGGCGACCCAAGCAAGGCGAAGCGTACGCAGTGAGCCGCAGGCGAACGTCGCCCGGGCCGATCCAGGCTCCGCCTGGATCGAATCCCCGCAAACTACGGTTCCAGTACGACCTTCAGCGCGCCGGCCTTGCGATCGCGAGCGACCCCGAAGGCCTCGACGGCGGCGTCGAGTGGCAGCCGGTGGCTGATGATGGCGTCGGGAATGTCGGGGAACCCCCCGAGGAGCGACGCGGCGACGTCGACATCGCGGGCGAGACCGCGGCGGCCGTACATCGCCGACGGGACGATGCGGATCTCCTTCGCGCAGATCGTCATGCCGGGCATCTCCATGCCACCCCAGTAGCTGGCGAGCAGCACCATCGTACCGCCGGGGCGACACAGCTCGGCCGCCTGCTCGAGGGAGCTGCGGGTTCCGGCGGCGTCCACCACCACGTCGTAGCTGCCCTCGGTGTCGAGCTTTGCACCGAGGCGTTCACCGGCGGCGCGCTGCGCATCGTGGCGCGCCACGAGCGCCACGTCGCCTCCGCTCGGCCGCGCCGCCGCCACCGCGCAGAGTCCGATCGCACCCCCGCCAATCACGGCGACCCGCTGATCGCCACGGAGTTCGATCGCGCGCAGGCCGTGAACGGCCACGGCGAGGGGCTCGACGAGGCAGGCGTCGACGGCTCTCACGCCGCGCGGGAGCGACACGAGACTGCGTTCGGGGACCAGCATCTCCTCCGCCATGCCGCCGTCGCGGAGGACGCCGTAGATCATCTCGGACCCCATGACGCAGAGGTTGTAGTCACCAGCGACACAGTACGCGCAGTGTCCGCACGGTCCGAGGGGCTCGACCGCCACCGGCGTTCCGTCCGACAGCTCGCCGGCGATCTCGTGACCCAACGTGACCGGCGCGACCATGCCGAGGTCGAGCATGTGGAGGTCCGATCCGCAGATTCCCGCCGAGCGCACCTTGATCCGCACGCCGTCGCCCGAGGGCGCCGCGACGTTCGCGACACCCAACGAACCGTCCTCGACCCGAACCGCCTTCACGCGCGTCCCCTCCCCGCTTGCGGCCGAGTGCTCAGGCCTTCTCGACGAGGTCGGCGATCCAGCCTGTCATGGCGCCGTACATGCCCTCGACACTCGCGGCAGCCTCTTCCTCGCTGACGCCATCGGGATCGCAGGTGCAGCTCCACTCGAGCTGGCAGCCGTCGCCCGCCGCCGTGACGACCATCTTCGACATATAGTTCTTTACGGGCAGCGGAAGGTTGTCGCCGATCGAGTACGTGAGCGTTCGGCTGGCGTGGTCGATCGTCTCGAGCTTCTCGCGAATTCCAGGGTCGTCGCCCATCTTGAAGACCCGAACCATGCCAACGCCGCTGCCCTCGATCTCGGTGTCGGAAGCGCCCTGCACCCAGGCCGTGTTTCCGAAGTCTCCGACCACCGCCCACAGCTCATCGGCGCTCACCTTGTAATCACGCTTCACTACGGCCTTTGCCATGTCCTGCCCCTTTCCCTCGGAGGTCGCTGCCTCTGGTTTCATTCGCCTGCGGATCGACCCCGCTGATTCTAGACGAAGCAGGTGGTTCCGCGAAGCGATACTGCGAGGTAGTCTGACGGCTCTCAACCGAATCGGAGGATCCATGGCGAGAGGAAACGCCTTCATCACGGGCGCGAGCCGCGGCATCGGCCGGGCCAGCGCACTCGCCCTGGCCGAGAAGGGCTTCGACATCGTCGTCACGGCGCGCACCGTCAAAGAGGGCGAGAAGCGCGACTACGCCGCGACGTCCGCCGAGTCCGGCCTGATCGCACTGCCGGGGAGCATCGAGCGAACCGCCGAAGAAGTCCGCGCGCTCGGACGCAAGGCCCTCCCGATCCGCCTCGACCTGATGGACGAGGGCACGATCGACTCCGCCGTCGAGCGGGCACTCGCCGAATGGGGCGGCATCGACGTCCTCCTGAACAACGGCATCTACCAGGGCCCCGGGCTGATGGAGCCCTTCCTCGAGATCCCACAGGACGCGATGCACAAGATCTTCCGGGGCAACGTCTTCGCTCAGCTCCACCTGACGCAGAAGGTCGTCGCCCACATGCTCGACCACGGCGGTGGCACCATCATCAACATGACGTCGGGCTCGGCGCTCCTCGACCCGCCCGCTCCGACTGGAAAAGGGGGCTGGGGCTTCGCGTACGCGGCCTCGAAGGGTGCGTTCACCCGCATGGCGGGAATCCTGAACGCCGAGTTCGGCGATCGGGGAATCCGCGCCTTCAACCTGAACCCGGGCTACGTGCTGACCGAAGCACAAAAGGCGCTCCATCCCGACGGCGAGGACCCCCCCTATCTCAAGCACTACAAAGGAGCTCCGGCGGAAGTTCCCGCCGCGGTGATTGCGTGGCTCGCGAGCGATCCCGAGGCTGACGAGTTTCTCGGCGAGCCGGTCGATGCGCTCCGCTGGTGCGCGAAGAAGCAGCTCGTTCCCGGTTGGCCGCCGCCGAAGCAGCCGTAGAACGATCGCCCGTTGATCCGCTGTGTCGCGTTCGAACTCGCCGGTGTCGTGATCGCGTCGAATCCGAGCTTCGAGACGTTTACGCTCGCCTGGTTCGCGAGCTGCGAGTCTCGGGGGCGGCGTCTTCTTCGGCCGCCGGGCGTGTAAAGATGGGCACCACGCAGCGTTCGGCGAACCGCCAGCGCCCATCGACGCCACGCTCGTAGCGGTCCTCGTAGTCGTTCACGGCGAACGGCGTCAGTTCGCCGAGCCTCTCGCGATCATGGCGGTAGAGGGTCACGAGCACGGTCCCGCGCGCGCGGTCCTCGGCGAGGATCTCGAGGCGCAGATTCGTGCAGACATGGCGCGTGGTGTGGCTCTGTCGCTCCCGCGCCGAGAAGGCCTCGGCGAGCTGATCCTGACCCTCGACGGCGCTGCCCGGCACAGCGAAGCGCCCGTCCTGCGTAAACAGCTCGGGTACACGAGCGGCCTCCCCGTGATCGATCCGCCAGGCGAACTCGGCAACCAGGGCTTCGATGGCGAGGCGTTCGGAGGTCTCGTCGATCATGCGTCCCTTGTGGCAGACGTCGCCTGTGGAGCGGCGGCGGGTAGAGTCTAAACGAAACACGGTTGGCCGCGGAAGCGATGCTCTGCAACGCTCCCGTTCTTCGGCAATCAGGGGAGACGCCATGCACGACGGCGGACGCCGCGCGGTTCTCTGGGCCCTCGCGGCCAACTCGGGCATCGCCATCGCGAAGTTCATCGGCTACGCGCTCACCGGTGCCGCGTCGATGCTCGCCGAGTCCATCCACTCCGTCGCCGACACGGGCAACCAGGCCCTGCTCCTGTACGGCGGACACTCCGCACAGCGCGCGCCGACGCCGGAGCACTCCTTCGGCTACGGGCGCGAGCGGTACTTCTACGCCTTCGTCGTCGCACTCGTCATGTTCGCGCTCGGCTCGCTCTTCGCCATCTTCGAGGGCGTCGACAAGCTGCGCCATCCCCACGAGCTGAACTCGCCGCTGATCGCCGTGGCGATCCTCGTCGTGGCGTCCATCCTCGAGGCCCTCGCGTTCGCCAACGCCGTGCGCGAGGCGCGTCGCGTGCGCGGCAAGGCGACGTGGTGGGCGTTCCTGCGCAACTCGAAGAGTCCCGAACTCCCCGTGGTGCTCCTCGAGGACTTCGGCGCGCTCATCGGCCTGCTCTTTGCGCTCACCGGCATCGGACTCGCCCAGCTGACCGGCGATCCCCGTTTCGATTCGCTCGGCAGCATCGCGATCGGAATCCTCCTCGGCGCGATTGCGGTCTTTCTTGCGATCGAGATGAAGAGCCTGCTCATCGGCGAATCGGTTGCACCCGCGGCCCGCGAGAAGATCGTCCGCTCGATCAAGACGACCCCGGGCGTGCTCGATCTCGTGCACCTCAGAACCCAACACCTCGGCCCCGACGAGATTCTCGTCGGCGCGAAAGTTGCCCTCGACCCGTCCTTCGAGTTCGTCCAGGTGGCCGCGAAGATCGACGAGATCGAGGGAGGTATCCGCGCCGAGGTGCCCGAAGCGCGAATCATCTACATCGAGCCCGACGTACTCCGCACGGGCGCTCCGGACGACGCCGATCCCGACCCTACCCCATCGTGACGCGTCTCTCGGCTTCCAGTTGCCTCCAACGCGAATCGAAGTCTCTGCAGCCGACCATCCAGTCGTGCCAGAATGCGCCCCGCGGCGCCTGGCGATTCCACCGAGCCGACACCCACGACGGAACCCACCCCCATGAAATTCGGCATCTTTCACGAACTCGCTACGCCGCGTCCCTTCACGCCGGAAGCCGAGACGCAGGTCGTCATGAACGCCCTCGAGCAGGTGCGCCTCGCCGACGAGCTCGGCTTCACCACCGTCTGGGCCGTCGAGCACCACTTCCTCGAGGGCTACTCGCACTGCAGCGCGCCCGAGGTCTTCCTCACGGCGTGCGCGATGCAGACGAAGAACATCCGCGTCGGGCACGGCGCCGTGGTGTGCGTCCCCGAGATGAATCACCCGATTCGCGTCGCCGAGCGCGCGGCGATGCTCGACATCGTCTCCGGTGGCCGTCTCGAGTTCGGAACGGCGCGATCGTCGACGTGGACCGAGCTCGGGGGCTTCGAGGCGGATCCCGACGCCACGAAGAAGGACTGGGACGAGTACGTGCGCATCATTCCGCGGATGTGGACCGAGGAGCGCCTCTCGTACGACGGAGGCTGCTTCAGCATGCCGGAGCGCGCGGTACTCCCGAAACCGGTCCAAAAGCCCCACCCTCCCATGTGGGTGACCGTCACGAGCGCGGGTACCGAACTCGACGCCGCCGAGCGCGGCCTCGGCTGCCTGGGAGTCGCCGCGGCGAGCTTCGGCGAACAAGAACGGCGCACGAAGGCGTACCACCGGCGCATCCAGCAGTCGAACCCCGTCGGCAGAGTCAACGATCGCGTCGCCACCCTGAACTTCATGCACTGCCACGAGGACCTCGCGACCGGGGCGCAGCGGGGAATGCAGTTCCTCGGGATGTTTGGTCTCTTGAATTCGCATCTGCTCTTCACGCGCGAGGCCTTTCCCACCACGGCCTATCAGTCGCTCGCGGGCCTCGTGGCGCCTTCGGGGTCGAAGGGCGGAGGCAACCCCGGCGCCCAGTACGGTGTGCCCGAAGGGGTCTGCATCGGCGACCCCGGGTCGATCATCGAAGCCGCGAAGCGCTGGGAGTCCGTGGGCGTCGACGAGGTGAACTTCCTCATCAATGCGTGCGAGTTGCTTCCGCAGGAACAGGTGCTCGACAGTTTGCGGCTGTTCGCCCGCGAGGTGATGCCGGCCTTCGCCAACGGAGGGGCCTGATGCTCCGGGGAACTGCAAGCGTCACCAATTTCGAACGCGGCGCACCCACGCTGAAAGACTTCGACAGCGAGGCCCTCGTACTGCCGGGAGCCTCCGTCCTGCAGGTCCTCTACGAGATCGACAGCGACGACATCTGCGAGATGATGCCGCCGGCGCTCCACCCCACGCTCCCAGCCGTGGTCAGCTGGTCGTTCTACTGCTTTCCCGAGACGCCCTGGGGCGAGGTCAACCTCGCGCAGACCCGCCTCGAGTGCCGCAGCGGCCTGCGGCCGCGCGGGCTTCTCGTAAACGCCGCGATCGACAATGCCGCGGCCGGCCAGGCGCTCGCATCGCGCTTCGGTTTCCGCTTCGAACGCGCCGACGTTTCTCTGCAGCGCGGCTACGACGAGGTTCGCGGCCAGGTCGGTTTCGGCGGCGACGTCGTTCTCGACCTCGCGGCGCGCGATCCGCACCCGCTAGGACTCACGACCGTCCAGTTCGTGTCGAGCATCCACCCCGCGCAGACTCCCGCGGGCTTTCGCCTCGTACAGGTCGATTTCGACCACAGCGTCGAACGCGCCGAGCGCGGCGACCCTGTACTCGACGAGTTCGACGCCGAGGCCTGGGGGGACGAGAGGATCGAGCCCTCGTACCCGATCTCGGCCGCGTTCTGCCTCGCGGACGTC